>NZ_NRDP01000017.1:0-80109 GCF_002878475.1 Dyella sp. AD56
CATTCAGCAGGTTAAGCCGCCGCCGACTCCGCCGCCGCCGGCACCGCCGCCGAGCGTTGAAGAGCATTCGGCTAACGCGGTTGCAGCAGCACCGCCGGCACCGCCTGCTCCTCCGGCACCGCCTGCGGATATCACCGCAAGTCAGGACATCAGCTATAACAGCCGTATTCAGCCCAAGTATCCGCCGCAGGCTATTCGCCAGCGTCACGAGGGCACGGTCACGCTGATGATCTTGGTGGGGGTGGATGGTTCGCCGAAGGACATCAAGGTGGAAGCGTCCAGCGGTTATCGCGAGCTGGATCAGGCCGCGATTGAAACGGCACGCAAGTGGCGCTTCAATCCGAACATAAGGAACGGGCAAAAGACGGAAGGCTATGTCCGCGTCCCGATCAACTTCAATCTCAATCAGCTGTAACTTCGGTTACGGTTAATCAGTTCACGCTTGACTTTCCAAGGGTAGCGTTATGTTCCTGCAAACTTCTCCGGCCCCCGCGGGCGGTACCACCAACGCCGAAGCCATGAAGTCGATGGGCTTCGACCACCTTATCCACAACTTCGATTTCCTTGGCTGGATCGTGTTCGTGGTGCTGGTGGTGATGTCCTTCTCCTCCTGGTACTTCATCATCGCCAATGCCATCCGCAACGCCATGGTTCGTGGCCGCGCAGACAAGGTCATCAACGGCTTCTGGGCCAATGGTTCGACCCAGGATGCTATCCGCGAACTCGAAGCTCAGCCCAAGGGCGAACCGTTCTCGAAGATCGCTCTCGACGCTGCTTCGGCCGTCGCTCACCATCAGCAGGCTTCGGCCGGCGGTGGTCGCCTCGCCGAGTCGCTGAGCCGCTCCGAGTTCATCGATCGCGCCCTGCGCCAGGCAGTTGCTCGTGAGAGCCTCCGTCTGGAAGGCGGCCTGACCCTGCTCGCCACGGTCGGTTCGTCGGCACCGTTCATCGGTCTGCTCGGTACCGTGTGGGGCATCTACCACGCCCTGATCTCGATCTCGGCCTCCGGTAACGCTTCGATGGAAGCTGTGGCTGGTCCGGTGGGTGAAGCTCTGATCATGACCGCCTTCGGTCTGTTCACCGCCATCCCGGCCGTGCTTGCGTACAACTTCTTCAACCGCTCTAACCGTCTGACCTACGCTCAGTTCGACGAGTTTGCGCACGACCTGCACGACTTCTTCGCCACCGGCGCTCGCGTCGAAGGCAAGTGAGGATCTGACCCATGGCAATGAGTACCGGAGGCAATGCCGGCGGTCCGATGTCGGAGATCAACGTTACGCCGCTCGTCGACGTGATGTTGGTGCTGCTGATCATCTTCATGATCACGGCGCCGCTGATGTCCCATCGAATCACGGTGGAACTGCCGACCGCTAATCCGAAGGTTTCGGATACGGAGCAGGTTACGCCGATGGACTTGGCCGTGAAGCCGGATGGCACGTATTACCTCGATGACATTGAAGTCAGCGAGGGCGAGCTGAAGGCAAAGTTCGCGGTTGCGGCGCAGCAGTCGCCGCAGCCCGAACTACAGATCCGTGCGGACAAGACCACGGAATACAAGATCGTGAAGAAGGTCCTCGCCGACGCCAAGGACGCTGGCATGGTGCATGTCGGCTTCATGACGACAGGCAAGGAGTAACAAGCCATGGCATTCAGTTCTGGAAGTGGCAAGGGTCCCATGGCCGACATCAACGTCACGCCGCTCGTCGACGTGATGCTGGTGCTCCTGATCATCTTCATGATCACGGCTCCGATGCTGACTCATAAGGTGAAGATCGATCTTCCGCAGCCGAACCCGAACGTGGTTCAGCCGGAAAATCCGCCGGAACCCGTCCGCCTCAAGATCGACCAGTCCGGCGCGCTGTACTGGAACGATACCCCGGTGGACGAGCTTGGCCTGAAGGCACAGCTCGCGGTGATCGGTGGTCTGGGCGATCCGGCCAAGCAGCCGGAAGTGCAGATCAATGCCGATGACGGCGTCGCTTACGAGCACGTCGCCCGCGTGTTGGCCGACGCCAAGAGCTACGGCCTCACGAAGATCGGTTTCACTGAAGGTCAGTAATTCCGAAAGGAATTCAGCAACACTACCCTTAGAACCCCCGCCTCAAGCGGGGGTTCTTTTTTGGGCTGGAAAAAAGTAAGCGGCTTCGCCCATCGTTTGCGTAAAGACGTATAGACGTCCAAACAATCCAGACGATCCCCGAGCACCTGAGCGCCGGACTTGCCAGCGCTTGCACGAAAGGATTACAGGACCAGGCGCGCACAGATTGCATCGATTGCGAACCTGCTCGCGACGAGCACCCTATTAGCGCAGGATCTGCAGGTACTTCCGCACCGTGGTTGTCAGGCCTTCGTAAAGCGCCTCACCTACCAACGCGTGCCCGATCGACACTTCGGCAAGCCCAGGGATGGCTGCCTTGAACGTGCCCAGGTTGGCTTGGCTCAAGTCATGTCCGGCGTTGACTGCCAGGCCCGCTTGTTGCGCGCGGCGTGCGGTTTCAGCACACCGATCGAGCTCCTCCTGTACATGCCCTTCTTCGAAGGCCTCGGCATAGGGACCGGTGTAGATCTCGATTCGCTGGACACCAATGGCCAAGGCCGCGTCGAAGCCGGTAGCTCCTGAATCCACGAAAAGGCTCACGCGGCAACCGATGTCGCGTAGCGCAGCGACCAGGGGCTTCAGTGTGTCGATGTCTCGGGTCAGATCAAAACCGTGATCGGAGGTGATCTGGCCGTCGCCGTCGGGCACCAGCGTCACCTGCGTCGGGCGCACTTCGCGCGCCAGCTCGATGAGGCCGGGATAACTCCCGCGCGCCGGTGCAAAGGGGTTGCCTTCGATGTTGTACTCGACCCGACCGCGTGTAATCGCCGCGAGCGCGCGTACATCGTCAGGACGGATGTGACGCTGATCGGGACGCGGATGCACAGTGATACCACCGCAACCCGCATCAATGCAGGTGTGGGCCGCACGAAGCACATCGGGCTCGATGCCGCCGCGCGAATTGCGCAGCACGGCAATTTTGTTGACGTTGACGCTGAGCAGGGTCATAGAGTGTTCAATACTCGCGGACTAAGACGTAGCAAGACGCCACTCGCGGCGGCGGGTTGGACACATTGCGCCGATCAATCGGTGCCGGCAAGTGTCCACTGTCGGATTCGACGGGGCGTTCCGCGCCAGGCCAGGCTGCCGACGTGCGCGTCGTCGAGGATCAGGCGATGCAATTGCCACTGGTTGGCTTCGTCGCCATCCAGTCGATGAAGCACTGGCAAGTCGCCGTATGCAGCAATGCTCAGGCGGTGCAATCCAAACGCGAGTCCGCGACCCAATGCCTTGAGCACCGCTTCCTTGGCCGTCCAAAGTTCCAGAAAGGCGCGATCGCGTTGTCCGGCTGGCAAGGCTTCCAGGGCAGCTGTCTCGTCCGGGCTGAAATAGCGCTGAGCGATGGGAACGGCCTTGGGGTGGGCGCGCATACGTTCGAGGTCCACGCCGGGCAGCACGCCGCGTGCGATGGCAATCAACGCCTGGTCATGGCTATGCGACCAGTTGAAGGAAAGAGTGTCGCGCTGGCTTCCTGTCAACGCCGGGCGGCCATGCTCCGAGGTTTCCAAAGCAATGTCGGCTGGCGACACGCCCAAATAGGCGCCGAGCATGGCCAACAAGGGCTTGCGGCCCTCGTGGTGGTCGTACGCAAGGCGCCAGACGTGGATCTCTTCATCCCCCAGCTCCGCCGCCAACTGGGCCGGGGACTGGCCATCGGTCGTGATCATCCGCGCATGTTGCCGTCCAAGAGGCGATACTTACAAGCACGGCAGGCGCAGAGGAAAGGCGCACCGGCCGGTTGTACCCACCGAAGGGAAGCGCTCATGTCGGAGAACACCGCTTGATTGCCGGATGGCTACTGCTACTGGCTTCCCTGCTGTACGTCGGACTGCTGTTCGTCGTGGCTTACGTGGGCGATCGTCGCCCGCTCTACCCGCGCCAGCCGCGCCTTCGCCCGCTCGTCTATAGCCTTGCACTCGCGGTGTACTGCTCGTCGTGGACCTTCTATGGCGCGGTGGGCACAGCGGCGCGCGACGGTCTGGCCTACCTGCCGATCTATCTCGGGCCAATCCTGCTGTTCGTATTCGGTTTCGGCCTGCTGCGCCGGCTCGTGTTGCTGGCGCGCCAGCGCAACATCACCTCGATCGCGGACTTCATCGGCGCACGTTTCGGCAAGTCGCACGGACTCGCCGCGCTGGTGGCAGTCATCGCCGTCATTGCCGTCGTGCCGTATCTGGCACTGCAGTTCAAAGCCGTCGCGATGTCTTATGCCGTGCTTGGTAGCGCGGTTCCGCCGGGCACTTCGCAGTTCAGTGACAGCGCACTCTGGTGCGCGATCCTGCTGGCCACCTTCGCGATCCTCTTCGGCACGCGCACCATCGATGCCACCGAACACCATCACGGCATGATGCTCGCCATTGCGGTCGAATCACTGATCAAGCTAGTGGTGTTCATTGCCCTGGCGGGTTATGCACTCTGGCGTGGTCCTGGGCTCGCAGCCACCATGCAACTTCCGGCGCAGCAGTTGGCTGAGGGCGTATCGCCGGGTTTTCTCGCACAGACGCTGCTCGCTTTTTGCGCGATGTTTTGCCTGCCGCGGCAGTTCCAGATCGGCGTGGTGGAATGCGAAGACCCGCACGACGTTTCGCGCGCGCGCTGGATGTTCCCAGCCTACATGGTGATCATCAGCTTAGCGGTGCTGCCCATCGTGGCGGCCGGGCTGCATCTGCCCCAACTGCAGCAGGGCAATAAGGATGCCTGGGTACTCACGCTCCCCATGGCCTACGGTGACCGTGGCATGGCGCTGCTCGCCTTTATCGGTGGCTTCTCTGCGGCGACGGGTATGGTGATCGTGGCGTGCGTGGCGTTGTCCACGATGATCAGCAACGACATCGTCATGCCCATGCTGTTGCGCATTCACGCGTTGAAGTTGGAGCAGCGCGCCGATCTATCGCAGCTGGTGCTGCTTGTGCGTCGTATCGCGATCATTGCGCTTGCCGCGATGGCCTACGTCTACTACCGCGTGGTGGCCGACACGACCAATCTCGCGGCAACCGGACTGCTCGCGTTCGCCGCGGTCGCTCAGTTCGCGCCGGGCATGATCGCGGCACTCTACTGGGGCGGTGCGAGCCGCAAAGGCGTGGCCACGGGGTTGGCGATGGGCTTCCTGGTGTGGGCGTATACCTTGCTGCTTCCCGCCATGAACCGTTCTGCCAGTTGGTTGGATACGGGCCCGATGAATCTCAGCTGGTTGCAGCCGCAAGCGCTGTTTCATTTGAGTGGCTGGGATCCGGTCATGCACGGCACGTTCTGGTCGCTGCTGGTGAACGTGGCCTGCCTCATCTTCGTCTCGTTGCGCTTCCGACCGAACCTGGAGGAACGCCTGCACGCTGCGATGTTCCTCGATCCCTACGCCATCGACAGCCGTGGCGCCGGCGACTGGCGTGGCCGCGTCGCCGTCGCTGATCTACGCACCATTGCCGAGCGCATCGTGGGTGAGCGCACCAGCCAGCGCGCGTTTGAGGAATACGCCGAACGGCGCGGCAAAGCGCTGCAATCGGGCGAGGCCGCGGATCGCGCTTTGATTCAGTACACCGAACGCCTGCTGGCATCGGCGGTAGGCGCGGCCAGCGCGCGCCGCATCCTGATGGGTGCCTTGTCGGGTTCCGGCCTGGACATTGCCGAGGCCATGGCACTGATGGACGAAGCATCGCAAGAATTGCGCTTCAACCGTGAATTGCTTTCGACGACGCTGGAGAACGTGTCGCAAGGCATCAGCGTGATCGATGCGACTATGCGACTGGTGGCGTGGAACCGTCGTTACCTCGAATTATTCGACTATCCCGATGGCATGGTTTACGTCGGCGTACCAGTGGCGGATCTGATTCGCTGGAACGCGGACCACGGCGAATGCGGCCCAGGTGAAGTGGAGGCGCACGTGGCCAAGCGCATCGCGCACATGCATGCCGGTTCGCCGCACGTATTCCAACGTATTCGCCCGGACGGTTCGGTGATTGAGATGCGTGGCCGCGCGCTCCCCGGTGGTGGCTACGTCACCACCTACACCGACGTCACTGCATACAAAAACGCCGAACAGGCTTTGATCGAAGCGAACGAAAACCTGGAACAACGCGTCGACCAACGCACCGCTGAATTGAGCGAGGCGCTTAACTCCGCTGCGCACGCGCGCCGCGAAGCGGAAATGGCCAACGCTTCAAAGACGCGATTCCTCGCTGCCGCCAGCCACGACTTGTTGCAGCCCTTGAATGCAGCGCGCCTATTCACGGCGGCATTGCGTCAACACCCGGGACTCGACGGTGAGGCAAGCCTGCTCGCTGAGCGCATCGACGCATCATTTCGCGCGGCGGAAGATCTGCTCGATGCCTTGCTTGATACCTCGCGCCTCGATGCGGGCAGCTACCGCGCCGATGTGAGCAATGTGGCGCTGTCCGATCTGTTCGAGTCGCTCAAGGCGCAGTTCGCCGTGCTGGCTCAGCAGCGCGGACTGCGTCTGCGCGTAGTGCCGACGAAACTCGCAGTGCGCAGCGATCCGCAGTTGCTGCGTCGCATCCTGCAGAATTTCATCTCCAACGCATTGCGCTACACCCGCGAGGGAAACATTCTGGTTGGCGCGCGACGCATGGGTGACGAGGTGCGCCTTGAGGTCTGGGACACGGGCCCAGGTATCGCGGAGGAACAGCGCGCGCGCATCTTCGGTGAATTCCAACGGCTGGATCGACCTTCCCCGTGGGGTGAGAAGGGGCTCGGCCTGGGCCTTTCCATCTGCGAACGCATTGCCGGCATTCTCCATCACAAGCTCGAGCTGGAGTCACGGGAAGGCAAGGGTAGTTGCTTCGCGGTGCGCGTGCCGCGTGCGGAAAATGCGATCCCTCGGCGCCGTACCAACGTGCACCCGGTGTCTAACGAACAGTTGCCACTCACCGTGCTTTGCCTGGATAACGATCCAGCCATTCTGGACGGCATGCGCGCGCTGTTGCAGCGCTGGGGTGTGGACTGCCGCACGGCGCTCGACGTAGCGCAGGCCGAACAGGAGCTTCGTCGCGGCGGCATCGATTTGATCCTCGCCGACTACCACTTGACCGATGACCTGGACGGCCTGCAGGCGCTGGAAGAACTCCGTGATGTGATTGGCGACTTGCCACCGATAGCGATGATCACCGCGGATGGCAGCAGCGAACTCAAGCAGCGCGCGCGGTCGCTGGGTTACCCCATCCTGCACAAACCGGTCAGGCCGGCAGCACTTCGCGCGTTGCTGAGCGCGCTGGTCAGACGTCAGACGACGGCATAGGAGCCCATGCGGGTTTTGCCAGAAGGCAACGCGGTGGCTTCATCTTCATCACTCATCATCATCCGGTAACGACGGCATCGCTTCCTGATCGATCGCCAGATGGCTGGCGGCTATCGCCACCTGTGTGCGGTTGTTCACGCCGAGCTTGCGCATAATCGCCGTCATGTGCGCTTTCACGGTGGCCTCGGAAACGCCAAGGTCGTACGCAATCTGCTTGTTGAGCAGACCTTCGGCGATCATGGTGAGTACGCGGAACTGCTGCGGTGTCAGCGTGGCGATGCGGTCGGCCACGGCTGCTTCGTCAGGCTTCAGCTCCATGCCGCCGCCGACTAGCTGGTGCGGCAGCCATACGTCGCCGTCCAGCACTTTGCGGATCGCGGTGATGATGTCTTCACCCGGCGTCGATTTGGGAATGTAGGCGGAAGCGCCGTGCGCGAGTGCGCGACGCGCGACCTGTACGTCCTCGTGTCCGGACACGACGATGGTCGGCAGGCCGGGAAACTGTCCGCGAATGTGCGCAAGCGCAGAGTAGCCGCGGGCACCCGGCATGTGCAGGTCGAGCAACAACAGCTCGGCATCGGGGTATTGCTCGATCAAGCTGAGCAGGGAATAGACGCTGTCGGCGCTGTACACGTTGGCGTCGGGAATGGCAGCGACCACGGCGCGTTGCAATGCATCGCGGAACAGCGGGTGATCGTCAGCGATCAGTACGTCAGGCATGGTCTTTCAGCTTTTCTATAGGAGCGCACGTTGTGCGCGACTGGCATGTACCTAAGGGGATACCGCGGAGCGATGACGCCGTAACGACCGCGTCGCGAAGCTCCCATCCGGGGGATGACACTGCCCGCTCCGCGGTCGCACATAGGTGCGCTCCTAGCTTCCTTTACATCGTCACTTGATGAGGCGTTCTTCCACCAGGTTCTTCACCACACCCGGATCGGCCAGCGTGGAGATGTCACCGAGCTGATCAGGCTGGTTCTCGCCGATCTTGCGCAGAATGCGGCGCATGATCTTGCCCGAGCGCGTCTTCGGCAGGCCCGGTGCCCATTGCAGGAAATCCGGCGTGGCGATGGGGCCGATTTCCTTGCGCACCCAGGCGACGAGCTCCTTGCGCAGTTCGTCGTTGCCTTGCTCACCGGCCACCAGTGTGACGAAGGCATAGATGCCCTGTCCCTTGATGTCGTGCGGTGCGCCGACCACGGCGGCTTCCGCCACCTTGGGGTGCGCCACCAGTGCACTTTCCACTTCAGCGGTGCCGATGCGGTGGCCGCTGACATTGATCACGTCGTCGACGCGGCCGGTGATCCAGTAGTAGCCGTCGTCATCGCGGCGCACGCCGTCGCCGGTGAAATAGTTGCCTGGATACGCGCTGAAATACGTGTCGATGAAGCGCTGGTGGTCGCCGTACACCGTGCGCATCTGGCCCGGCCAGGAATCGGTGATGACCAGATTGCCTTCGGTGGCGCCTTCAAGCACCGCGCCGCCAGCGTCCACGATGGCCGGCTTAATACCGAAGAACGGCAGCGTGGCCGAACCCGGCTTAGCGTCGATGGCACCCGCCAGCGGCGTGATCAGGATGCCGCCGGTTTCGGTCTGCCACCAGGTGTCCACGATCGGGCAGCGCTCGTCGCCCACCACGCGGTAGTACCACTCCCAGGCTTCCGGATTGATCGGTTCACCCACAGAGCCCAGCAGGCGCAGCGAGGCGCGCGATGCCTTCTTCACCGGGCCTTCGCCTTCGCGCATCAGTGCGCGGATGGCGGTCGGCGCGGTGTAGAACAGCGTGACCTTGTGCTTGTCCACCACGTTCCAGAAACGGCTGGTATCGGGATAGTTGGGCACACCATCGAACATCACCGTGGTGGCGCCGTTGGCGAGCGGGCCGTACACCACGTAGCTATGGCCCGTGACCCAGCCCACGTCTGCGGTGCACCAGTAGACATCGTCTTCGCGCAGGTCAAACACGAACTCATGCGTGTATCCGGCGTAGACCAAGTAGCCGCCCGATGTGTGCAGTACGCCCTTGGGTTTGCCGGTGGAGCCGGAGGTGTAAAGGATGAACAGCGGGTGTTCTGCTTCCACCGACACCGGCGGACAGTCGGCAGATTGGCCTTCCATCAGTGTGTGGTAGTAGCGGTCGCGCGGCGACTGCATCGGCACGGCGCTGCCGGTACGGCGCACCACGATCACGGTTTCCACGCTGTTGGTGCCCGGGCGCTCGAGCGCGGCATCCACGTTGGTCTTCAACGGGATCTTCTTGCCGCCACGCACACCCTCGTCGGCGGTGACCACGACCTTGCAGGTCGAGTCGGCGATGCGGCCGGCCAGCGAATCAGGCGAGAAGCCACCGAACACCACCGAGTGGACGGCGCCCAGACGCGCGCAGGCCAGCATAGCCACGGCGGCTTCCGGGATCATCGGCATATAGATGGCCACACGGTCGCCCTTGACCACGCCAAGGTGCTTGAGCGTGTTGGCGAACTTGCACACCTCGGCGTGCAGTTCCTTATAGGTGATATGGCGCGACTCGTTCGGGTCGTCGCCCTCGAAGATGATGGCCGTCTTGTCGCCGCGCTCGGCGAGATGGCGGTCCAGGCAGTTGGCCGAGACGTTCAGCTCGCCATCCTCGTACCAACGGATATGCAGGTTCTTCGGGTCGTAGGAGACGTTCTTGATCTTGCTGGGCGCCTTGGTCCACTGCAGGCGCTGGCCGATCTTGCCCCAAAAGCCCTCCGGGTCTTGCACCGACTCGGCGTAGAGCCGCTCGTAATCGTCCTTGCGGACCCGGGCCTTGGCGGCGAAATCGGGCTTGACGGGGTAGAGCTTGGACATCGTGGGGCTCCTGCGGCCGGCCAAGCCGGCCTCCTCATGTGTTGAATGTCGCCGCTTGCCACGGCAGTAAGCCCTCCGAGTGTAGCGGCTGGCCGGTGATCGGTACGTTTCCGCGTTAGCACAGCCGCTTTCGACTTTGGTCGAGGTTCGACCAATGGTGAATAGGCGTCCGCAATGCAGCATGGACATGCTCGGGGGGTCATCGACCTGGGGAGGCTTGTTATGACACTGCCTACGACCGCACGTCGCCATGGCTTGCTGGCGCTCAGCATCGCTTGCGCGCTGAGCCTGCCGCTGGGAGCCCATGCGCAGAGCACAACAACCAAGAGCAGCAAGAGCACCACCCACGAGCAGCAGCTCGAACAGCGAGTCAACCAGTTGGAGCAGGAACTGGCCGAACTGAAGGCCATGATCCAGGAGCAGAAGGCAGCCACCACGCAGGCCGCGCAGACTGCCCAGCAGGCCCAGGCCACGGCGGTGCAGGCGCAGTCCACTGCGCAGGCCACGTCGACCAAGGTAGAAGCGACACCGCCGCCGCAGTTCAGCACCGCGCCCGGCCTCAAGGTGGCGCTGCATGGCTTCATCAGCGCGACGGCCTTTGGCCAGGACCGGACCTTCTCCAACTACGGCAATGGTCAGAACGCCGAGATCCCGGCCCCACCGACCGCAGCCAACAAAGCCAATGGCTATGACGGCTCGCTCAGCGGCTTCGACATCCGCAATACCCGCTTCTGGCTCGACATCACCGGCGCCAAGCTCACCGAAAACTGGACCGGTGGCGGTCGTATCGAGATGGACTTCTTCGGCGGCAACAACGGCACCGGCGCCTATGCGCAACAGCAGCCGATCCCGCGCTTGCGCCAGGCCTACATGGACATCACCAATCCCGATTGGGGTAGCACCATCCGCATCGGTCAGCAGTGGGAGTTGATGTTCCCGCTGGAGAACACGGCCACCTCGCTCACGCACATTGCATTCCCGCTGGGCTACGGCACCGGTTTCGTCGGCTGGCGCTATCCCGGTGTGGTGTGGATGCAGGATCTGAACCACGGTTCGGACGGCATCAAGTGGCGCCTTGATCTGGGCGTGTTCGAAGGTAACTGGAATGGTCCAGCCAACGAGGCGGGCACCAGCACCGTCAACTACCTCACGGCGGGCAACGCGAATTTCCGCCCGCAAGTGGAAGCACGCCTGCATGCGCAAGGCAGCGACTGGCTGGCGTATTTCACGGCGCACTATTCGGAGGTCAAGCTCAACGGCGTGGGCGACATCAATCCCAAGCCGCTGCGTGACACCCTCAACAGCATTGGCTACGAATTGGGTGCACAGTGGAAGCCGGGCGTATGGACCCTCAAGGGTTTGATCTACAGCGGCAGGGCACTGGGCGAGTTGTTCGGCTCGATGTCGCAGTTCGGCAACATCAACGAATCGGGCGGCTACGTGCAGGCGGGTTACAACTTCACGCCGAAGTGGAGCGTCAACGCGTTCTACGGCATGGTGCGCCCGAACAACGACCAGGTGATCCACTGGACTACCACCAGCGCTACCGCCGGTACCGCGCTGTTGCGCAGCAACCAGTCGGCGTTGAGCCTGCAGTACGCCTCGGGCAACTACGAGCTGGGCGTGGAGTGGATGTACGACAAGCTGCGTTATCAAGTCGGTGCTGACGGTCCGCGCCAGAACACCAACGGTAACCAGGTCAGCCTGAGCGGCCTATACAAGTTCTAAACACCCCCAACGAGACGACGCGGAGGGGCGTCGTCTCGG
Organism: Dyella sp. AD56; assembly: GCF_002878475.1. Classification (NCBI taxonomy): domain Bacteria; kingdom Pseudomonadati; phylum Pseudomonadota; class Gammaproteobacteria; order Lysobacterales; family Rhodanobacteraceae; genus Dyella; species Dyella sp. AD56. Next base: position 11,946 of record NZ_NRDP01000017.1, read on the forward strand.
TCATAACCGGGCGGGGCGATAGGAGGTGCCCGAACCGGAAAAGAAGTGGAACGCGCAAGGCGGCCGAAGCCGCTTCAGCGATCTGCACCCTGAAGTACGCATCCATTGATCCAATTGAGCGTCACAACTGAGGGTTACATCATGGCTACGACCGCCGTCGATATGCGGGGGCCGCTCGACACCGGCCACCGCCGCGTCATCCTGGCTTCCAGCCTGGGCACCGTGTTCGAGTGGTACGACTTCTATCTCTACGGTTCGCTCGCCGCGCTGATTGGCAAGCACTTCTTCACCGGACTCAACGAAACCAGCCAGTTCATCTTCGCGCTGCTCGCCTTCGCTGCTGGCTTTGCAGTGCGTCCGTTCGGTGCCATCGTGTTTGGCCGGCTGGGCGACATGATTGGCCGCAAGCACACCTTCCTCATCACCATCATCATCATGGGCTTGTCGACGTTCTTCGTCGGCGTGCTGCCTGGTTATGCACAGATCGGCGTCGCCGCCCCCACCTTGCTGATCGCATTGCGCTTGCTGCAGGGCCTTGCGCTGGGTGGCGAATACGGTGGTGCTGCCACCTATGTCGCTGAGCATGCGCCCAACGGCAAACGCGGCTTGTACACCAGCTTCATCCAGATCACCGCCACCTTCGGCCTGTTCCTATCGCTGCTTGTCATTCTCGGCACACGCTTGGGATTGGGCGACACCAAGTTCGACGACTGGGGCTGGCGCATTCCGTTCCTGGTGTCCTCCTTGCTGCTGGCGGTGTCGGTGTACATCCGCATGCAGTTGCAGGAATCGCCGGTGTTCAAGCAGATGAAGGCCGAGGGCAAGCAGTCCAAGGCGCCGCTTACCGAGGCATTCGGCCACTGGAAGAACCTCAAGCTGGTGATCCTCGCGCTGCTCGGCGCAACAGCCGGTCAAGCGGTGGTGTGGTACACGGGCCAGTTCTACGCGCTGTACTTCCTTACCCAAAGCCTGAAGATCGACGGCACCACTGCGAACTTGTTGATCGCCGCGGCACTCGCCATCGGTACACCGTTCTTTGTGCTGTTCGGTTGGCTGTCGGACCGTATTGGCCGCAAGACCATCGTGCTTGCCGGCTGTCTGATAGCTGCACTCACCTACTTCCCGATCTTCAAGGGACTTACGCACTTCGGCAATCCGGCCATCGAAATTGCTGCGGCGACATCGCCGGTGAAAGTGGTGGCCGATCCAAAGGCATGCAGCTTCCAGTTCGATCCGGTGGGCAAGACCAAGTTCACCAGTTCGTGCGACGTGGCCAAGAGTGCATTGGCGAAGAAGGGCATTCCGTACTCCAACATCACCGCTGAGCCGGGCAGCGTGGCCGAGGTGAAGATCGGTGATCGCACCATCACATCGTTCGAAGGCGCTTCGCTCGACAGCAAGGCGTTTGCAGATCAGGGCAAGGCATTCGGTACGCAACTAGGCGCCGCACTGAAAGCGGCCGGCTATCCGGAAAAAGCCGATCCCGCGCAGAGCAACTACGTGATGCTGATCGTCTTGCTGGCGATCCTGGTGATCTACGTGACCATGGTGTACGGGCCCATTGCGGCATGGCTGGTGGAGATGTTCCCCACACGCATCCGCTATACCTCGATGAGCTTGCCGTATCACATCGGTAACGGCTGGTTCGGTGGCTTCGTGCCCACCATCGGCTTCATGCTGGTGGCGTGGAAGGGCGATATCTACTACGGCCTGTGGTATCCGATCATCGTGGCCATCGCCACGTTCTTCATCGGCTTGCTGTTCCTGCGTGAGACCAAGGACGTCGATATCCGCTACTGATGTTCGGCAATGCAAGGAGAAGGCGCGACGGGCAACCGCCGCGCCTTTTCAATACACGCGATTCACACACTGCGTATCACGCCAACGATTGCCAACAGCACCACCGCGCCGATCAGCGCATGCAGAATGCTGTTCACGAACGGGCCGGCCACAGCGAAATGCACGCCCAGTCGGGGCAGCAGCCATCCGGCAAAGAATGCGCCGATGATGCCGACCACGATGTTGCCGATCAGTCCGAAGCCGAAGCCCCGCACGATCAGGCCGGCAACCCAGCCGGCAATGGCGCCGATCAACAGGAAAACCAACAAGCCTTCGGTGGTCATCGCATGCTCCCGGTGAGTCGATCCACAAAGTATCCACAGGCTTACGAAGTATCCACAGGCAGGGTGAGCGCCAGCGCAACGCAGGTTGGCGCCTTCAGCGCCGAGTTGGCGATGTGTGCGAAACGTGCACGCGAACCCCATCACGGGTGACAGACCCGAGCCGCTCTACTATGGAGCCGGCCATGGCGAAACACGGCGCCAGGAGGGAGCCGCATGCCCGATGTCCAACGCGCAAAGGGAACGCGACGCCCCAGCATCCGCCATCGCTGGCGACGCATGCTGGGCTGGACTGCGCTGGTGCTCGATCACCTCAAGCCCGTGCGCGTATCGCTGCTGGTGCTGGCGGTGGTGGCCGTTGTCGCCATTGCGGTGGATCAGGCGGCAGAACTCTTCCTCATCGCCTTATGGACGGATCCCAATCGGGCGCGCTATCTCGCGTTGCTGGCGACAAGCGCACTGACCGGCCTCTCGATATGGCATGCCGCACGCAACGCATACCGTCTTCGCTATCCACGCTGGCCATCGTTGCAGGATGAGCGCGCTGCCGTCTTGCGCGACTGGTTACCGCGCCTGCTCGGCGCGTCGGTGCCCTTGCTGGTCTGCTTGGGCTACGTGCTCGCGTTGACCAAGCTGCCGCATGGCCCATGTGGCATCACTGACCAGTGCATGCAACGCAGTTGGAGGGCGCTTGGGCTGTTGGCGGAGTCGGCAGCACTCGTCGTGTTCTTCATCATGCGGCGCCGTGTGTGGCATGTGCTATCGCGTCGCGTCGCGGGGATAAGCGAGCCCTGCCTGCGACCGAGAGAAGAAAAACGCGTATGGCGCGTGCGCGATCTCGGTCAAAGGGCCATGGCGACTTATGCGATCGTGATAACGCTCAACGTGCTCGCCACGGTGCTGATCGCCCTCAAGCCGGAACTGCTGGATGGCATCGGCCCGCTGGCGATCCTGCTCATTGCCGAGGCCTTCCTTTGTTACAACGGGGGCTTACTGTGCATGGCCGGCGACCGGCGTGGATTGCCGCTGCTCACCATTCTGCTGCTGGTCAGTGCATCGCTGCACGCGTTACACCTCAACGATAACCACAAGGTGCGCCAATACCCTGCGATGAGCACGCACGTGCATCCGGAACGGCAACCGGCAGATACACGCCCGACCTTCGACGTCTATGTGGATACCTGGCTCACGGACCGTTGCGCGGAACGGAGTCCTTGCCCGGTGATCCTGGTGGCATCGGAAGGTGGCGGCATTCGCGGTGCAGCGTGGACGAGTGAAGTGCTCAGCCGGCTCACCGCCGTCACCCAACAGGGGCAGCCTGTGGAGGGTGAACCTTTGTTCGCTCGTCACCTGCTGGCGACCAGTGGTGTTTCGGGTGGTGGCTTGGGGCTGGCGGTCTATACCGCGTCGCTGGCGTCACCGCAGCCTGTGGATATCTCGACGCTGGAACCACGATCGCGGCGCATGTTGAGCCACGACTTTCTCGCGCCCACCCTGGCCAATGCCTTCTTCGTGGATTTCACCCAGCGCTGGCTGCCCGGTGCCTGGATGGACGACCGCTCCCGCGCGTTGACCCGCGCGTGGGAGGCTGCCGCCAACCAAGAAGGAATGCCTGCATTTGCGCAACCGTTCTCGGCGCTTTACAAGCAAGCTGGTACATCGCCCACGCTTCCGGCGTTGTTCCTCAACAGCACGACGGTGGCCGAAGGCAAACGTTTCATCCAACACCCGTTCCAGCCGCTGGCAACGCCACAACGTCAGCCCTGGACAGCCGGGCTCGACGGCTCGAGTTGGCTTGATCCCCGCGTGCCCCTCAGTGAGGTAGTGCTCAACAGCGCACGCTTCACCTACGTGAGCCCGGCCGGCACGTTGGAGGCCAATCTGGCCAATCCTCCCGTGCCGGATCGGCTGCAACTTGTGGATGGTGGTTACTTCGAGAATTCCGGCGCCACCACCTTGCTTGAGGTGATGCATTTGCTGCGCGGGAAGGCGAAAGCGCGTGGCATACCGCTGCGCTTCATCGTCATCCATATCAGCAACGATCCATTGATGACCGACTTCATCGATCAGCACGATGCGCACCATCCACTGCCGTTCTATTCCACCGCATGCCTGGCAGCACCCGGCCATATCCACGGCCATGTCAGCGGTGAGGCCACAGCGCCGCTCTACGCCTTGCTGGATACCCGCAGTGCACGGGGTGAATACGCACGCGTGCAATTGTTGAACGCGCTCCGGCCCGATGCTGCCCACCCTGAGAACGGGGACATCCTGTGGCACTTCCGGCTGTGTCCGGGGGACTACCCCATCCCTATGGGATGGACGATATCCGAGCCCGTGTTCAACGAGCTGAGCAGGCAATTGGGGCGCGATCCGCTGGAGGCCATGGGCGATGCGCTGAGAACCCAGCTGGTGCCGGCGAAATAAGGTCAGGCGTCCTGACTAAAGGCCGGGGCGAGGTGTCGCGCCACCTGAGACATCGCCAGCGCAAACTGCTGACATGGCTGAATCCTTTCTCCCCCTGCAAGCCCTCAAGGGCCGTGGCGCTGCCTCCAACCCGGAAGGCCGCTTCGAGTCCATCCGCCATCACGCGGAAGACGACGGCTGGCAAAGCCTTGTGCTCGACGAGCAGGCCCCACGCCCGCGGACCGAGGTGACGGAAGAGAAGGCACGCAGCGTCATCACCCGCAACGATTCGCCCGATATCCATTTCAACCAGGCGTTGAATCCGTATCGCGGCTGCGAGCACGGTTGCATCTACTGCTTCGCGCGGCCTTCGCACAGCTATCTCAATCTATCGCCCGGCCTCGACTTCGAAACCAAGCTTCGCGCGAAGAGCAATCTGGCCGAAGTGTTGCGCCATGAGCTGGCGCGTCCTTCCTACACCGTCAGCCCGATCAATATCGGCAGCAACACCGATCCCTACCAGCCGATCGAAAGCCGTTGGAAGCTCACGCGCGCCGCACTGGAAGTGCTCGCGGAGTGCAAACATCCATGCACCATCGTCACCAAGAACTCGATGGTCGAACGCGACCTGGACATCCTTGTGTCGATGGCGCGGGAAAACCTTGTGCAGGTGTTCGTGTCGGTGAACTCACTCGACAACCACCTGGCCGCAAAACTGGAACCACGCGCAAGCGCACCGCATCGACGCATCAAGGCGATTCGCACCTTGCGTGACGCCGGCGTACCGGTCGGCGTGCTTGTCGCGCCCATTATTCCCGCACTCAACGACGGCGACCTGGAAGCTGTACTGGAGCAGGCCGCCGATGCCGGTGCCACGTGCGCCGGCTTCACCACGTTGCGCCTCCCTTATGAGTTAAAGGCACTGTTCCGTGAGTGGCTGGCGCTACACGTGCCGCAACGCGCCGCCCATGTGATGAGCCTCGTGCAGCAGATGCACGGTGGCCGCGATTACGATAGCGGCTTCTCCACGCGCATGCGTGGGCATGGCGTGTTCGCGGAGCTCATCCGCCGCCGATTCGATGTGGCTTGCCGCAAGCATGGCTTGGGTCGTACGCGGGAGTTGTCGCTGGACACCACCAAGTTCACGCCGCCGCGCAAACCGTCGCCGCAAGGGCAATTGTTCTGAGGTGTCCTGCGATCAGGTGTTCATCACCTAAAGCACGCGATTCGTTATGGCGGGCAGTTTAAAAATGAACTGCCCACCCATGGTCACTTCGACGCAGGCAGGTACTTCTCGAACCACATCAGCGCGCGCTGCAACACATCGCGCTGATGGTCGGGATCGACGAAGTGATGGCCTTCGTTCGGATACACCACCAGCGACGTCGGCACGCCGAGCGCACGCAATGCATGCCAGTACTCGAATGATTGCGGCGCCGGACATTCCGCATCGCGATCACCCACCACGACCAGCGTGGGCGACTTGGTCTGTTTGATGAAGTTGATCGCCGAACTTTTGGCATAGGCCTGCGGGTCGTCGTATACCGACGTGCCAAAGAACGGAATCATCCACTGGTCGATCAGGTTTTGGCCGTAGTAGCTCTGCCAGTTGGCGATGCCTGCGCCTGCCACCACGGCGTGGAAGCGCTGCGTTTGCGTGGGAATGAACATGCTCATGAAGCCACCGTAGCTCCAACCGGTGAGCCCCAGGCGCTTGTCGTCTACCGGCAGTTTCTTCTCGATCGTGTCGATGCCAGTGAGGATGTCGCGCAGGTCGCCATGGCCGAAGTCCTTGCGGTTGGCTTGTACGTAGGCTTCACCTTGGCCAAAGCTGCCGCGCGGGTTGGGCATGAACACGAAGTAGCCCAGCGCCGAGAACGGTACGCCACCAAAGCCCACGCTGGGCCAGCGCGGAATCACGGCGCTCGACGGTCCGCCATGCACAGTGACGATCATCGGGTACGACTTCTTCGGGTCGTAGTCGGCGGGGTACAGCAGCCAACCCTGCACGTGGTGGCCTTCGTTGTCCCACTCCACCGATTCGGCCTTGCCCCAACGGGGCTTGAGCACGGTGTTGATGTGGCTGACTGCTGGCGGTGCATCGTTACTGAGCGCGCCGGCACGCACTTCCGGCGCCTCGGCATAGGAACTCTGCACGAAGGCCACCTTGGTGTGATCGGCCGACAGCGACAAAGCCATTTCCGCACTGCCGTCACCGATGCTGGTGGGCAGGGTAAACAGCGCGCGCGACTGTGTGGCCTTGCCGGCGTCCACATCGTACTGGGCGACCTGGCTCTGGCCGTTGGTGACTTGTGCCACCACCATCTGCTGTGAGCCAGTCCATGCGAACCAGGAAGGCGTCACGCGCGTACCCGGCGTGAGGTTAGTCGGTTCGCCGCCGGTGACCGAGACCGCATACAGATCACCGCCGGTTGCACCCTGATCACTCATCAAACCGCCGATGAAGGCGATGCGCTTACCGTCTGGCGACCAGCGAGGCAGAGCGATCTGCAAGCCATGCAACGAGCCTTTCACGGTAGAAGGATCGAGGATGGCTGAGCCCTTTGCACCGGACTCAGCGTTCTGCACGTAAAGTTTGGCCAGCCACCAGTTGTTGTCGCCCGGCGGTGGCGCACCGGTGTAGGCGATCAGCCGGCTGTCCGGTGACCAGGCAAACTCATAGGCGTAGACACTTTCCGGTGAGAGCAGCCGCACCGCTCCGCCTGTCGCGTCTACGGCCGCCACGCGTTGCACTTCCAGTCCGTCCACGCCGATCTCTCCTGACGCGGGCTTTGCCGCGTACACCGCGCTGGCGCGGCGCGTACCGTTGGGCACGTAGAGAAAGCCCAAGGACTTGCCGTCGGGCGACCAGCTGAGGTCCTGGGCGACGCCTGGCAGCGTGGCCATATGGTGCGGCGATTCCTTGGCCAGCGTGTCGACGATGAGCAGGTCCTTCTGCCGGCTGCTGCCGCTAACGCAGTTCGCCAGGAAGGCGAGATGATGCGAGTCCGGTGACCACGCGGGTTCGGTTTCGTTGCAGTCCCCGGTCTTGGTGCCCACGCGATGCGCGTCGCTGCCATCGGCCTTGGCGACTTCGATGTTGTCCTTGCCGTCGGTACGCACGACCCACGCGAGTTGAGTGCCGTCGGGTGACAGTTGTACGGCGCTGATGGCCCGGACCTTGCCCAGGTCGGTTAGCAGCGCGTCGATACGCGGATCGACGGCGGGTGCGGCATGCAGCGCAGGGACGAAGGCGATGGCCAGGAGTGGAAGCAGCAAACGGGCAGGGTGTTGCATGGCGGAGCCTGGAGAACGGTGGAAAACTCCACGCTAACAGGCGCCGCCACCTTCCGCCAACGCGCCTTATCTTACGACCGGTGTTGCCACCTGCGTTTCCAGGTAACGGCGTGCAATCTGGCGTCGCACGATCTGCTCGAATCGGAGCGACGGCTGATCCGATTCGCTTTTGCACAGGCCGGCAACGTTGCGGGCGATCTGCACCGGCGTAACCAGCAACCCCCATGGAAAGCCCCACCAACCTAAGGTGGCGCAATACAACGTACTCAACAACTGTTCGCGGCGGCCGCAGCGCCGGCAGCATACGTTGCGTCGCGTGCTCCACTGCGTCATCAGCACCAGCGAATGCACGCGATGATGCTCATGTACATCGATGGTGCCATGGTTCCGTTTGCACTTCGGGCAGGCTGACCGGCGCCATTCGTCGACATGGCGCTGGAGGATGTCAGACGGAACCCGGTCGGCCATCTCGAGTAATGGATGGGCCCGAGCACAGGCGGCGCTGCAGTAACGGCGTCCATCAAGCTTGCGGCCGCCAAACAGGATTGACTTGCCGCACTGATCGCATGAACTCATGGCTTTCCCCCGAAGTTTCCGGCGGGCAAGCTACCGCGCGAGCGCCCGGGATCACATCATCCGGACGGCTGTATGGACAGCGGGAAAAGAAACTGCTTCGGCCTTAGTGAGCGGCGGTCGTCGCCGCAGGCTGCGGGTGCAACGCAGCTTGTTGGCGCGCCACCTGTACCGCGGCGATCTTGGCTTTGATTGCCGGAATGGCCGCCAGTGCAGCGCGTTCGCCCTCCAGGATGGCCTGATCACGCTGCTCAAAGTCCGCGGCACCGATCTGGTTCACCTTCGGGCGGATGACGACATCGGCCCGCGCCAGCTCCTGCTCGCCCAGCTTCTGGCCCATGATGCTGATGGACTGCCCCACGATGCCCAGCATGCCCTGAGGGTTGGTGCCGCTGGCCTTGCTGGAGATATCCACAGCGATCACCACATCCGCGCCGAGCTGGCGTGCTGCATCGACCGGCACCGGGCTGACCACGCCGCCGTCGACGTAATGCTTGCCGTTGATCTCCACGGGCTCGAATACGCCCGGGACGCTGCTGGATGCGCGCACCGCCTGCCCAGTGTTGCCGCGTACGAACACGGTGCGCTGGCCGGTCTCCAACTGCGTCGCCACAGCGGCGAACGGCACGTTGAGCTTGTCCAGCGGGCGGTTCTTCACCTGCTGGTTCACGTAGTCCTGCAGCTTCTGTCCCTGCACCACGCCACCGGAAAACAGCCGTACGTCGCGGATGCTCGCCTGATCGAGCGCAACGGCAGTTTCCTGTAACTGGAACGCGTCCATGCCGCTGGCATAGAGCGCGCCCACCACGCTACCCGCACTGGTGCCGGAAACCACATCGGGATGGATCCCGTTGGCCTCCAGCATCTTGATCACGCCGATATGTGCAAAACCCTTGGCCGCACCACCGCCCAGCGCCAACCCAATACGCAGCTTCACCACCGGCGGCGGCGCGATAGGAGCAGGCGGAGTGGGCTTGGTGTCACCGAAGCAGGCACAGAGCGCCAGCGTGGCGAGCAGGGGGAGGAGCGAGCGGATGCGGCGGGTGGACGTCATGTCGGAGGTGGGACCGTTGGGTGGTGTGACCTGCCGGCTATTCCATCGCCGGTGGGTGGTTGGCGGGCGAGTGTACGACTGGTGGGGGGGCGTGATGATGGCGGAATGGGGTGGGTTGTTGGGCAATCGGTCAGCCGCGAATGGCCCGCGACCGGGCCGTACCCAACGAAAATAGCCGGCGCTCAGCGTGAAATTGTTGGTTGCCCTGCGTCGAAGGCGGCCTTGAATCGGGGCCAGAAGTCACCGCTCCAATGCGTAAGCTTGTTCACGTAGGCGACCTTTTCCGGGTGACGATGGATATTCGCAGGCTGCCAGTCGCTATCCGTATATGTGGCCACATTCGCCGAAGCAATGTGATCCTCCTCCGGGTTGAAGACGTAGCGCACTTCCAGCAAACCCCAACGCTCGGCACGGGTAAAACGAATTCCCACCATTTCCTGTGGATAACTCACCCCCTTCGCAGCAAGATCACCGGCCGCAGCGCGTTCCAGTGCTGGCAGTTTGTTAGCGCGGTCGGCCCAGGCCTGGAGAGGCGCGAGGAAAGAATGATCCATGATCCAACACGCCTGGTGTCCGAAGGGCTCCAGTGCTTCTCGGACGAAAACGTTGGTGTTTTCGTTCTGCTGATCACATCCCGGACTGGTTCGAAATCCGGTTTCGGGTTCGCTGGTGCTTCGACCTGCCGTAATGCGGACATAGCCCATCAAGCGCTGGTTCTTGACGCGACCAAGCATGAGCAGTTCGCCGGCGGTCGTCTTCTGGTCGAAATGCGTGCTGGCCAGTTGAAGCCAGTCGCCCGGAGGAAGCGGCACGTCGAAGCCGTCCACGCGCAATGAGCCACTGAAACGGCGACCCGCCAGCGCATCGTTCAGTCCATCGGCGCTGTGCGATTCACCGGGCGCGGCCAGCGAAAGGCGGGCCGTTTGAACCCGGGTTGGGCTTGTCGGAGCCGGCGGGGTCACGGCGAGTGCCTGTGCAGCCGGCTTGGGCGCAACCGGAAGCGGAGCCAAGGGTTGGGCTGGGGCTGCATAAGAAGCCTGTGGCAGCGACGCCGGCGCAGGTGTCACGGTCTTCGGGCGCGGCGGGAACACTACGCAAAGCACCGTCAGCAACGTGGCGAGAAGGCCCAGTAGTCGCCACGCGGGTGCGCGCTGCCATAGTTGGCGAAATGTACGAATGGGCGACTCCGGACCGCCAACGCTCACGAAGCGGGCCTCGCCACGACACGACCGTCCACGGCTACCAGCGACACCCTGGTGTGCCCCTTCTGCTTGGCTTCGATCAATGTGTCGGCGATGGATTCTTCCGCGATGCGCACCAGGTCACGCGCAGACGCGGCCGAACCCAGTCGGCCCTGGCGATGCATCATGTCCAGCAGCAGTTCCGCGTCGATGCCACCCAGTGCTACATCTAGTCCATAACCTTTGATCATCGCTTCGATCTCCAGCGCGGTAACGCGCGCGATGTCCAGTCCGGACAGCGGTCGAAAAATGAAGATGCGATCAAGACGGTTGATGATCTCCGGCGCGAAACCTGATTCACGCAACGCGTTGGTGGACGTGCGGCGCAACTCGTCAGCGTCGTTGCGATGCTGCTCGATCATTGCCTGCAGCGAATCGGTTGCCGCATTCGTGGTGAGGACGAATATCGCCTGCGTGGTGGATATCTGCTTGCCGTCCGACGCTTCGGTGATGAAGCCGTCATTCCAGGCCGTGAGAAAGTTTTTCTGGACGTCCGAGTGGGCCTTCTCTATCTCGTCCAGCAATACGACTGCATTGGGTGCGTCACGCAGCCCGGCGGTAAGCTTGCCGTAGTTGTCGGAACCGACGTAACCCTTGGACGAGCCGAATAGCTGCGTAGCGCCGTGCCCGCCGCTGGCGAACTGGGTCATGTCGAAATGCAGGAGTTTGCGCTGCAGGCACGCGCTGAGACATTTGGCCAAGTAGGTCTTGCCGGTACCCGGCGGCCCGGCGAGCAGGAAAACGCCCACTGGCTTGCCACGCTGCTTGAGCGCAAGGCGACGGCGTATCTGCGCGGCCATGTCGTCGCACACGGCATCCTGACCGATCACTTGGCTCTTGAGCGTGGTCGCCAGTTGTTCGGCATCGATGAAGACCGCGTCGGGCTGTTGGGCGAGACGCGCCTCCAGTGCGGTGCGGTTGGTAAGGCGATCGAGAATATCCATGAAGTAGCCTCCATCCACGGCGTTGGGCTGGGCGAGCCGTTGGCGCTCGCGGAAATAGCCCAGAAAGAACAATAGCCACAACGGAACCGACAAACCCAGCGCCCACCAGGCGTACGCGTGCAGAAAGCCCGTGGTCTTGTCCACGTAAGCATCCAGTGCGTGACCGCTGGGCGCGTGCTGTAGCCAGAATTGCGCCACAGCGATCGCCGCAATGACAAGGAAAGCCACTGGCATCAACCGTGTGGCGAGCGAGCTGAGCCAGCGCATTATTCCATCCTCACCCGAAGGCCGAGCACTTGGCCTTCGCTCATGATAGGAAACACCGCTTGCGACGAACCTGACGCTAATCCCACGGTAATGCCGCCGCCGTCGCCGTCCTTGATACCGGTGACGCGCACCATTCCGTCAGGCGAAACGGGCACCGCGAACGTATCGCCGTGTTTGGTCAGTCGCACCGTGCGGCTGTAACCGCCACTGTCTATGCGAACGACGTCACCGTCCTCCGCATCGGTATCCCACAGGCGGATCCACACGAGTTGCGGGCGCTGCGTGCTGGTTTGCGGCTGCGGTGCGGGCTGTATCGCCGGTGTCGTTGGGCTCGCGTCAAGCGCCGTCGCGAGCGTTGCCGTCTCCGGTTGAAGTTCTCCACGCAGCGATTGTCTGGCTACCGTACTCAGTTGCATGCCGTCGAGCGCACGCTCGATGTCTGCCGGTGCCACTTTTGATGCCACCAGCGAGTCGAGCGTATGGAATGCTTCCAGGCGCATCTGCGCCTGTGCGGGTGATACGTCATCGCCCAGCCGTACCCAGCCATCGGACAAGGCCAAACTACTGGCTGCCACCATGGCCACAAGTAACACCGTCGGCAGTAGCGCCTTGGCGAGCAGTGGCAGCGTGCGTCTCGGTCGGCTGTGGACGTCCGTCAAGGCGGGCGTGCCTCGTCGCGGAGTGACCTTATCGTTCCCCATAGATCCCTTGTCTTGCTCGCCCGGTTGGCGTGTTCGAGCCGGTGCCGCGGGCACCTGTTAGTTCGTACGGCGACGCGATTCGGTCGATGTGGTGAGCCGCGGATTCACCTTCGCAGCGTCGACGGTAAGACCGGGGACAGCTTGGGTGACGCGCATCAGACTCACATTGCTCAGCGAGCCGACAAAACCCGGTCGGAACGGCTTGCCGTCGACGTTGATGTTCTTTCCAGTGAACTGGAAGTTGACGCTGATCGTCCACAAGCCGTCGCTGATGCCCTGTTGCCTCACCAGCGCCGTGGCGACCTCTTCCCAGTTGAACTCGTAGCGTGATGCGTCGGCCATATAAGACATCCGTAGGAGGGTGCCGCCGATGTGGGGGCGGCGTGTCGGACGTGATCTTGCTTGGTTGCCTGATGCAGGGCAAATAAAAAGCCCACTTCGAACGGGACTTCGAAGCGGGCGTATTTTCTTGCTCGTGCCGCTGCCAGTCCGACGCGGTTTCTATGCGGTTTCTGTGCGTCGCTCCGATCGAGCGAAAATATTTGCGGGTGTCACACCTGCGCGCCGTCTGCTTCAACGTGGTAATGCGTCGCCACTTCTACTTCCTTCTTCGAACCCAGGAACACCGGCACGCGCTGGTGCAGGCCGCTGGGCTGGATCTCCATGATGCGCTGGCGACCGGTGGTGGCTGCACCGCCTGCCTGCTCGATGATGAAGGCCATCGGGTTGGCTTCGTACATCAGGCGTAGCTTGCCGCCCTTGGACTTGATCTTGGCGTCCAGCGGATAAAAGAACACGCCGCCGCGGGTGATGATGCGATGCACGTCGGCCACCATCGAGGCCACCCAGCGCATGTTGAAATCCTTGCCGCGTGGGCCGTCCTGGCCGGCGAGCAGTTCGCCGATGTAGCGCTGCATCGGTGCTTCCCAGTGGCGCTGGTTCGACATGTTGATGGCGAACTCGGCGGTCTCTTCCGGAATGCGGATGTCACGGCGGCTCAGGACGAAGCTGCCCACTTCGCGCTCCAGCGTGAACTCGTGCGTACCGTGGCCAAAGGTAAGCACGAACACGGTGGCCGGGCCGTAGACCACGTAACCGGCGGCGAGCTGTGTGGTGCCTTCCTGCAGGAAGTGCTCGGCCTTCGGCTCGGTGACGCCGTCCGGGCAGCGCAGCACGGAGAAGATGGTGCCGACGGAGATGTTCACATCGATATTGGAGCTGCCGTCCAGGGGATCGAACAGCAGCAGGTGATGGCCCTTGGGGTACATGTCGGGGATGGGCTGCGGGTCTTCCATTTCCTCCGAGGCGCAGGCGGCGAGCTGACCGCCCCAGGCGTTGGCTTCCAGCAGGATCTCGTTAGAGATCACGTCCAGCTTCTTTTGCGCCTCGCCTTGGATGTTGCCGGTGCCGGCCTCGCCCAGCACGCCGCCCAGGGCGCCCTTGTTGGTGGCCACGGCGATGCGCTTGCAGGCGCGCGCCACGACTTCGATCAGGAGGGAGAGCTCGGCGTTGATGCGGCCGGCGCGGCGTTCCTCAATGAGGAACTGGATGAGCGAGATGGACTTCATGGCAAACCCGCAAACAAAGGGACCCCTATTGTCCGGGGGACCCCGCCGCTTGTCAGTACAAAGTGTGACCAGTTAGTTCATCTAACGGTACAGAAAACCTTTTCTGGCAAGCCACCCGCGTCAGCCCCGTGTAGGAGCGCGACCCATACGGGATCATTCGGAGCGGCTCATGGTCACCCCTGCTGACAACACGTTGGCAGTAGGGGGTGCTCACACTCCTTCCTGTCAGTTAAGGAGGGAGTCTCATGCGCGATACGGTGTATTTCCTGGTGTTCGACGGCTATGCGGACTGGCATGCGGCGCATGCGCTCTGCGAGATCCGCCGTCCGGGCGAATGGCAGTTGAAGACGGTGGGCTTTTCCATGCAGCCGGCGCTCTCGATGGGCGGCCTGCGCGTGGCGCCCGAGTTGACCCTGGATCAGCTGGACCTCAAGCGCGCGGCGCTGTTGATCGTGCCCGGCGGCTATCTGTGGGAACACGGACATGGCGAGGAAGCGGTGGCCGCGGCGCGACGCATTCACGCGGCCGGAGCGCCGGTGGCCGCCGTCGACAGTGGTGTGCTGGTGTTGGCCCGGGCCGGGCTACTGGATGCCTGCCGTCATACCGGTAGCTATCCGGGCCACATCGGCACTCACGTGCCTGGGTATGCGGGCGCCGATCAATACGACGCCAACGTGCTCGCGGTGAGCGACGGCGGGGTGATCACCGCTAGTCAGCTCGGCAGCGTGGAGTTCGCCCGCGAAGTGATCCGCACGCTGGACCTCTACAACCCGAGCGATCGGGAGCATTGGTTTCGTTTGTTCAAGCACGCCCTGCCGCCGCCGTGGTGCGCGGGCGAAGCTGCCACAGCCGTGGCAGCGTAACGAGTGACGAGGAGGACGTCATGGCATTCCCGCTTGGAAAGATCCTGATGGCTTATCGGCCCCTGTACATGCGCGGCCTGTTGATGGATGGGCAATACCGCTTGCCGGCCAGTACGCCGGAGGCCACGCAGGGCACCAAAGTCAAAGCAAGGAAGGAAGTGGCGGCACAGCGTGTGCCCGCCGCACCAACGACACTACGAGGAGTTCGCGCATGACTCGCATCCACCAGGGCAGTTGCCATTGTGGCGCCGTCCGCTACGAGGCCGAATTGGACTTGTCTGCAGGCACCGGCCGCTGCAATTGCTCCATCTGCCGCAAGCTGCGCTTCTGGGGTGCCAGGACCAAGCCGGAAAGTTTTCGCCTGCTGAGTGGAGAGGACGCACTGGTCGACTACCAGTTTGGCACGGACAGCACACACAACCTGTTCTGTCGCCACTGCGGTACGCACTCGTTCCATCATGGCTACGTGGAACAGATTGGCGGCGCGTACGTTGCCGTCAACGTCACCTGCCTGGACGACGTAAGCGATGAAGATTGGGCCGCCGCACCGGTGAATTTTTCGGATGGACGCGACAACAACTGGTGGAACAAGCCAGCCGTCACCAGCTACCTGTGAATAACTCAGTCAACCTGTGAATAACTCGACAGGAACCACGTCATGACCACATCACGCATCACGTTCTATCACGCACCAAACAGCCGCTCAGGCGGTACCCGCGCGTTGCTCGAAGAGCTTGGTGTGGACTACGACCTGCACGTGCTCAACTTCAAGAAGAACGAGCAACGCGCGGAGCCGTATACAGCCATCAACCCGATGGGCAAGGTGCCCGCGATTGCTTATCGCGGTGAACTCGTCACCGAGCAACCGGCGGTTTTTCTCTATCTCGCCGATCTGTACGCCGACAGGGGGTTGGCGCCTGCGCTTGACGATCCATTGCGTGGGCCGTATCTGCGATGGATGGTGTTCTACGGTTCGTGCTTTGAACCTGCCGCAGTGGATCGTGCGATGAAGCGCGAACCTGTGCCACTGTCGACGAGTCCGTATGGCGATTGGGACACCATGTTCAACACGCTCGTGGCGCAACTGGAGCGCGGACCGTACATGCTGGGCGAACGCTTTACGGCCGTCGACGTGCTGTGGGGTACGGCGCTGAAGTGGATGACGATGTTCAAGCTGGTGCCGGAGCTCCCTGTCATCGTGGCCTATGTTGAACGCGTCACGTCGCGGCCTGCCATGCAAAGGGCTGCGGCGCTCGACGAACAGCTGGCGGCGTCGCAGGCGGCGTGAACGATGTCGCCGTGCGCAGGCTACCGTCGTCGTTCTCCCCGCTTACGCGGGAGTGACGGTGTCCCTGCGGCGCGTGAACGATTCGCCAGTTTCGCCATGCATATAGCCATCCATGACTCACGGCGCTGGCCCTGCGCTCGCCACTCCGCCATCATCCACGGATGCGTCGCGCCGACCGGCTTTTCCTCATCATCCACGCCCTGCGCGGGCGTCGTACCGCGCTGCAGGCGCGTCAGCTTGCTGGCACGCTCGGTGTCTCCTTGCGCACCGTCTATCGCGACGTGGCCGATCTCCAGCTCTCCGGCGTACCCATTGAGGGCGAGGCGGGCGTGGGTTATCTGCTGCGCAAGGGTTCGGACATCCCGCCGCTGATGTTCACCGCCGACGAACTCGAATCGCTGGTGGTAGGTACGCGTTTCGTGCGCGCCTTTGCCGGTCAAAAGCTCGCCGAAAGCGCGCAGGCGGCGTTGCTCAAGATTGAAGCCGTGCTACCCGCCGACTTGCGCGAGCGCGCCACGCGCACCCGTATCTATGCGCCGATCTGGCGTGACCAGAGCAAGACGGAATTCGCTGCGCTGATTGACCGTCTCAACGCGGCCATTACGGATGGTCAGGTGCTGCGGCTGGATTACAGCGATGAAGCGGGCCGAACTTCTTCGCGCGAGGTTGAGCCGCTGTGTCTGGCGTTCTGGGGTGGCAAGTGGACGCTCGGTACGTGGTGTCGTTTGCGCGTGGGCTTCCGCAATTTCAGGCCGGATCGGATTGCTGATTGTGCGGTGACGGGGGAGCGGTTTGGGGATATGAAGGGGCGCAATCTGGATGCTTATCTGGAGGCGATGCGGGGGTATTACGAAGGGATGGACAGTTAGGTGTTTTCGCTCCCTCGCCCCTTCGGGGAGAGGGAGCAGAACTGGGGCGTTCTGCGCGCATCGCTCAACACCCCAAACACCGCCCCCTAAAAACTCAGAGAACGCCCCCTCACCAATCCGCTACCCTCACTCCGCGCACCCAAGCCGGAGCCACACATGACATCCACTGCCAGTCCCGCCGCCAAGGCCCCGCCCACCTGGCATCTCGATCTGGTGGCAGGGCTTTCCATTGCTGGCCTGTTGATCCCAGAGGCGGTGGCTTATTCCGGTATCGCCAACCTCCCACCGCAGGCGGGCGTCATTGCTTTGTTCGTGGGTTTGGCGACGTATGGTCTGCTTGGGCAAAGCCGCTATGCCATCGTCTCCGCCACATCCTCATCCGCGGCGGTGCTGGCGGCGGGAACGCTGGCGCTGGGAGGGGGTGACAACGTATCCCGCGTGGCGATGGCGGCCACGCTGATCCTGATGGCGGGTGTCTGTTTTCTTATCGCGGGTGCGGCGCGGCTAGGTGGGCTGTCGCATCTGATCGCCCGCCCTGTGCTGCGGGGTTATACCTTCGGGTTGGCTTGCGTCATCGCACTGAAGCAGCTGCCGCATCTGATGGGCGTGGCGGACGTGCATGGTGATTTCGTGCCGGCGTTGCTGCTGCAGCTGGCCAAGGTGTTGCCGCAAGTGAATGTGGCAGCGATTGGCGCGGGTGTCGTCGCGCTGGCGTTGCTGTTTGTGTGTGAGCGGTTTCGCCGGTTGCCGGGCAGTCTGGTCGCCATTGCGTTGGGTGTGGCGTCGTCGGGCTGGCTGGCAGCGCATGGCGTGGCGTTGACGGGTTCGATCCGGCTGGCTGTTGATCTGGGTTGGCCGACATGGCCGCAGAGCGGCCAGTGGTTGCCGAGTGTGGAACTGGCAGCCGCGTTGTTGCTGATCCTCTACGCGGAGTCGTACAGCTCCATCCGCGGGTTCGCACTCAAGCATGGCGACACGGTGAATCCAAACCGTGACCTGCTGGTGCTCGGCGTGGCCAATGTCGTCTCCGGTGCGCTGCATGGCATGCCGGTGGGTGCGGGTTATTCGGGCACCTCGGCGAACGAGGCGGCGGGCGCGCAGTCGCGGTGGGCGGGGCTGATTGGTGCGGGCAGTGTGCTGGTGCTGGTGTTACTCGCGTTGCCGTGGATCGAGCGCATCCCCCAGCCGGTGCTGGCGGCCATCGTGATCCACGCAGTGAGCAAGTCATTGCGCCTCTCCGTGTTCACGCCCTACCTGCGCTGGCATCGCGACCGGTTGGTGCTGCTCGCGGCGGTGGTGGCGGTGTTGTCGCTGGGCATCCTCAACGGCTTGCTATGCGCCATCGCCTTCAGCCTGGTGATGTTGCTGCGCCAGTTGGCCATGCCACGGCTCAGCGTGTTGGGGCGGCTTGCCGATGGCCATGATTTCATCGATATCGGGCAGCATCCCGGCGCGTTGCAGGTGCCGGGCATGTTGATCGTGCGGCCGGAAGAACCCCTGTTCTTCGTCAACGCCGAAGCCATGCTGGCGCAGGCACGCCAGCGGGTAGAGGCCTGCCAGGGGCTCAAGCGGGTGGTGCTGAGTCTGGAAGTCAGCCCTGATCTGGACGGCACCTCGCTCGAAGCCATCGCTGATTTCGCCACCTGGTTGGCTGCGCGCAGCATTGAGCTGCGCGTGGCACGATTGAAGGACGACGCTCGCGACGCCCTGTCGCGCATGGCGCTGCCCCAGCTTCCGCCACAGGCGCTGGAAGACTGGAGCGTGGAGGATGCCGTGTCGGCATCGCCGATGACCTCGTTGCCAAAGGGAAACCCGCAGTGAAGAACGCTCTCCGCACGACCTGGCTCGCCGCAGCCGTGACGCTGTCCCTTGCCGCCCCGGCCTGGGCCGATTCCAGCGCCGATGCACGCTTCAAGCAGATCTACGAGCAGGAGTGGGCGTGGCGCAATGGCCAGTCCGGCATTTCGTCCTCGGGCGAAGCGCAGCCCAACGGTTCGCGCCTGGACAACGTGGATGCCGCTAACCAGCAGAAGCGTCAGGACTACTGGCAGAAGGTCTCCAACGAGCTCGACGGCATCGACGTAAAGCAGCTGTCGCCCGAAGAGCAGGTGAACTACGCGGTGTATCGCGCGCAGATCCAGAATCAGTTGGCGGCGCAGAAGTTCAAGCAGTGGCAGATGCCGTTCAACAGTGACTCCGCGTTCTGGAGCGAGCTTGGCTATGTGCTGGATAGCGACAAGCTGCGCACCGTGCAGGATTATCAGCGTTACCTCGACCGCCTCAACGAAGTGCCGGCGTATTTCCAACAACAGATCGACAACATGCGCGACGGTCTGGCGCGCGGCTTCACCGTGCCCAAGGAAGTGTTGAAGGGACGCGATGTCTCCATCGCCTCCGTGTCGGAACTGAAGGACCCCACACAAAGCAGCTTCTACGAGCCCTTCAAGAAGATGCCGAGCACCATGCCCGCCGCCGATGCCGCCAAGCTGCAACAGCAGGCGAAGCAGGCCATCAGCGGCAAGGTGATCCCGGCCTACGCCAACCTGCTCACCTTCTTTCGCAACGAATACGTGCCCAAGGCGCGCACCACGCTCGCCGCTGAAGCCATGCCCGATGGCAAGGCGTGGTATCGCCAGCAGATCATCGAATACACCACGCTCGATCTCGACCCGGACACCATCCAGAAGGTGGGCCAGGAGCAAGTGGCGAAGATCCACGCCGAGATGGTCAAGACCATGCAGGAGACGGGCTTCAAGGGAAGCTTCGCCGACTTCCTGCATTTCCTGCGTACCGACCCGCAGTTCTACGCCAAGACACCGGATGAGCTGCTGATGCGCACCGCCTGGGTGGCCAAGCAAGTGGACGCGCAACTGGGCAAGGAGTTCGGCCGCCTGCCGCGCCAGCGCTTCGCCATCGTGCCGGTGCCGGACGATATTGCGCCGTACTACACCTCCGGCCGTGGTGGTCCGGGCACCTATCTGGTGAACACGTACGACCTACCGTCGCGTCCGCTCTACAACATGCCCGCGCTGACCCTGCATGAGTCGATGCCGGGTCATTCGTTGCAGCTGTCGCTGGCGGCCGAGCAGCACGGCCAGCCAGATTTCCGCCGTGAGGGCTACATCTCCGCCTACGGCGAGGGCTGGGGCCTGTACTCGGAATACCTCGGCAACGAGATGGGCATCTACAAGACGCCCTACGAGCGCTTTGGTTACCTCACCTACCAAATGTGGCGCGCGTGCCGGCTGGTGGTCGACACCGGCATCCATCATCTCGGTTGGACGCGTCAGCAGGCGATCGACTTCATGACGCAGAACACCGCGCTATCCGATCGCGAGATCGCCAACGAAGTCGATCGCTACATCAGCTGGCCGGGGCAAGCGCTGTCGTATGAGCTGGGTTACCTGAAGATCCTGGAGCTGCGTCAGAAGGCCGAGCAGGCACTGGGCCCGAAGTTCGACATCCGCCACTTCCACGACACCGTGCTGCAGATCGGCTCCGTGCCGCTGCCGGTGCTGGAGAAGCGCGTTGAGCGCTTTATCGCCGATGGTGGCCCGGAGCCGGATTACGGGTGTGACTGTGGGAAAGATAAGGGTGGCAAGAAGTAACTCCATCTGATCACGACATCATTCCGGACCTGAGCCGGAATGATGTCGGCCGGCGCGTCAGGGCTTCGCGCCGGTCTCGGCATAGCGTTGCAAGCGCTGTAGCTGATCCGTCAGCACCTCGTTGACGACGGGAGCTACCTTGTCCAGCGCGCTTCCGCTGGCGCCGTTGACGCGGTATTCGAACTGCAGCGTCGTTCCGCCGGGCGTGGATTTCAGGGTGAAGGTCATCACGCCCGTGACCGCCATCGACTGCAGCGGACCGAGTGCCGTATCCAGCCGCAGCACGTGCCCGGGCGCCGCCCAGATCACCCGCCCATGCTCCACGCTCTGGCCATCCCAGCGCTCGCAGAAGCAGCCTTCCGCTTCGGCCTTCAGGCTGAGGTGCGAGGCGTCGCCGGAATAGGTGTGCTCACTGTTCCACCAGTGGCCGACGTCGGTCAGGGCTGCGTATAGCTTGTCTGGAGGCGCGTGGATGGTGCGGCTGTCCAGGATCAGCAGGTGGTCGGATGTGGCTTCCTTCACCTCGGCATATGCGCTCAGGGTGACCAGCGACAACAGGATCGAGGCGGCAATGGCTCGGCGACGCATGGCGTTTCCTCCCGGCTAGGGTAGGGCGGAGTATGCGGCGGTGAAAATGGGGTCTGTACTGGCCGAACGGCTGATAACCAGCCCACTGGCTAAAAATGCACCAATGAAGTAAAGTTGATCCCAACTTCATAGGGAGAGTCGAATCATGGCGGCTCATCTCCAGCCCGAAAGCCATCCCGCCACCGATCTCGGCGGCCCGGCGCTGCGTGCCTTCTTCAACATCGCCGAGCGATGGAACCTGCGGATTGCCGACCAGCGCCGTCTGCTGGGCGACCCGCCGGAGTCGACGTTCTATAAGTGGAAGCGGCTGCAGAGCGGCACGCTGGGGCGCGACACACTGGAGCGCATCAGCTACCTGCTAGGTATCTTCAAGGATCTGCAGATTCTGTTTCCCGATCCCGGTCAGGCCGATGGCTGGGTGCACCGCGCGAACAAGGCCACATTGTTCAGCGGAAGCTCGGCGCTGGAACGCATGCTTTCCGGTAATGTCGCCGACCTTTACGTCGTACGTCAGTACCTCGACGCGCAACGCGGCTGATCACCCGTTTCGCAGGAGCGCACCTTGTGCGCGACGGCGGCGCCGCGTCTATGCTCGCCACTCAATCACCGCGCTGGCCAATGGCCCTGCGCCCCACGTCGCAACCCACGATACGCCTCTCCGCCATACTTGCTCCTTCTGGCAGATCGCGTGAGAGATCCACGTCATGGCCGACATTCCACCGCTCAAACGCATCCGCTGGAGCCATGCCTATCGCATTGTTCCCAGCCGTTTTCCGCCTATCGGCGTGTTCGATCGCATCGCTGAACCGGGCGATCTCGAAGCGTTGTATGCCATCGAGGCGATGACCAATCCGCGCCTGCGTACTGAGATCGGCGACCTGCATCTGGTGCCGCCGGATCGGCGCATCAGCGGCCCGGGCACAACGCCGGTGATGGCCGCGTTCACCCATCTCAATCCCGAGGGCAGCCGCTTTTCCGATGGTACGTGGGGCGTGTTCTACGCCGCTCACAGCGTAGCGACGGCGGTGGAGGAAACCGTCTACCACCGCGAGCTGTTCCTCGCGGCCACCGCCGAACCACCGTGCGATATCGAGATGCGCTGCTACAGCACCAGCATCCAGGCGAAGCTGCACGATCTTCGTGGGGGATGGAAAGCCGAGCACGATCCGGATGATTACGCTGCCGGTGTCGCGCTCGCGCGCAAGTTGCGCAAGGAAGGCTCGGATGGACTCGTCTATGACAGCGTGCGTCATGCCAATGGCGAATGCGTGGCCGTGTTCTATCCCGATCGCGTCGCGCCCTGCGTGCAGGCGCAACACCTGATGTATCGGTGGGACGGCAAGTGCATCGCACAGGTGCTGACCGTCGACGAGTGGAAGCGCGGCTAGCCCGCCATCAACGCCATGAAAAAGGGCCCTTCTCGCGAAGGGCCCTGCGGCTTCCCTGCCGACGGGTCTCCCCTTTATTAGAAGCGGTAGCCGATGCTGGCGCCGAACACGATCGGGTCGATCTTGGCGGTACCCACCTTGGTGTTGTCGACCTTTACGTCGCTCTCGATGTACGCCCAGCGCACATCCACCGTGGCGAGCCACTTCTCCGAGATCTTCAGATCGAAGCCAGCGCGCACAGCGGGGCCCCAACTGTTGGCGATGCTCACGCTGTTGCCGTAGAGCGCGCCGGTGGCGTGCGTGCTGAAGAAGTTGGTGTAGTTGACGCCTGCGCCCAGGAACGGCGACCAAGCTGCGTTCGGCATGAAGTGGTAATTGATGCCGAAGGTGGGCGGAAGTTGTTTGGTGCGAGCCACCGTGCCCAGGCCGGCGAGGCTGATGTCATGCAGGAACGGCGAGGCACCGAGCACGTCCACACCCCAGTTCGGGGTGAACATGTATTCAAGGTCGATGGTGGGCCGCGTACTGCTGCTCACGTCCGCGCGTGCGCCGGCGATGGTGCCGTTATTGCTCTTGGGCGCGACGACGGCGCCACCGATGCGTACGACCCAGGAGTCGTTGCTGTCCGCATGGGCAGCAGGAACGGCGAGTGCACCGAGCGTGGCAGCAAGAGCGAAGGGAAGCAGGGCTTTCATGACATTGTTCCATCGTGTTTTCGTTGGGGACAGCGTCATGGTCGTTAGGAAGTCGTTGTTGGCTTTTGATCCAGATCATGCCGTCGTAGGGCATTCGGACGCAGGCGTACACGCAAGAAAGAAAAAGCCCGCACGGTGGCGGGCTTTTCTTCGTTTCGTATCGTGGATCTATGGCGATCACGTGTCGGCGTTGGTCGCCCAGCCTTCGCGATTGCCTCGCGTAAACACGCGGTCACTGTCTAGCACGTCGCCGGCTGCGTGCGCGGTCGTCTCGCGGAGCGTCGCGTAGATCGGTGTGAAGTCTGGCCGCGTCGCCTCGAACAACTGTTCGAAGCTATCGATCACGAAATAAGTCTGCTGGAACGTGTCGATGCGGTAGCGTGCGCTCATCACGCGCTCCAGGCCGAAGCCGATACGGTTGGGTGACGCCGAATCCAGTGAGTAGATCGACTCGCCCTTGGAGCTCACGATGCCTGCGCCATAGATGCGCATGCCGTCCTTGGTGTTGATCAGGCCAAACTCCACCGTGTACCAGTACAGGCGCGTCAGATTCATCAGCGCTTCGGGGCCGATCGCGAACGCCTTCATGCCGCCGCGGCCATAGGCCTGCATGTAGTCGGCAAAAACGGGGTTGAGCAGCAGCGGTACATGGCCGAACAGGTCGTGAAAGAGGTCGGGCTCGCTGAGGTAGTCGAGCTGGTCCGGCTTGCGGATCCACCAGCTCACTGGGAAGCGGCGATGCGCGAGGTGGTCGAAGAACACCTCATCCGGCAGCAGGCCTTCCACGGCGACCAGTTCCCAGCCCGTGGTGGCGCCCAGCACCTTGTTCAGGTCGGCAAATTTCGGGATGCCGCCATCGCCAAGACCGAAGCGCTCCACGCCGTCCATGAACTCCTGGCAGGCGCGGCCCGGCAGCAGGTCGCGTTGGCGTTTATAGAGGGTGTCCCACACTTCGTGATCGGTGGCGGAGTAGTTCGCCCACGGTTGGTCCACGACGCCCGTGGCATACACCGGCACATAGCCACGATCGGTTTGCTGATGTTCTACGCGGCGTGGTGTGGTGCTCATGGCGTGCTCCTGGCGTAAGCCGGCTTGCTTGGACCAGGTCAGCATAGGCTGATTGCTGCGCACGATGCTTGTTTTGTTGCATCAATTCAGGCTTGTTGCGCAATAATCTTGTTCCTCTCTACGTATCTATGGAGATTTATTGCCATGGTTACTCTGGATCGTACTGATCTACGGATTCTGACCGTCCTCCAGTCGGACGGGCGCATCACCAACGCGGAGCTGGCGGACAAAGTCAGCCTCTCCCCCTCGGCGTGCCTGCGCCGGCTTCAGAAGCTGGAGGGGGACGGCGTCCTTGTGGGGTACACCGCGCAGGTGGACCCCCAGGCCGTGGGCCTGGGCCTGCAGGCTTTCGTCCGCGTGCAGCTGACCAAGCACGAGAGCGTTGCCGTCGAGCGTTTCGTGGAACTGGTGAACGGCTGGCCCGAAGTGGTGTCCTGTTATGCGCTGACTGGCGACATGGATTACCTGATTCACGTCTATGTGGCTGATCTTCAGGACTTTTCCCGCTTTCTGCTGGATCGGCTGCTCAACGCCTCAGGCGTAGCGGACGTCAATTCCAGCTTTGTACTCCGCACGGTAAAGCACTCCTCGGCGTTGCCGTTGGGCCAGTTGGAACGTTGACCCTGTGGCGCGGGGACGCAGGCGGCGACTAACGCTAAACTAACCGGTACTGATGAATAGCCATTCCCTCACCGCCCCCGCCCGCCGAGATCTGATGCGACCCTTGCGCTACTTCTGGCGAGTGCCCTTGCTGCTGCTGCACATAGTGCTGGGCATCGTGCTCTGTTCACTGGTGCTGACCTGGCGCCGTGACGAGGTGATGAAGAACGGTCGCGAGCCCTTTGCGCATCGCACCATCCGTTGGTGGTCTACCGCGTTGCTGCGCATCTTCGGACTGCGTTCGGTTCGAGTCGGTAAACCGTTGGCCGACCCGGTGCTGTTCGTCGCCAATCACACCTCCTGGATCGATATCGAGCTGCTGCACAGCCAGCGCGCTGCCTGCTTCGTCGCCAAGGCGGAAATCGCCAGTTGGCCGCTAGTGGGCTGGCTGGCTGCGTCGGGCGGCACCATCTTTCATCGTCGCGGCAACAATCATTCGCTGGCGGCGGTGATGCAGGTCATGGTGGACCGCCTGCGCGGTGGCCGTTCGGTGGCGGTGTTTCCGGAGGGCGGCACCGGTCACAACGGTGTGTTGCGCGTCTTCCATGCGCGCATTTTCCAGGCAGCGCTCGATGCCGAAGTGCCTGCTCAGCCGGTGGCGCTGCGCTTTGCGCGGGATGGCCGTCGGGTGATCGACGCCGGTTTCCGCGACCACGAAAACTTCATGCAGAACTTCCTCCGCCTGCTGGGCGAGGCACCGCTGGATGCCGAGGTGCATTTCCTCGAGCCCGTGCCGTCCACGCCGGATGCGCGCCGCCGCATGGCGGAAACCGCGCGTGAGCGCATTGCAATGGCGCTGGAAGACAAGCCGAGCAACAACAGCCAAGCATGATGCTACCCAGTGGAAAGGATTTTCTGCCGCCAAGGCCGCTGCGCAGTGGTCATATCCAGACCATGCTGTCGTCCAGCGGCGTGCGTCGCCTGTTGCTGCCCAAGGCTGCACAGACGGTGCTGCAGGATTCACAGCCTGTAACGGTGGATGGCGGTGATGGCGTGCGGCTCACCGGTGCCTACACCGCGCAAAAGGCGCAGCCAGAATCGCGTGGCCTGGCCGTACTGTTCCATGGCTGGGAAGGCAGCGTCGATTCCACCTATGTCCTGCAGACCGGCAGTCGCCTGCTGGCCGACGGGTGGGACATCTTCCGCCTGAACTTCCGCGATCACGGCGACAGCCACCACCTCAACGAGGCGCTGTTCCATTCATGCCGCATCGACGAGGTGGTGCATGCGCTAGGCGACATCGCGCAGCGTTTCCCTGCGCGGACCATGGCGCTGGCAGGTTTTTCGCTGGGCGGCAACTTCGCGCTGCGCGCGGCCATGCGCGCACCGGCGGTGGGCTTGCCGTTGAGCTACGCGCTGGCAGTGTGCCCGATCGTTGATCCGGGCGAGGGCCTGTTCTCGCTGGAAGCTTCGGCGCCGTGGTTCTACCAGGCGTATTTCATGCATAAGTGGCGGCGTTCCCTGCAGGCCAAGCAGGCAGCGTTCCCACAGCGGCAGTATTTCGAGCTTGCCGAGCTCAAGCAGAACCTGCGTGGGCTCACTGCGGCGCTGGTGGCACGGCATACCGATTTCAGCTCGCTCGAAGCCTATCTGGACGGCTATTCCGTGGCTGGCCGCGCGCTGGAAAACATGCACGTACCGTGCACCATCCTCACCGCGCGCGACGATCCTGTCATTCCTGTGGACGCGTTCGAAAAGCTGCAATTGCCCGCCAATATCGAGCTGGATATTTCCCCCTATGGCGGCCATTGCGGTTTTATCCGCGGCTGGGACATGAGCAGCTTCACCGACGAGTACATCGCGGCGCGTTTCAACGTCATCGCTGCGCAGTCGTAGACAACAGACGTTCCCGCCGGGAATGCACCACGCTTTCACCGACACGCGCCCATCGTGTATCGGGACGCGCCGGCTGTCATGCCAGTATCGCATCATCCGGCCCAGCGCTTACCTTGCCCGAAGGAAAAGAGACATGCCCATGCACGCCAAAGGCACCTTCGACGTGAAGATCACGCCGCAGCCAACACAGGAGGGCGTGGGCGATCCCAGCGTGGGCCGCATGGCCATCGACAAGCAGTTCCACGGCGATATTCAGGGACACGGCAAAGGACAGATGCTTGCTATGGGTACGGCTGTCGACGGTTCGGTGGGTTACGTGGCGATGGAGCGGGTCAATGCCAGCGTGCACGGACGTCAGGGCAGTTTCGCGCTGCAACATTGCGGCACCATGCACCGGGGCACGCCCGCGCTGACCATCGCCATCGTGCCAGACTCGGGTGCCGGGGAACTGGCCGGTATCGCGGGCACGCTTTCGGTCAATATCGCCAACGGTGTGCATTCGTACGATTTGCATTACACGTTGCCGGATCTGCCCTAGAACGTTTCGCCGTAGCCGCCATGGCGCTACGCTTCAGAACTCCCTCCATGGAGTGCCTTCCATGCGTAAGTTGATCCTTAGTTTGTTTGGATTGTTCATCGCCCAGGCGGCGCTGGCCTCACCGCAACTGGACAAGCTCACGTTGCCACCGGGTTTCCATGTCGCGGTGTATTCCGACCAGGTACCCAATGCGCGTGAGATCACGCTAGGTGCCAAGGGCACGGTATTCGTCGGCTCCAACAGCGCCGGCAAGGTTTATGCGCTCACTGACAGCAAGGGCGACGGTCACGCCGACAAGGTGCGGGTGATCGCCAGCGGCCTGCAACTGCCCGTGGGCGTGGCATTCAAGAACGGCGACCTGTACATCTCGGCAGTGAGCAAGATCCTGGTGTTGCGCGACATCGAGAACCATCTCGACAATCCGCCGAAGCCGGAAGTGATCTACGACAAGTTTCCCACTGAAACTCATCATGGCTGGAAGTTCATCGCCTTCGGTCCGGACGGCAAGCTCTACGTGCCCATTGGCGCGCCATGCAACGTCTGCGACAAGGGTAAGGACTACGCCAAGATCACGCGCATGAACGCCGATGGCAGCGGGCTGGAAGACGTCGCCTACGGCATCCGCAATACCGTTGGCTTCGACTGGCAACCCAAGACGAAGCAATTGTGGTTCACCGACAACGGTCGCGATCTCATGGGCGACGACATGCCCAGCGATGAGCTGAACCGCCTGTCGCATACCGGGGAACACTTCGGCTTTCCGTATTGCCACCAGGGCGACACGCTCGACCCGGAATTTGGCCAGGGCAAGAACTGCAAGGACTACACCCCGCCTGTCTACAAGCTGGGCGCACACGTCGCCTCGCTCGGTATGCGCTTCTATGAAGGTTCGCAGTTTCCGGCCAGCTACAAGGGCGCGATCATCATCGCCGAGCACGGCTCGTGGAACCGCACCAAGAAATCCGGTTATCGCGTGATGACCGTGCACCTCAACGGCGACAAGGTCACCGCCTACGAACCACTGTTGGACGGCTTCCAGCAGAACGAACAGGCGTGGGGCCGTCCGGCCGACGTGCAGCCATTGCCCGATGGCAGTCTGCTGGTAAGCGACGATCTCGCCGGCGCGGTGTATCGCGTCACCTACGAAAAGCCCTGACGCGGCGGCACCATGCTGCCGCTGAATTCATCGACATTTATCCAGGAGAACGACCTTGCAACTGCGTAGCGATAGTTTCGAACATGGGCAGCCGATGCCAGCGCGACTCGCCTTCGGCAAGCGCGGCGAACCGTTTGCTCTGTCGGACAATCTCAGCCCGCACCTTGCGTGGAAAGATGCGCCGCACGCCACGCGTTCGTTCGTGCTTATCTGCCTCGATTTCGATGTGCCCAGTAAGCCCGACGACGTGAACAAGGAAGGGCGCATCGTGCCGGCCGATCTGCCGCGCGTGGAGTTCGTCCATTGGCTGATGGCCAACATCCCGGTGGAGTGCGGCGAGCTGGCCGAAGGCGCGTGTAGCGACGGTATCGTGCCGCGCGGCAAGCGCGCGCCGTATGGGCCGCCCGGTAGCGTGCAAGGCAAGAACGACTACACCGGCTGGTTCGCGGGCGACACCGACATGGGTGGTGAATACCTTGGCTACGATGGCCCGTGCCCGCCGTGGAACGACTCCATCATTCATCACTACCACTTCCGCATTTACGCGCTCGATGTGGACAGTCTCCGACTTGCCGATGGTTTCACCGTAAACGAATTGCGTGCGGCGATGGACGGTCATGTACTGGCCGAAGCAGAGATCATGGGGACCTATGCGATAAATCCGGCAGCGGCCTGAACGGCGCTGGCGCGAGCGTGAACAGTGACCAAAGGCCAGCCCGGACTCAGGTCATTTTCACGCTCGCGAGGCATGCGCTGTGGATGAATGATGGTCGGACGATGTCATGTCCGCTGAGAGGATCGCATCATGCTCCACTACGCCCTGGTATTTCTGGTCATCGCCATCATTGCTGCCCTGTTTGGTTTCACCGGCATTGCCGGCGCGGCCGCGAGCATTGCGAAAATCCTTTTCGTCGTCTTCCTGATCCTGGCCATCATTGCGTTCTTTCGTCGCGCAAGCTGAGCGCTGGCGCAACAGAGCGGCATTGCCCGATGCGCTCGGCTGACTACTTTGGCTACAGTGAATGTCCGCTTCAACGGAGAACGTCATGAACAAGCAAGTCCAGGCGCACGAAGATGGCACGCCCGCCGATCGCATCGAGGAACGTGCCGAGCGCATCAAGCAGGCCACTACCCATGCCGTGACGAACACCAAGGAGGCCGTTGAACGCGCGGCCGACCATGTCGAGGAAGGCCTGCACCGCGCGACGGACAAGGCCGCTGACGCCGCCTCGCGTGCGTCCGAGAAGGCCGATGAGTATCGCCAGCGCAGTCGCGACGCCTACGACGGTGCCGTCGATCGCGCCGACGAATGGCTGGAGCTTGCGCGCGACTACGTGCGTGAGAAACCCGTGCAGTCGGTAGCTATCGCCCTTGGCGCCGGCTGGCTGCTTGGCCGCATACTTCGCCGCTGATACCCCTAGCGAAGCCGAGGACAGCGGATGGACCAGACCGGACGCGATGACGCGCCCGCCTCGCCTGACGAGACGCCACCCCCTGCGCCCCCCGGCCTGCTGGACGACATCGGCCGCCTCGGCCGTGCTTTCCAGAAGCTGTTCGGGGCTCAGCTCAAACTGTTGTCAGCGGAACTGGGGCTGGCGCGCAGCGCTGTCCATTGGCTGCTCGTTGCGGGGCTTGTCGCCACCGTAGCGGGCGTGGGCCTGGGTTTGACCCTGTTGGGTCTGATTGGCTGGTTGCTGGCGCAATGGTTTGGTTCCTGGACCTGGGCGCTGGCATCGTTGGCGGTGGTGGAGCTGGCTTTCCTCGGCGGCGCGTTACTGTTGTTCCGCCGGTGCATGCACTGGATGACCTTGCCGGCGACGCGGGGCGAATGGAATGCGATGATGCAGCAGACCCTGCGTCGTCCCGATCCGCAGGGCGAGTCCCGCCCGAAGGACCAGCCATGAGCCTCATCAAGCAATTGCACGCCGTACGCCATGCGCAAGGCCGCGTGCAGGAAGCTCGCGAGGAACTGGCCAAGCCGGCGCAGGCGCTGCTGTCGCGCGGTCAGCGCTATCCCCTCGCCACCGTGAGCGTGGCGGCGGGCGCGGGCTTCGTGCTCGGCCAGCTCAACGTGCATCCACTGCGTGTGCCGGGCTTGGGCGCGCTATTGAGCGGCACCGCTGCCGAGGTCGCCGGACAGGCCATGCGCATGGTGGCCGAGTTCATGCAGGACACCGGCGAGCCCACATGAACACGCCAATGCCGCCGGTCGCCGAAGGCGACGCGGCGCAGCGGGATCTGCCCGTGCAAGCCATGGTGCCCCCTCGCGAGCCGCGGCTGAACCTGCTGCGCGTGCAACGAACACAGAGCGCGCGCCGGCATCTGCGGGGCATCCGCATCGTGCTCAATATCTTTCTGGCGCTGGCGTTGCTCTACACGGTGACGATCACCAGCCAGTTGCTGATCCCCCTGGTGCTGGCCTCATTCATCGGCCTTGCGCTGAATCCCGTCGTCGCGCGCTGCGCGCATCTCGGCATTCCACGCTGGCTCGGCGCAAGCGTGCTGATGGTGGGCCTGATCGCGGCCATCGGCGCGGGCGTGGGCATGCTCACCCAGCCCGCCTTGGGCTGGGTGCATGAGGCGCCAACGGCCATTCGCAGCTTCATGCCGAAGTTGCACAACGCGCTGCAGCCACTGGAGGCCGCCAATCGAGCCACGCAGGGGCTTACCGGCCCGACACGCGTGCAGGGCACGGCGCAATCGCCCCTCTCCATCACCATCTGGGACGTAGTGGCCACCACGCCTAAAGTGCTGGCGGGCGTACTCACGGTGGTGCTGCTGGTGTTCTTCTTCCTCGTCTACGGCGACCTGATGTTGCGGCGACTGGTCGAGGCTTCACCCAGCTTCGGCTACAAGCGGCACGCCGTATCGGTGGTGCGCGGCATCCAGTACGAAGTCTCGCGCTACATTCTCACCGCCACGCTGATCAACGTGGCCCTCGGCGCAGTAACTGCTGGCATGTTGTGGCTGTACCACATGCCCGATCCGCTGCTGTGGGGCACCGTGGCCATGCTTGCCAACTTCATTCCGTACGTCGGGGCGATCAGCACCACCGCTGTGCTTGCAGTGGTGGGGCTACTCAACTTCAACCAGGCGGGCGCCGCCTTGCTGCCGGCACTTACATTCGCTGGGATCACCGCCTTCGAAGGCAACCTCGTTACGCCGTTTATCCAGGGGCATCGCATGCGGCTCAGCCCCATCGCGATCCTGTTGTGGCTACTCGTTTGGGGATGGCTGTGGGGCATTCCTGGCGCTTTGCTCGCCGTGCCCATGCTCACCAGCGCCAAGCTCGTAGCCGAACGCGTGCGCGGCTGGCGTTGGTTCGCCCGCATGGTGCAGCGCTGAACACGCCGTTGGCCATCCGCTTTGTGACCGAGCAGGATTTCGCTGCCTGGAGGCCATTGTGGGATGGCTATAACGCCTTCTATGGCCGTAGCGGCGACACCGCTTTGCCGGAGGCCGTCACGTGCACCACGTGGCTGCGCTTCCTTGATCCCGGTGAAGCCATGCATGCTCTGGTGGCCGAACGAGATGGCCAGCTACTCGGCCTCGCGCACTACCTGTTCCATCGAAGTACGACGAATCCCGCGGACAGTTGCTACCTGCAAGACCTTTTCACTGTGCCTGAAGCCCGCGGTCTGGGCGTGGGTCGCGCATTGATCGAAGCAGTCTACGCGCGGGCGCGCGAATCCGGCGCGTCGCGCGTGTACTGGCAAACACACGAAACCAATGCAACGGCGATGCAGCTCTACGACAAAGTAGCCCAGAAGTCGGGGTTTATCGTGTATCGCCAACCGCTGTAGTCTCGCGGCACATCATGTTCGGGATAGGTCAACGCCATGCAGCCGTGGACGATGGGAGCGAGGGCCGTTGCGTTGCTGCTGGCGTGTGTCAGCCCAGCCGTACTCGCTGAAGTATCCGCCGCTGAACCGCGGCCACTTTGTTCCCTTCCAACGAATAACGATGGCCCGCTGGTGCAGGAAACGACGCTGGCCGGCGTGCCCGCGATACTCCGCATACCTACGCATATCAGCAGACCACCGATCATCCTCTGGCATGGTTTCGGTCCGCCTGCGAGCGAGCGGGCGATGATGGACGCCCTGCCACTCGATGACGTGGGCGCGGTGAAGGTCTATTTGGGGCTGCCGTTGTTTGGCGCGCGTACACCCGACGGTGGCATGAAGGAAGTCGGGCGACGCCAGGCGGAAGATGTGGGCCTGCTGGTCTTTAAACCCGTGGTGGTCGGTGCCGCGGATGAGCTGCCGCACGTGGTGACTGCGCTGCAGAAGAACGGGTGCGTGCAACGAGGCGCTCCGGTTGCGCTGGTCGGTTTCTCTGCTGGTGGCGCGGCGGCGCTCGATGCGCTTTCGCAAAGCAAAGTCGCTATCGACGCAGCGGTATTCATCAATGCATCGACCGGTTTGAGCGCGTCGATACAGGCTTATGAGAAGGCGACCGGCAAGACCTATGCGTGGTCGCCCGCATCGCGGGAGCTGGCGCACGAAACGGACGCCGTTGACCATGTGGCGGAGATAGCCGCACATCGACCGGCACTGCTTTTTCTGCAGGGAACCGATGACTCGGTTATCGATTCGAGCGCGGCAAACCAACTGGTGGATCACCTCAAGCCGTTCTATGGCGAACACTTGCAACAAATACAGCTTGTACGACCTGCCGGGATGACCCATCAATGGGCCGCCGATCCTGCCGCACTGGCCGAAGTGCGGAAGACCGCAAGCGATTGGCTTGCTGGCCAGCATCCCTAGCTGCTTGGGTTGTGATGCAAGCTCGTTCTATTGATCGATGCCATGCGCCCGCAGCACATCACTGATATCGAACAGCCAGAGATTGCGTGAGCCGTTGAGTGGCTCCTGCAGTCGTTGCTGGAGCGATGTGGCGTCGTCCTGCGTCTTGGGGAAATGAACCTCGCCTTGCCGATTGCTGGAGACGTACAGCTCCCCAAAGCGGCGACCGAGCGAAGGCGCGTTCTCCAGCGACGCGCTGTTGACGTCTCCAGGAAGGTGCTCTGGCTTGCTCCAGTGCCCGCTCTTATCGCGGAAGGCGATGTAGATATCCGCGCTGCCGAGCGAATCGCCCTCGTTGCCTGCATAGACGAGGAAACGCTGCTGCGGATCGACGCTAGGATCCATGCGATTGTGATCAACACTGCCCAGGTCGACCCGCTCCGGGTCGGCGTAACCGTTTGCCGTCCGTCGTGCGACATAGATCTGGTACGCCTGGCCCGAATCAGGTCGATGCGCGGAGAAGTAGATATCGCCATTGGCCGCGATCGACGGGTTATAAATCATCGCACCATCATTGAGCGCACCATCGACGTGCATGGGCATGCCCCAGCGACCGTCCGACTGCTGCGGGACGTACCAAAGATTGGTACCGATGAAGGTGTGCCCGCCCATCTCGGCTATCACCGGCGTGCCGCCCGCGTGTGGTGGTCGGTTGGAAACGAAGTACAGGCGCTTGCCATCGGGCGACATGGCCGGTTCGGAGTCGTGCCATTGGCCGGAGAACGACGCCACTTCGGGCGTGCTCCATCCATCACCACGACGATGGGTGAGCAGGATGGTGTCGTCCTTCTCGGCGAAATCCGAGCGCATGAAATACAGCGTGTTGTTATCGGAACTCAGTGCTGCTGACGTCTCTTGTAGTCCGGTGGAGATAACGCCGGCCCCCACGAGTTCACCGGCCACCGCACGGGTGGCTGTGAGTGCGAGAGTTATGGACGTTATCAGGGCGAACGACTTGGAAAGCATGCACGGCACTCCTTCGAGCTGGGGACGGTGAAGCGACATCAGAGTGCATCACGATTCCGCGCAACGCAGCAGACCTGTGACCAGCGGCTGGCGGGCGGTGATAAGCGGTCGAGGCTCGCGTATCGGCGGTTAGGCCATGCCGAGTGCGCGGCGGGCCTGTATGCGGAAGCGTCGGCTGAGGTTGAGCCGGGTACCGTCCTGCAACACCACCTCGGCATTGCCTTGGAATAGCGGATGCACCTCACGGATACGGTCCACGTTCACCGCGGTACCGCGATGGATGCGCAGAAATCGACCCGGATCGAGCACCCCGAGCAAATGCCGCAACGACTCGCGATGAAGATAGTGCGTAGTTCCCGCATGGATATGCACGTAGTTGCCGTCCGCCCGCATCCAGTCGATGTCCTGGGCTGCGACGACGCGAATGTGTTCACCCTGCTGCACGCTAAGTCGTTGCAGGTAAGGCGACGCTGGTGCGGGCGCTGCGGTAGCCGCGGCTTCGCTCGTGTGCAGCCCTCGCCAATGGCGACGTACGCGCGCCATGGCCTGATCGAAACGTTCCTGATCGATGGGCTTGAGCACATAGTCGATCGCATTTGCGTCGAAAGCGCGCAAGGCGTGTTGGCCAAACGCCGTAGCGAACACCACCATCGGTGGGTGATCGCGCTTCAACCCTTGAAGAAGCCGGAAGCCATCCACGCCTGGCATCCGAATATCCAGAAACAGCAGGTCGGGATCAAGCGCCTCAATGGCCTGCCGAGCCTCCGTCGCATTGGCGCATTCGCCGACGATGGCGACATCGGTGTGGGACGCCAACGCCTGCCGTATCGCCAGGCGGGCCAGCATCTCGTCATCGACGAGCAGCGTTCGGATGGCGGGACTGTTCATGCTGCACACTCCCGGAACGGAAAACGCAGCTCGACGCGCGTGCCGCCTTCTTCCCTGCGTCGCATGTCCACGGTGGCAGCGTCACCGAATAGCATATCCAGCCGCGCACGCGTGCTGCCGATTCCGATGCCTTCCTTCGCGCCATCAGGCGGCAGGCCGATGCCATCGTCGTCCACGCGCAGCACTAGTGCGTCACCGTCGCGCCGCGTGGCGATCTGCAGGGTGCCGCGTTCCGTTTTGTCGAGCAGACCATGGCGGAGTGCATTCTCCACCAGGGGCTGCAGGATCATGTTGGGAACCATGGCCCGCATCGTGTCGACGGATACGTCCAGATGCGTGGTCAGGCGATCCTGGAAGCGCACTTGCTGGATGCCGAGATAGCAGTCGAGAAATTCCATCTCCCGCGAAAGCGGCACCTGCTGTGCGTGACGTTCTTCCAGCGTGAGCCGGAGAAAGTCGCTCAGGCGGGCGATCATCTGCCGCGCTTGCACCGGGTCGGCCAGCGCCAGAGCGGAGATGGCATTGAGCGTGTTGAACAGGAAATGGGGTTGCAACTGCACGCGCAAGGTTTGCAGCTGCGATTGCACCAGTTGCGTTTCCAACTGCGCGTTGCGCACCCGCTCATCGCGTAGTCGCCGTTGCGAATCGATGGCGCGAAGCACCACCAGCATCACGCCGTAAGTGAGCAAACTCAGGTGGAAGTTATAGGCAAACTGAATGCGCGCGAAGGCGCTGAAGGTCATATGAGGCTGCGACATCGGCGGCCCGCATAGGGTCCAGTAAATGGACAGCACCAGCGCTACCTCGGCCGCTGCGAGCAAGATGCTGGCGGGTGCATGCACGGCCCAGAAGCGGCCCCAGCTCCGGCTACCCTGATGCCCCAACCATGCCACTACTGGCGTGAGCAGCATCCATAGATAGGCGTTGGTGAGGTTCCAGGTAAGCGGGCGAATCCAGTTGAATGTCTCGCCTTCGCTGATCATGGACATGACCGAGCTGGCTGTATAGGACAAGCCCAGCAGGGTCCAGAAGGCGAAGACCAGTCCCCAGATCTTCCAGCGTGGCGCAGTCATCAGGTCGGACATGGAAGCCTCACCGGCGCAGGCCGCAGCAACAAACCGCCACAGTGTGGAACGCGGTATCGCCACGGCAACAGTGCCTGAAGGCGTGCCCGGCCATCAGCCGATGACGCAGGACGGTGGCACGCTGGGTGACGGCAGGCCGTGCGCGGCGAGCCACGGTGTCAGTGAGACGCGCCAGATGTGGTCGTCGCTGGTCACACCGTGCGCGGGCTCCGACGCTGGCAGGGCGCGATCGCTCGAGAAATACAGTGTCCGATGATCGCAGCCCAGCTGCGAGCCCATGCTGTGAGTGCCACCGTTGACGGTGTCGCCCAGGTCCTGCGGCTCGCTCCAGTTGTGCGCGGTATGGAACGCAATGGCCAGCCGATACGGCTGCTTGGGATCGTGTCGGATGCTGAAGACCATAAACGAGCGATCCGGCGCGATGGCGACATCGCGGACCTGCGCGTCCTTGTCACCCACTGCGACCGCGTACGACGCTTGGTACTGGCCGTTCTCATGGGTGGCGCGAAGCGGACGGATCACACCGTCGGGCGCGCAGCCGATGTAGTAGATGCTGTCATCTGCCGCGATGCTGGGGGCGAAACTGCTGTTGCAGGTGTTCACGGTAGCGGGGAGCCGTACGGGTTCGCTCCAGCCATCACCCTTCCGGTCGACGCGCCATAGGTTCAAGCCCTGGCCTGTCAGTACCTTTCCGTTATGCACTGCATCGATGGGCTGGCCATCCGGGGCTGCTGGCCGATTGGAGGTGAACAGCAGATAGGAGCCATCGGGCGCCATGGACGGATCGCCGTCACGCCAATGTCCGGAAAAAGGGGCCGGCATGGGCGCCGACCATTGGCCGTTGATGCGGTGCGAGACCATCACCGCCGCGCCTTTGTCCGTGCCACGCATGAAATAGACCGTACCGCCGTCCGGCGTAAACGCAGGCGAAGCGCTGTCACCGAGATCACCCGCCAGGAAGAGGGCTGGCACGGGTGGATCAGCGGGCAGAGGCGCCATCAGCGGCGAGATCGCCAACAACACCACGCAAATCATTTGTTGCCACATGACAGTCACTCTCCCGGACGCGCACGAATCTGGAACCGTGCATCAAGGTAGAGCTGGCCTCATGTGTCGTCGCCACTTCTGTGACAACCGGTATCCACCGCGCCACGAGCGGTTGCTCGTGGCGGTCGGCGGATAGTCAGTCGTGGGCCGCGCGGGTGTGGTTTTACCAATCGATGCGCTGACGATCGCGAAAGAAACCGCCATTGATCGCAGGGCGCGATGGCAGCATGGCTGCCCATACGATACCCGCGGCGCCGTCGGCGACAGGGCGGCCGCCATGGCCACCCATATCCGTTGCGACCCAACCCGGGCACACCGCGTTCACCAGGATGCCGCTGCCGGCGAGCTCTGTCGCGAGCATGCGCGTGTGGCTGTTGAGCGCCGCTTTCGATACGCGGTAGGCGGGGCAACTGGTGCCGTCGCTGTCGGCGGCACCGCAGCCGCTGGAGACGTTCACGACACGTCCGTAGCCGTGGCGTTGCATCAGCGGAAGCATGGCTTCCGTGAGTCGCCACGCCCCGAGCAGATTGGTTTCCAGTGCCTGCCGCACGAGATCGATGTCCACGGACGAGGCCTGGTTGTCGACGTCGAAATACGCGCCAGCGTTGTTAACCAGAATGTCGAGGCGGCCATGTTCACCGTCGATGCGAGCGGCGAGTTCGCGGACGCTCTCGGCGGACGTAACATCCAGCGGCACCGATACCACGGTGCCGCCTTCGCGTCGTAGTTGCCGTGCCGCCTTCTCGCCGAGCAGCGGTTTGCGCGCACCAAGCAGCACCGTGACACCAGCGGCAGCGAGTTGCCGCGAGATTTCAAAGCCCAATCCGCGATTCCCGCCGCTCACTAGCGCCACGCGTTGTGACGGTTCCGGTTCGGGTGCGAGCGTGCGGCGTCGCGATAGCCTCCCCGGAAACGCCACTGCGCTCATGGCGTCGCGGCCAGCTGGTCGCAACGCTCGGTGGTGCAAGCCTGCCAGCCACCGCCCAGCGCCTTGTACACCGATACCGCGCGCAGGTTGATCGACGCCTGTGCATCGGCGAGCGAGTCCTCCGCTTCCAGCTGCGTGCGCTCTGCGTCGAGCAATTGCAGGAAGTCGGCGGCACCTTCGTTGTAGCGGATGCGCGCCAGATCGGCGGCATGACGGCTGTTGGTCACCTGATCCTGCAACTTGATCACGCGATCGCGCTGCAGGTTGTAGCCAACAATAGCGTTGTCCACGTCTTCCACTGCTTGCAACACGGTGCGCTGGTAGTTCGCCAGCGCAGCATCCGAACGCGCTTCGCTCGCCTTCACGTTGGAGCGCACGCGCTGCACGTTCAGGCCAGACCACGAGATGCTCGGCGCAATCGACCATGCACGCGACTGCGGTCCACCGAAGTCGTTGCTGCGACCGGCGAGGAAGCCGAGGAAGCCACCCAGCGTGATGTGCGGGTAGTAGTCAGCCTTGGCTACGCCAATGCGTGCATTGGTAGCGGCAAGCTCGCGCTCGGCCACGCGCACGTCTGGACGACGCTGCAGCACGTCACCTGCGTTGCCGATATCCAGCGCCACGTCGATCGGCTTGAAGCCCTGCGGCGACAGGTCGACATCCAATTCGCCCGGGCGCTCGCCCAGCAATACCGCAAGCCGCGACGTGTCGTTCTGCGCTAGCGTCTGCAGCGTAGGCAACTGCGCTTCCACGAAGTTCAGTCGCGCTGTGGCGCTGGCCACGTCCTGCTCCGACACCGTGCCGATGTCATTACGGGCGTGGATGAGACGCAACGTCTCGCGCTGGTTTTCAATATCGCGGTTGGCAACGTCGATGCGTAGCTGCACGCCACGCAGGTCGAAGTAATAGCGGGCAACCTCAGCGAACAGTGTGACCTGTGCATCCTGCAGCGAGGCTTCGCTGGCGCCGGCATCCGCGCGAGCGGCTTCCACCGAGCGACGCACACCACCGAACAGGTCGATCTCCCAGCTCGCATCGAAACCGGCCTGATAGCTGGTGGCGGTGACGCGGTTGTCGGTGAAACCCGGCTGCTGCTGGCGGCTGCGCGAATAGTTCGCGACCGTTTCCACGTCCGGTATCTGCTGCGACTTGGCCACGCCAAGCAGCGCACGTGATTCACGCAGGCGTGCAAAAGCGATCTTCAGGTCAGGGCTGTTCGCCGCCGCGCGCTGGATAAGGGCATCCAGCGTCGGGTCGTTGAACTGCTTCCACCACTGCGCCTGGAAGGTCTGCGTGGACTCCTGCGTGTTGACGCCTTGCAGTGCCACCGGCTTTTCCTGCGGTGCGTGGTAGTCCGGGCCCACGCTGACGCAACCGGAAAGCATGATGGCGGCGGCTATGGCGGTCACTTTCTTGGCTGCCGAGCGATGTGAAGCCGGGCGGCAGGCGGCAGTTGTGCCAGCAGCGAGGTCCATGAAGCCAACGCCCGTTGCGAGGTTATCGCCGGATTGGCCCCTCACCCCAGCCCTCTCCCCGGTGGGGAGAGGGAGAAGTGAGGTTCTGAGGTTCTTGAAGAAAGACATATCAGTGCTCCTCGATGAGGTTGCCGGCCTGCACGTCGCGGGTGGCTTTGCGGGCGCGGCGGCGTTCGCTTATGCGTTCGCTCCAGCCGCGCACCATCACGTAGAACAGCGGGGTGAAGATCAGGCCGAAGAAAGTGACACCCAACATGCCTGAGAACACCGCCACACCCATCGCGTGGCGCATCTCCGCACCGGCACCATGCGACGTCACCAGCGGCACTACACCCATTATGAAAGCGAACGACGTCATCAGGATCGGGCGCAGTCGCAGGCGAGCCGCTTCCAGCACGGCCTGTGTACGGTCCATGCCTTCGATGATCTGCGCTTCGCGAGCGAACTCCACGATCAGGATCGCGTTCTTGCACGCCAGGCCAACGAGAACGATCAGGCCGATCTGGGTGAAGATGTTGTTGTCGCCACCGGACATCCACACACCGGAGATGGCAGACAGCAGCACCATCGGCACGATCAGGATCACCGCGAGCGGCAGCAGCAGGCTTTCATACAGCGAGGCCAGCACCAGGAACACCAACAGCACGCACAAGGGGAACACGAGCACCGCGGTATTGCCGGCAAGGATCTGCTGATAGGTCAGCTCGGTCCATTCGAAGGTCATGCCATTCGGCAGGTTCTCCGCCGCCAGCTTCTCGATCGCTTCCTGTGCCTGGCCACTGCTGAAGCCCGGTGCCGGTCCACCATTGATCTCGGCGGTCGGGTAGCCGTTGTAGTGCTGCACGCGATCCGGGCCCACGGTCTGGTTCACGGTGAGGAATGATCCCAGCGGAATCATTTCACCGGTGGCACTGCGCGTCTTCAGTTGCAGGATGTCCTTCGCTTCATGGCGATAGCCAGGTTCGGCGGACACGTTCACCTGATAGGTACGGCCAAAGCGGTTGAAGTCGTTTACGTAGAGCGAACCGAGGTAGGCCTGCATGGTCTGGTAGACATCGGCCAGATCCACGCCTTCTGCCTTCGCCTTTTCGCGATCCACGTCCGCATCGATCTGCGGCACGCTCACCTGATAGCTGGAGAACAGCCCTGCCAGCGTCGGTACCTTCGCGCTCGCCTGGATCAAGCCCTGGGTCTGCTTGTACAACTCCTCGAAACCTGCGTCCGAACGATCTTCCACCTGCAGGCGGAAACCGCCGATGGTGCCCAGGCCATTGACCGGCGGGGGCGGGAAGATCGCGATGTAGGCATCCTGGATGGATGCGTACTTCTGCTGCAGGGCCGCGGT
The DNA here is from genome assembly GCF_002878475.1 of Dyella sp. AD56. Classification (NCBI taxonomy): domain Bacteria; kingdom Pseudomonadati; phylum Pseudomonadota; class Gammaproteobacteria; order Lysobacterales; family Rhodanobacteraceae; genus Dyella; species Dyella sp. AD56. Next base: position 53,213 of record NZ_NRDP01000017.1, read on the forward strand.
AATCGCACCGGCCGACAGCGATGCATCGCGACGTTCCTCGAACGGCTTGAGCGTCACGAACACGATGCCGGAGTTGGTGCTGTTGGTGAAACCGTTGATCGACAAGCCCGGGAACGCGACGGCACTCTCCACGCCCGGCTGCTTGAGTGCGATATCGCTCATGCGGCGGATCACGTCTTCCGAACGATCCAGCGAAGCGGCATCCGGCAACTGTGCGAACGACACCAGGTACTGCTTGTCCTGCGGCGGCACGAAGCCGGTCGGTACGTGAGCAAAGCCGAACAGGCCGAGCACCACCAGGCCGCCATAGATGACCAGTGCAATGCCGCTCGAACGCAGAATGCGCTTCACGCCACCCACATAACGGTTTGCGCTGGTGACGAACAGGCGGTTGAACGGACGGAACAACCAGCCGAACGCACGATCGATAAACCGGCTCAGCTTGTCCTTCGGTGCACCGTGTTCCTGCAGCAGCAGGGCCGACAGCGCCGGGCTTAGCGTGAGCGAGTTGAAGGCCGAGATCACCGTGGAGATAGCGATGGTCAACGCGAACTGGCGATAGAACTGACCCGTCAGGCCGCTGATAAACGCCGCCGGCACAAACACCGCACACAGCACCAGCGCCGTGGCCACGATGGGCCCGGTCACTTCGTTCATCGCCTTGCGTGTGGCTTCCTTCGGCGACAGGCCATGCTCGATATGACGCTCGACGTTCTCCACCACCACGATGGCGTCATCCACCACGATACCGATGGCCAGCACCAGGCCGAACAACGACAACGCGTTGAGCGAGAAGCCCGCCATCAACATCACCGCGAACGTACCAATCAGCGACACCGGTACGGCGACCAGCGGGATGATCGATGCGCGCCACGTCTGCAGGAACAGGATCACCACCAGCACGACGAGCAGGATGGCTTCGAACAGCGTATGCACCACCGCCTCGATCGAACCGCGCACGAACACGGTCGGGTCGTAGACGATCTTGTAGTCGACGCCCTGCGGGAAATCCTTCTTCAGGTCCGCCATCAGGCCGCGGACTTCGTCGGAGATCTGGATGGCGTTGGAGCCTGGACGCTGGAAGATTGGCAGTGCGACGGCCGGCTGGTTGTTGAGCAGGCTGCGCAGCGCATAGCTGTTGGCACCCAGTTCGACACGGGCCACATCGCGCAGATGCACGAAGGAGCCGTCGGCGGCCTTGCGCACGATGATGTTGAGGAAGTCTTCCTCGGTGATCAGTCGGCCTTGCGTGTTGATGTTGAGCTGGAACGCCGCATTGGTCGGCCCAGGAGGCGCATTCAGCGCACCCGCCGCCACGGTGATGTTCTGCTCCTGGATCGCATGCACCACGTCACCCGTGGTCAGCTGACGTGTCGCCAGGCGATCCGGATCGAGCCAAACGCGCATGCTGTACTCGCCAGCACCGAAGATCTGCACATCGCCCACGCCATCAAGGCGGGCGAGCTGATCCTTGATGTGCAGGCGCGCATAGTTCGACAGGTACAGCATGTCGTAGCGCTGATCCGGCGAAATCAGGTGCACCACCATGGTGAGATCGGGCGAGCTCTTCTGCGTGGTCACGCCAAGGCGTTGCACTTCCTCAGGCAAGCGCGGCTGCGCCTGCGCGACGCGGTTCTGTACCTGCACCTGTGCGTTGTCCAGATCCGTGCCCAGCGCAAAGGTGACGGTAAGCGTCATCTGGCCGTCGCTGGTGGACTGCGAGCTGGTGTAGAGCATGCCTTCCACGCCGTTGATCTGTTCTTCCAACGGTGTAGCGACGGTTTCGGCGATCACCTTGGGGTTGGCGCCGGGATAGGAAGCACGCACCACCACGGTCGGCGGCACGACTTCGGGGTATTCGCTGATCGGCAACTTGAACAGCGCAATGCTGCCCGCGATGACAATCAGCACGGAGAGGACGCCAGCCAGGATTGGCCTGTCCACAAAATATTGGGCGAGTTTCATTGCATTCGTCCTGGTTGCTCTTAAGCACCATTCCCGCGCGAGGCGGGGACTAACGGGTGCGTTGTTCGCTATATGCGGAGACAAAGCGGCCCTGGCCCTCTGCTCAAAACGAGAGAGGGCGTCCATTTCTTGCTAACCAACCATCTAAGCCGTCATCCCGGCGCAGGCCGGGATCCAGTAGCGATGGTGCTCATACGTGCGAGCACCTTCATGCGTTGTCGCTACTGGATTCCGGCCTGCGCCGGAATGACGAATCGCTATTGCTGCTGCGCCGCCTTGTTGCCGCTGGCGACGCCTGCCATCGCTACCTGCTTGTTCGGATCCAGGCTGCGCGTTTCCATGGCTACCTTGGTCGGGTTCACTTCCACGCCCGGACGCACGTGCTGCAGGCCGTTGACGATCACCGTGTCCTTGGCGTCCAGACCTTCGGTAACTACGCGCAGGCCGTCCAGTAGCGGGCCGGTGACCACGCGGCGGTATTCCACCTTGCGATCCTTGTCGACCACGTACACGTACTTGTTGCCCAGGTCGGCGCCGATGGCGCGGTCGTCGACCAGCGCACGCGGCTGGCGGCTGTCGCTGCGCAGCTGGATGCGGACGTACAGGCCCGGCGTGTAGCTGGCGTCGGCGTTGTCGAACACGGCGCGCAGGCGGATGGTGCCGCTGCCGGCGCGCAGCTGGTTGTCGACAAAGTCGACGCGACCGGTGTGCGGAAACCCTTTCTCATCCGCCAGCGCCATCGAGATCTGCGGCGAGTTGCCGTGTTCGCGACGCTGACGATCGAACTTCAGGTAGCTGTGCTCGTCGACGTCGAAGTAGGCGTAGATCGGGTCGACGCTCACCACGCTGGTCAGCACATCAGTGCTGGTTACCAGGTTGCCCGGCGTCACCAGGGCGTTGCTCACGCGGCCGTCGATCGGCGCGCGGATCTCGGTGAAGTTGAGGTTGAGCTTGGCGGCGTCGAGCGCGGCGTTGGTGGAGGCCACCTGCGCCTTGGCGCTTTGTGCGGCGGTCTGCTGGCGGTCGGCTTCTTCCTTGGCGATGGCGTGCTGATGGAGCAGACGGTCAGCGCGCTCGCCGTTGGACTGGGCCAGTACCTGGTTGGCCTTGGCTTCGGCCAGATTGGCGCTCAGGCGATCCACCTCGGCCTGGTAGGGGCGGGGGTCAATGCGGAAAAGAAGATCGCCTTTTCGCACGATCGCCCCTTCCTTGAAGTGCACCGAGTCCACATATCCACCCACGCGGGGACGCAGTTGGATGGTGTCGACCGCCTGCAGGCGACCGGTGAATTCGTCCGCATCGTCCACCGGGCGTACCAGTACCTGGGCCACCGTCACGGCGGGCGCCGGCGGGGGCCCAGCCTGGGCGTGGGTATCACCGCTGTGGCTGAGCAAGGCCCAGCTACCGCCCACCGCGGCAAGGGCGAGTACGGTGAGGATCCATCGTTTGTTCATGTTGGGCTCCCTGGATTGGACTCGTCGAAGTAGGGGTTCCCCGACGATCAGGGGCGGAAGATTAGGTGTACTATCTGGTTCAATAAATGCCTTTTGATGCAATGCAATAGTGACTGTCAGTCACGAATAGGGTAAAAATCCAGCCTATGGAAGACTTTGCCGCAATCTCCGCGTTTGTCCGCGTGGTCGAGGCCAAGAGCTTCGCCGCCGCCGCCGCCCAGTTGGGCATGACCCCTTCCGGGGTCAGTCGCGCCGTGTCGCGCTTGGAAGAACAGCTTGGGGCACGGCTGTTGTTCCGCTCCACACGTTCGCTGCGTTTGACCGACGATGGGGCCTCGTTCCATGCACGTTGCAAGGAAATCCTCGCCGATCTGGCCGAGGCGACCGAGGCCCTGGGCTATGCCAGCCGCAAGCCAACCGGCAAGCTGCGCATCGGTGCGCCGGCTGCGGTGGGCCGCACGGTGATCATCCCCAGGCTGGCGGAATTCGAGCAGCGCTACCCGGATATCCGGTTGGAGCTGTCGATGTGCGATTACCCCTACGACCTCAACGAGGAAGGCATCGATTGCGCGGTGCGTGTGGGCCCGCTGGAGGACTCCAGCCTGATCGCCCGCAAGATTGGCTACCTGCGCAATGTGATCCTGGCCTCGCCGGACTACCTGGCGATGCACGGTGCTCCGCAGAGCATCGAGGATCTGAAGAATCATCGTTGCATCAACTACGTGCAGCCCAATGGCCGGCCTCGTCAGTGGCAGTTCGATACGCCGAGTGGGCAGGTGGGTGTGGATATCGATGCGCACTTACTGATCAATGACGCCGAATCGGTGATCCAGGCAGTGGTCTCCGGTCTGGGCATCACCCAGGCGCCGAACGTGATCGCTGCCTGCATGCTCGATATCGGCAAGCTCGAGCAGGTGATGACGGACACCATCTCCACCGGCAAGCCGGTCTGGATCGTCTACCCGCAGAAGAAGCACCTGTCCGCCCGCGTGCAGGCCTTCATCGAATGGGTGCGCGAAGTGTTCGAGCAGACCAACGAACCGGGCAAGCACAAGAAGCCGATGGTGTCGGTGGTGCCGGAGCGGCTGAGCGCCTGACCCTTGCAAGGGCTTGTTTCGACGGCCCTTCATGATTCTTCATTCGCGTTTCCGACGCTTCATTCGGCGTGCTGCTGGGCTTGGCTCCGTCCTTCCACGGAGTTGAGACCATGGCTTCACCTTGCACGCGATGGCTGCTGACCCTGACGCTGGCCATTCCGGCCCTCGCCCTAGCCGACTATCAGCCGCCGCTTGCCCGCGACGATGGCTGGCGGGTGACCGACGCACGGGCCGTCCACTGGAACATGGCGTCGCTAACCGCGATGGAAGCGAAGCTGGGCGATGCTGGCTACAAGGGCATCACCAGTGTCCTGATCGCCCAGCGCGGCAAGCTGGTCTACGAGGGTTACTTCAACGGCGGTGAACCGGGGCGGCTCAACGATGTGCGATCCGCCAGCAAGAGCGTGACCGCATTGCTGGTGGGTGCAGCGATGGATCGCGGCCTGATCCCGGACATACACGCGCGTGTCTACGATTTCTTCCCGGACAAGCGCCCCATCCAGCATCCAGACCCGCGCAAGCAAGCCATCACCCTCGAAGACTTGCTGACCATGAGTTCCCTGTGGGAATGCGACGACGACAATGCATTCTCCAGCGGCAATGAGGAGCGCATGTATGTCAGCGAGGATTGGCTGCAATTTGCGCTGGACCTGCCGATCAAAGGCTTCGCACCCTGGATGAGCAAGCCGAAAGATAGCCCGTACGGCCGCGCCTTCTCCTACTGCACGGCGGGCGCGTTCACTCTGGGCGCCGTCGTCGAGCGCGTAACGCACAAGGGCCTCGGCGCGTTCGCCGCGGAAGCCTTGGAGAAACCACTCGGCATTACCGACGTGCAGTGGAACCAGTCCCCATTGGGCATCGGCATGGGCGGTGGAGGGACACGCTACCGCAGCCGCGATCTGGCCAAGCTGGGCGAGCTAGCGCTGGACGAAGGCCGCTGGCAAGGGCGACAAGTGATATCGGCAGCCTGGATCAAGCAGATGCTGACACCGCATGCACAAGCGCGCGAGGATGCCGATTACGGTTATCTGTGGTGGTGCTTCCGCTTTCCCGTGCATGGCACCGATCAAGTGGCATGGGCGATGTCTGGCAATGGTGGCAACTACGTGCTGGTGATGCCTTCGCAGCAACTGGTCGCGGTGATCACCAGTACGGCCTACAACCAGCGCAACGCTCACGCGCAATCGCAGGAGATCTTTCGCGAATACGTGCTGAAAGCATTGCCGTAGGTGCGTCAGGGCGATGTCCGGCGCAATTCTGGCGGGCACCATGTCGCCGCCAGCACGCGCTGTCGCTGTTCTGCCACGCGGCGGTTGATCGACTCGATCGCCGCTGCGAACCGTGGATCGGACGACAGCGGTTTGAGCAGCGGTGACACTTGAAGGTACGCGCTGTCGCTATAGCCGTTTTGCACGCTTGTTTGCACGGCATCGAGCGCGGCGTCCCGCTGCCCCTGCGCCTGCAACAGGATCGCTAGCTCGAGCCATTCGCCTGGATACAGCGTGTGGTGCGCCGCTTCGTTGCGCACGGAAGCGATGCGTGTGGCGAACCAGCTTTCGTCCGGTGTGTTCGCGCCGTAGAGACCTACTAGCGACCCCGGTAATCCCATCTGAGGGCGCAACTGCTGTGCATGCGTGAATGCCGCCAGTGCCGCGATGCGGTCGTTGCGAAGCAGAGCCAGTTCACCTTGCAGTACGTACAACTCCACATGGGGAGTATTGCGCGCCATCGCTTCGTCCAGCGCTTGTTGTGCTTCTACGAGGCGACCATGCAGGAACAGGTGGCGTGGCCACGCGATGTTGGAGAACACGTTGTCGGGATAAAGCTGGAAACTGCGCGCAAGGCGCTTTCCCGCCTCTTCGTCAAAACCCAGCAGCGCCATCTCGCGGGCGATCTGTACCTCGCGGAAGCGCACGCGTGAGGCATCGCCGTGCATATCCAGGTTGGTACGGAGCGCGTCGTCGAGTCGTCCCCGTTCCTGATAGAGATAGGCCGCCGATGCGCGGCTGGCATTATCGGAGGGATCGAGGGTGAAGGCTTTCTCGTAGGCCTTGGTGGCTGCATCAATGTCGCCCAGGCAATCGCGTGCATAGCCCAGAGCCGACCACGCGGAAGCGCGCGACGGTTCGATGGAAACCGCCTCGTTGGCCAAGTTCTGCGCCTGTTGCGCCCATTGATAGGGAAAGTTGTAGAGGCAGACGCGTGCGCTGTAAGCGCGGCTGAGGCCGATCCGTGCGTCGCGATCTTCGGGAGATGCGGCCAGCGCCTGTTGATACAGCGCAATGGCGCGTTCGTTGTTGTCGCGTTGTCCGATGCCGGCGTAGTAGTTAGCGCGTTGCACCAGCTCCTGCGATGCGGATGGCCGGGAAGGTCGCGGTGATGCAAGCCACCAGGCGAATCCCACGATGGCGATGACGAGCACCGCGATGGCCGGAACCATCCATCGCCGCGAGGTGAGGGATGTCGTGGCGTGGGCGTCTTCGGCCACCTTCGGCATCTCGCATAACTGATAGCCGCGCCCACGCACGGAGCGGATGTAACGCGGCGAACGACCGTCATCACCCAGCGACTGGCGCAACAGCTTCACGCGCTGCGTGACGGTTTCTTCGTTGACGACAGCAGGTGCCCAGACTTCGGCAATCAGCGTATCGAAGTCCACCACGTCTACGCCGTGGCGCAGCAAGCAAGCCAGCAATCGGAACGAAAGGCCCTGCACATCCACCGTCACACCATCGCGGGTAACGCGCTGGCGTTCCACCTCGATAGTAAGGTCCAGCAGGCGATAGTGCAGGGCGCTCATGCGAGGACGAGGGTCAGTGTGCAGACCTCATCCTCGCACGGTTCCGTCATGCGCCGGCGGGAATCAGCAACAGCAGCGCGATGCCCAGCACGATGCGGTAGATCGCGAACGGCGTGAAGCGATGGCTACGGATATAGCCGAGCAGCCACTTCACCGCGACGAAGGCGACGATAGCCGACACCACGAAGCCGACACCGAAGGCCGTCCAGTCTTCATGGTGAACGCCGCCATCCTTCACCACTTTCAGCAACTCGTAGCCGGTCGCCGCATACATGGTGGGAATGCCCACCAGGAAAGCGAACTCCGTTGCCGCCGCGCGGTTGCTGGTGCCAGCAAGCATGGCAGTGAAGATGGTGGCCGCCGAGCGCGAAGTGCCGGGGAAAATGCCCGCCACCATCTGCGCAAAGCCGACCAGGATCGCCACGCGCCACGTCACCTGCGTGCGATCGGGCTGGCGCGCGGCAAGCCGTTCGGCCGCGAGCATCCAAATGCCGCCGATCACCAGCGCCCACGCCACCGGCGTCACTGCCTCGGGCAGCTTGAAGCCGAGCTTCACGGCGATGAAGCCGAGTACCGCCGTGATCATGAAAGCCACGAACAACTTGGCCAGATAGTCGCGATTGGCCGGATCACGCCAGTGCGTGAAAAGCTGCCAGATGCGACCCCAGTAGATAAAGGTCACCGCCAGGATCGCGCCCGCCTGGATGCCCACATTGAACAGGTCCGAGCGTTCGCCCAGGCCGAATTTCTCGGCGATGAGCAGATGTCCTGTGCTGGAGATGGGGAGGAACTCGGTGATGCCTTCGATGATGCCAAGCAGGATGACGTTGATGAGGTCGCTCACGGAAACTCCAGCAAATAGGCGGGTGCCGGTTCCATGCCGGCGCAAAGGGGCATAGCTTAAGCGGCTGGGGTGGCATTTTCGGGGCATAGGCGCCGGCGTGCCACTCCCTTATTGAGCGCACGTTGGGGCTTTCGCCGCGGCGGTGCAGTTGGAAAGTTGTTGCACTACTATGGTGCATAAGGTCGTTTCATTTTAGTGCAATATGGCTGTATCAGCATGAGTGGGTCAGATCTAACTCATTGATACAGAAAGACCGATCCGCTTGGCACGCGCCTTGCTCACACGCATGTCGTTTCCCCACCTTTTCGCCCGTCGAGGTTGTCCATGTCGTCCGCCGTCCAGCAAGTGCTTGATCAGATCCAGGAACACGAAGTTGAGTTCGTCGACTTCCGTTTCGCCGACATGCTCGGCAAGCATCACCACGTGACGTTCCCGGCCCACGCCATCGACGAGGGCACGTTCGAGGACGGCAAGATGTTCGACGGTTCGTCGATTGCCGGCTGGAAGGGCATCAACGAATCCGACATGGTGCTGATGCCTGATCCGGACACCGCGTACATCGACCCGTTCAGCGCGCACACGCAGATGGTCATCCATTGCGACGTGCTGGAACCGTCGACCATGCAGGCCTACGGCCGCGACCCGCGCTCCATCGCCAAGCGCGGTGAAGCGTTCCTCAAGTCCACGGGCATCGCCGACACGGCCTTCTTTGGTCCGGAACCGGAATTCTTCATCTTCGATTCCGTGCGCTGGCAGAACGACATGGGCCGCGTGTTCTATGAAATCGGCTCCGAAGAAGCCGCGTGGAGCTCGCGCTACAAGTACGAAGACAACAACACCGGCCACCGTCCGGGCGTGAAGGGCGGTTACTTCCCGGTCAGCCCGGTCGACTCGCTGGGCGATCTGCGCGCCGATATGTGCAAAGTGCTCGAGTCGCTGGGCCAGGTCGTTGAAGTGCATCACCACGAAGTGGCGAATGCCGGCCAGTGCGAGATCGGCGTGAAGTTCAACACGCTGGTGAAGAAGGCTGACGAACTGATGACCATGAAGTACGTCATCAAGAACGTCGCCCACCAGAACGGCAAGACCGTCACCTTCATGCCCAAGCCCATCGTCGGCGACAACGGTAGCGGCATGCACGTGCACCAGTCGCTGGCGAAGGACGGCAACAACCTGTTTGCGGGCGACCTGTACGGTGGCCTGTCGCAGACGGCGCTGTGGTACATCGGCGGCATCTTCAAGCACGCCAAGGCCATCAACGCCTTCGCCAACTCCACCACCAACAGCTACAAGCGCCTGGTGCCGGGCTTCGAAGCGCCGGTGATGCTGGCCTACTCGGCTCGCAACCGTTCGGCCAGCTGCCGCATTCCGTACGTGTCGAGCCCGAAGGGCCGCCGCATCGAAGTGCGCTTCCCCGATCCGATGAACTCAGGCTACCTCGTGTTCACCGCGCTGATGATGGCCGGCCTCGACGGCATCATCAACAAGATCGACCCGGGTGCACCGGCCGACAAGGATCTCTACGATCTGCCGCCGGAAGAAGAGAAGAACATCCCGCAGGTGTGCGCAAGCCTGGACGAAGCGCTCAACGCGCTCGACAAGGATCGCGAGTTCCTCAAGGCCGGTGGCGTGTTCACCGACGACTTCATCGATGCGTACATCGCGCTGAAGATGCAGGAAGTCACCCGCTACCGCGCCAGTACGCATCCGCTGGAATTCCAGATGTACTACGCGCTCTGATCGCGTAAGCGGAAATGGAGAGAAGGAGAACGGGCGCTTCGGCGCCCGTTTTTTTGGCTTTCTCCTGCCATGCGGGGTGTGTGGCCCGGTGATGTGTCGGTCGTCGATAGCTTGGGTAATTTTTCGTAGCGATGGCCACGTAGTTTTTCTGGATTCATCTACGCAGATGCGTTGCATCACGCATGGCTTCCACTTTCCATAGACAAAGCCGCGACGGAACTCCCTTTAGCTTCGAGTGACTGCCGGTCTTGGACGCCCCCGGCAGCCAAGGGAGGAAGGGGATGAACCGCATCTACCGATTGGTGTGGAATCGTGCCTTGCGTGTGGTGCAAGTGGTTTCAGAACTTGCTACCACACACGCCAGGAAGGGAACAACCGCTACCTGTGTGAGGAGGTCGCGTAGCAACTGGGCTTTGCTGCCTTTGCTGATACCTCTGGCGGTGCAAGCGCAAACCACGGTGGGCCCCGGTTCCGTCACCACGACGACAACGGCTGGATCAGCCAATTCACCGGTAACGGTCGTCGGCAACACCAACATCTCCACTGGCAGCTCCACCGCAACCAGTGTCAACGGTGGCGGGCAACTGGTCTTCGATACGACCGATGGCCCGATCACGATCACGACGACATCGGGCGCCGCCGTTTCCGACGCGCAAGGCACGGTGAACGTGCCGTTGAATGGATTGACGATCACGACGGGTAGCGGCTTCGGTTTCCTGTCCAACGCTCCTCTCGCCAGCGCGCCGGCGACCATCACCATCGGGCAAGGCGGTGTCGTCAACATCACTGGTGTCGGTGCAGCCATGGCTGCCACAGGTGCGGGTGCAACGATCAATGCCACCGGTATCCAGATGAACCTTATCGGCGGTCCGAGCCGAGGTGTCGTGGCACAGGCCGGCGCCAACATCACGTTGTCGGGCAACTCGCCCATCATCAGCAGCGGAAGCAACATCAATACGCTGGCGCTGGGCGCGTCGGGTACGGACCCAAATGGCAGCGGCCGCGCAAGCACGGTGACGGTTGCTTCCCCGATGACCATCAACATGACGTCGCCGGGGGCGCTTGGTGTGTACATGTATGGCGGTGGCGTGGTGGCGCTGCCGGCCAATCAGGTTTTCACCTTCAACGCCTGTGCGGATACCGGCGCGGATGGCATGACCATCGATAACACACAGGTACCGACGAGCGCGATAGGCGACGGCCTGACGTTCCACTTCAATACGTCGCCTACCTCCGGCAAGTCCGCATCGGCCGGCGTGATCGTGATCAACGGCGGCAGCGTGGCTTTGAGCGGTCTTACTGTCGATGGCCAGAACGTAGCCATCGGTGTGTGGGTGCGCAACGGGTCCAGCGCCACGCTGACCAACGGCAACATCGCGATCGCAACCACCAATAACGCGGCCTTTTACACGCTGGGCAATAACGGTCAGTTGTTCAATCCCAATAGTGGCGCTATCGGCCCAGGCTTCAGCGTCACGGCCTCGTCGCAAACAGCAGGCCTGCGATCCGATGGTGGCGTCATCAACGCAACCGGTACGGTCGTGACAGCCAGCGCGTCGAACAGCGCTGCAACCTATGCCTGGTCATCGACCTATGCGCCTGGCGGTTCGACGTACTTGCCTGCGGTGCTCAATCTGACAGGTGTGCAGATCAGCAATTCGGGCAGCGGCTCCTATGGTTTGTACGCGACGGATGGCGGCCAGATCAGCACCTACGGCGGATCGACGCCCACGACCATTACCGCGACCAACGGCACCGCCGTGCGCTTGGCCAACTACGGCAGCCGAAGCGATGTGCCGTTCACCAGTCTGTCCGGCACCAACGTCGTGGCGACAGGCGCCACCACGCGAGCGATCAGCTCCAACAACGCGTCCGCTGATCAGCAGAACGTGATCACGCTGACCAATAGCAACGTGCAATCCGACTACTGGGCCGTCCTGGGTTATGGGCCGCTCGCATTGACGGCCTCGCAGGGTAGCCAGGTGACCGGAACCACGGGATTGTTGTATGCCGGTGTATCCAGTGGATCGCAACCGACCTATGTGCAGTTCAGTGCAGACAACAGCACGCTCAGCGGGTTGGCCGAAGCCAGTGCTACAAACAGGGCAGATATCAGCCTGTCCAACCATTCGAGCTGGATAGGCGAAGCGTTCTACGTCACCAACGTGAATGTGGATGGCTCCAGCCGTTGGACCATTCCCGACAACTCGCTGGTCTATGGCACTTTGTCCAATGCAGGCCTCGTGCAATTCACGCCGCCGGATGCATACAAGCAACTGTATGTGGGTTCGTACGTGGGTGCTGGAGGTACGCTGGGCATCCATACGTTTCTGGGCGACGACAGTTCGCCAACCGACCGACTCGTGATCAATGGCGGTACCGCGACTGGCCACGGACTGATTGCCGTCACTAACACCGGTGGCCCAGGAGCGTTGACGTCAGGCAATGGCATTCCCGTGGTGGAAGTGTTGGCAGGCGGTACGACGGATCCCGGCGTTTTCAGCCTAAACGGACCGGTGGTGGCCGGCCCGTACGAGTACACGCTGCAGCGCGGCGGCATTACCGCGGGCACGGAGGAGTATTGGTTCCTTCGCTCAACCAAGGATTGCGGAACGGTCGGATCCCATCCTGATTGCCCTGCGCCACCACCGGTGCCACAACCGCCGGCGCCACCCACACCACCGCAACCGCCGGCCCCTGATCCGAGCAATCCACCCGCCCCACCGTCCATTCCCGGGCCGGTCGATCCGGAAGTGGAGGCGCCCGAGGGGGTGCCCAACTATCGTCCTGAGGTGTCGCTATACACCGCGCTTCCGGGCATGGCGTTGCGCTATGGGTGGGCGACGCTGGACAACCTGCACGAGCGTCTGGGCGAGGAAGAACAGCTGCGCAACCGCAGCGATCTGCGCGACGACAACTACCTCAACGCCTTGTGGGTGCGCGTGATCGGTGAAGACGGCAACGTGCGCGGTGCTTCGCAAGGCATCTACAACGGCAGTCCGCAGTACGACTACAACATCCAGGCGTTCCAGGCCGGGATGGATGTCTTCGCTGAAGAACACGAGGACCAACAACGCGACCACGCGGGCTTCTATCTCGGCACGGGCCGCATTCGTAGCGACGTGACAGACGACGAGGGCGCGGACGCCGGCCGCGATGTAGTGAAGGGCCAGTCGCTGGGTCTTTACTGGACACACTTCTGGAGCGGGGGGCAATACCTCGATGCCGTATGGCAAGGCTCATGGTCGAAGTGGAGTGCGTTGTCCAACGAAGGACTGGAACTGCATCGTTCCGGTTTCGGTTGGGCGGGATCGTTGGAGGGTGGTTATCCCTTCCATGACGATACGCAGGTGTGGGAACCGCAAGCACAGGTGATCTACCAGAAGGTCAACAACGGTCAATCCAGCGATGCGGCCGCCACGGTGGATTTCAGCAACATCACCTCGTTGGTGGGGCGTGTGGGCTTGCGTTGGGCCAACACATGGACGCTGGAGCCCACGCCGGAAAACATTTCCCGCCTGTTCACCGGCTGGTTGCGCTTCAACCTGTGGAAAGAGTTCAAGGGCCAGCCCACCACGTCCTTCTCCTCCGAGGACGGCTTCGTGCCATTCGACGGCAGCATCAAAGGTTCATGGTGGCAACTCAACGGCGGCATGACCTGGCAACTGGACAAGAACACCTCGTTCTACGCCAATGTGGGTTACCAGAAGGGCTTCGATAGTCGCGGATTCCACGCCTGGGACGGCAAGGTGGGCTTCCGCTGGAATTGGTGACGGCGTCCGTCAGCGGGCGTCGCCGAAATCCACAACGGCCAATGGCGGAGGGAATCCTTCGCTATTGGCAGGCTTCGCGACGGAGCGCCATGCCTTGCCTTGCGCGAAGTCTTCAATGAACGGGTAGCTACCCAGCATGCGGAAGCTGGCCAAGTCGTAAGGCAGACCTTGGGCAGCTAGCGGTGCGTTCGCATCGCTGACGTGAAAGTGCAGATGCGGGCCAGTCGACTCGCCGGTGAATCCGAGTTGTCCGATCACCTCGCCCGTTCGCACGTGGTCGCCGGGTTCTACCTTGATGCTGCCGGGCTTGAGATGTTCGTAGAACGCGAAACGTCCGTCCCCCAGATCAAGTGAGACATAGTTGCCTGCAGCATCTTCTAACGGAACCTTGCGGGCCGCACCTTCGGCGAGCGTTGCGGGTTCCGCGACACCTTCGCCCACGGAAGCGACGACGGCATCCGCCACGGCGAGTACATCCGCGCCGTAGCCATACCACTGCGCGGGCTTATCTCCCTTGCCGTGTGCAAAGCCGTCGTGCGCGCCGACGCGAATCCAGTCGATGGCGAACCTACCAGGTATTTTCGCGCTGCCATCGGTGGCGTAGATGACGCGCCGATGGCCACGCTCCCAGCTTGCGTCATAGATGGCGACCCACGGACCGCCGCGCAGTGGTGGCCCGAGTGGCTTGGCAGACAAGGCGACGGGCATCACTTCGGCACCTTCCAGCGTGATCTCGTGGCCAGTGGCATCCACGTAGACGACGCGATGATGCAGGTGCGCGACGCGCGCGTCGGCGATCGGCACTGACAGATAGGCCACGGCCATCATGGCCGGGGCGATGCGCAAGCGGTCATCGCCTTTGGCGCGATCCGCGCGTCCGATGGCGGCAACCAGTGGTTCTCCCTGGAGATCGAGAAGCACGTGCTGCTGATCATCAGCGACAACGATACGACGGAGCGTCAATGGCTCCTGCGCGTCATTGCCAAGGTTCAGTTCGTAGACCAGCGATGTCTTGCCTGCAACAACGACTGGCTGCGGTATCCACGGCACGCGAAGGTCGAACGACTGATGCAGCGGAGTGCGCTGCGCTAAGGCGATCTGCGCAACCAGAGCGGCGAGCAGGACGAAGACGACATCGCGCCAGGAACGCATGGCATGGAATCCACGGTGGAGTGCTGCGCGAGCTTTGATCTGCGGGGAGCGGTGCGCCAATGCCAGAGGTCATTGCGCCGGGTTTATCGAGATACAACGCGCGTCGCCGCCGCGAGAGGGCAGCGGCGACGCGCGCTTGCGGCTACTCAGTGCAGCTCCACCACTACCAGACCCTGCGGTGGGATATCGATGCTCAGGCGGCCGTTGGTGATCGGTGCCTGTTCGGGCGCAGCGAGCTTGCCCGCCTCACGCAGTTGCGTGATCTGTTCGCGGCTCGGCGTGGCTGGGCGGCCCATCTTGTCGAAGGCAGCCACTGCATTGCCGTGCGTTTCATCGAGACGCCATACCGTTGCTTGTGTCGCGTTGCCGAGATGCTTCACGTCGACGTCGACATGCTTGGCGTCACCCGTCGGCACGCCGGGCGTGTAGTCGGCGGTGTTGCCTAGCGGCGGCGTGTAGTTCCACAACGCCAGCACCACCGTGCCGTCAGCGCGGCGCGTGGCGAGCGCGCTGTCAGTTTTCAGCGGAAGCTGTGTATCGCCCAGCTTGTGCAGCAGGGTGAAGGTATTGAAGGCCGGCTTCTCGATGCGATCGGCGGCGATCAGACCGAAGCCGCCGTAGAACGGCGTCTTCACCACGCCCTGTTCGTCGAACACGTCGGAGAACGACCAGTAGCTCATCATCTCCACCTTGCCCGCGCATTCGCGGATGGTGTTCGCCATCCACGGGCCCATGTAGACCGTGTCGGTGACGTTGGGCAGGTTGGCGTACGACGCGTTGTACTCGCTGTAGATCAGCGGCAGTTTCGGGAATGGCGAGGCGACAACTTCCTTGTGCGACTTATCCACCGCACGACACACCATGTCACGGCGCGGGATGTTCTCGTTGGTCTTGAACACATTGTCGGCGGTGTCATCGCCGTAGACGTGCGTGCTCACGAAATCGATCGGCGCGCCACTCTGCTTCACATGCTTGAGGAACTCCGGCAACCACGCGGCCTGCGCGGTGGCTGGCCCGCCAATGCGAAGCTGCTTGTCGACGGATTTCACCGTCTGCGCCGTGCGGTCATACAGTTGGTAGTACGTGTCCTTCTCTGGCTTGCCGCCCCAGAAGGAGAGATTGGGTTCGTTCCATACCTCGAAATACCAACTGCGCACTTCGTCGATGCCGTAGCGTTCGATTTCATGCTGGAGGAAGGCGCGTACCAGCCCGTCCCATTCGTTCCAGTCCTTCGGCGGCATCACGTTGGGGTGATACCAGAAGTCGTGGTGGCTGGCCGGATCGGTGCTCATCTCCGGCGGCATGAAGCCCAGTTCTACAAATGGTTTGACGCCGCGTGCGAGCAGGCCGTCGTACACCTGATCCACGTAGCTGAAGTTGTATTGCAACTTGCCCTGCGCGCCCCGATAGACCACACCCATGTCGCGGTCGAAGATGCCGTGGAAGCGGATGTAGGTGAAGTCGGTGGCAGCCTTCACGTCTTCCAGGTCCTTGCGGTAGTCGTCGTGCAGCGCGAGCACGGCGCGGCCGGAACCGAACATGGTTTCCCAGAAGTGCGGCAGTGACGTGCCCTTGGCCGTCGCATCCACCTGCAGCTGCACCGCATCGTGACCGGCGGGTGCCGCGTGGACCGAGCCGAGCAAGGCAAGGCAGGTCGCCGCACAGGTGCGCAAAGCAAGGCGACGGAGCGGTAAGGGGGTCGGCATGGCGATTCCTTCGGTCTGCAAGTTGGGTCGGCCATCAGAGGCGGCCGACGTGTAAACGTTTACGTGACGGTGGAGTCTCTTACAGACAGGCCCGTGGGATCAACAAGGAAATGTCGGGGCATGGCACTGCGTTGCGCCGCATCACGGTGGGTAGGCATGGATCTCGCCGTGTTTTCCGGGGCGGGCGCGTGGTGTCGCAACGGCGTTTGTTGCAAGGCACGCAGTTCGGAAGGAGGCGGGTCAGACCGCTGTGGAGGCCGGCGGGCTGGCTGGGCCGGTTCCTTCCATTGGCTTGGGTGATTGGGCATCCGTGTCCAGCGCTTCCCGCAATCGTTGCAGCGCCGGCAGCAGGGCCTCCGGTTCGCGCAGCGATTTGCGTGCGGCGCCGATCGCCTGACGCACGCGCCCCGGTGTTTCTCCCCGCACGATCACATCGATGGCCGTTGCGCGACAAGCGAGCAGCGTATCGATCCAGTCGGCGGGTTGCATCGAACGGAACCGCCGCGTCAGTCGCCGGCTCGTGCGGAACGGCGCCGCCATGTCACGGATCTGGTCCAGCGCATCGGCCACCCGAACCGGCGTTCGTTCTGGAATGGATGGGTCCATCGCCTCGCTCATGGCGGCCAGCGCGTCGGCCAGTCGGCGGCGCAGCACATCACTCGAACGCACCGGCAACACGAACCACGCCGAAGCAAGTCCGATCACCGCGCCGATGACGATTTCCACCAGCCGTTGCCACAACAACAAAGACGGCGGCACCGGTTGCAGGCTCTGCAGCAGGGCGAGGGCGAGTGTCACGAACAGCGCCCACCACGCATAGCCCAAGGGGCGCAGCCAGACGCCAAAGAACAAGGCGGCAAGAATCCACAGGCCCGTGGCGACTGGATCGCCCGCCGCGTGAAAGCTCAGCGACATCGCCATGACCGTACCCGCTGCCGCACCCAGCACGCGCAGGCCACTCTTGTAGGCCACATCGAGCCGTCCGCGATTGCCGATATTGACGATGACCGTGGTCAACACGATCCACGCCCAGCGTTCGGCAAAGCACAGGTAACCGACCACGAACGACAGCGCGAGGGCGACCACCATCTGGATGGCCATCCGCGTGCTGGCGGTAGGGCGCATGCTGCTCGGTGGAACAGGTGCAGCGGTGGACGGTGCCAAGATCACGGGTGGCAGCAGGCGCAGGTATCGCGCCAGCTGATGGAACACCGTCACCCATAGCAACGACAGCAGCGCCACTGCCACGGGCACCAGCACAGCGGGAATCGCGCTGCCCGCCGCCACGCGAACGTGCGGCACGGTGAGCAGGGCGATGAACGGCAAGGCGATCAGGCGTCCTGCGCGCCGCGCCATCGAGCCGAACCGTCGCAACCAGATCGACAGGAACATGCCCGCGGTGAACACCGCCGCACCCAACCACGGCGTTTGTCGCAGCAACACGCCCACGCCCATCGCCACGAAACCCACCAGCGGCAGCGCCACAGCCGCTTCCAGCCGGCCGCGCAGATCGCGATCCATATGGCTGCGCGACAGCGATAGGCATAGCACCACTGCGAGCACGGCAGGGCCGCCACCCGGTGCGATGAGTTGCGTGCAACGCAGCGTGGCCAGCACGGCCAGCATCGTCACCACGGCCTCCAGCAGGGGACGCGTCAACACCGACGCGCCCGATCGGGCCATGCGTATCCATGCCGGAAGTGCGTCGTCCATGTCGTCAGGAAGCAGTGGGGGCGTGCTCCATTCTATAGCGTGATGGATGACGCCTATGCGCGCGCAGCCTTGGCCTTCGGCGCGGGTGGGACTGTGCCTATGCCGTTGTCGCGGCTGATCGCCCCGACCCTCGGCAAAAAAAAGCCGGAGCACCTTGCGGGGCTCCGGCAAGATTACTGCTGGGAGTGTGTTACGGGGAAAGTCAGAACTGCTGGTTGTACTGGATGTAGAAGTAACGACCCAGGTCCAGCGTCGGATCGAGAGCGGTGGCCGAGTTGTAACCGAGTTCGGCGGCGAGAATTTCCATCGGCGGCTTCTTGTCGAAGATGTTGCGGATGCCTACCGAGATCTGTGCCTTCCACGGCAACTGGTAACGACCCTGCGCATCGTTGAACACCACGGCGCCCATACGGTTAGCGCCCGGACCATAGGCCCAGTTCACGCTGTTGTAGTTGGGCTTGTTGCAGTGCTCGGTGTCGCTGAAGCACTCGTCGAGGATTGCACCGTAGTAGCGGAGGCCCCAGTTCGCGCCCCAGTTGCCCAACGTCCAATCCAGACCGAGGTTCGCGCGCCAATGCGGATTGCCGTACTGGCCGGCGTAGTTGATCGCCGGTGCGTCGTTCGTGCTGGCCTGGGTCCACTCGTCGAGGTAGTTCACGTTCATGTTGAACACGAAGCGACCGAACGAGAACTGCGGCAGTCGGTAGTTCACACCAAGGTTGTAGCCAGCAGTCTGGATCCAGCCGAGGTTGGCATTGCCTTCGTGCAGATCCACCACCTGCCCGTTGGCGTCGCGCGAGAACTGTGAGCAGAACTCTTGCACCGAGTACTGGTAGCACTGATCAAGCACGTAGTTGGCAGTGATCGCCTGGATCACGTTGGTGATCTTGATCTTGTAGTAGTCCAGCGTTACGTCCAGGCCATCGACGTAGTGCGGGCTATAGACCAGACCCAGCGTACGCGTGGTGCTGTGCTCGGGCTGCAGGTACAGGTTGCCGGCGCCGGTGACGAATGGCGTGGTGCTCTGGTTGTTCGGGCCCTTGATCGGCTGGTTGGCCGTGTTGAGCTGACGGAAGTTCGACGGCAGACCGGCGGCAGCGCAGTTCCTGGCCACGGCGCCGTTGCCGGTGGTGCCGTACACGGCGTCGCAGGGGTCGGTGTAGTTGTCGAAGGTCTGCGAACCGCCGCCGAACAGGTCACCCAGCGTCGGTGCGCGGAAGCCCTTGGCGAACGTGCCGCGAACCATCAGGTCTTCGAACGGCGACCAGGTGAAGCTGTACTTGTTGTTCGTGGTGCTGCCGAAGTTGCTGTAGTGCGAGTAGCGGCTGGCGATGTCGAGCGCCAGCGACTTGGCACCCGGCAGATCCTTCAGCAGCGGAATGCCCAGCTCCACGTAGGCCTCGTTCACCGTATACGAGCCACGGGTCGGGCCGGCAGCAAGGTCGGTGGTGTAACCGGCGCTGGCCAGTTCGTCCGGCGTGTCGTAGCCGCTGTTGTTGCGGTGCTCGATACCGGCCGCGATGCTGAAGGTACCGGCGGGCATTTCGAACAGGCCGCCGGTGATGTTGGCGGTGAAGTCCTTGATGATGCTCTGCGCGGAGGATTGCTCGCGCGCCATGATGTAGTTCAGCGCCTGCTTGGTCGACGCACTCGGGCCACCGAGGATATTGAACGGCACGCACTGGCCGAGCGAGATCGGGCTGGCCGCCGTACCGCACTGCACGACACCTTCGCTGTTGAGGAAGGACGGGCCGAGTGCCTGCTTGAGGTTGAGCAGGTTGAGGTTGCCCGTGTTGGTGGTATCCACGTCGTACTTGTCGTAGCCAAAGCCCGCATCCCAGTTCCAGGGGTGGTCGAGGAACTCGAAGTTGCCCTCAAAGGCGCCGTCGAAATGCAGCGACTTGGCGCTCTGGTTGCTCACGCGCGGCATCTCGACGGTACGGCGCACGAACGACAGGTCATTGCCCGGCAGCGGGTTGTAGTAGCTGTCACCGCTCAGGTACACCGGGAAGGTCGGCTGGCTGGCGCTGGTGAGCGGGTAACCCGCAACCTGCGTGGACGAATTGCGCTCGGCGTACATGCCGGTCGCCTTGAACGTCACGTTGTCGCTGAAGTTGTAGCTGCCCTCAGTGAAGATCGACTTCAGCTCGGTCGGCAACTGCTCCATCATCTGGTTCGTGGCGTTGAAGTAGTCGTTGTCCTCGACGCCCACGTGGTAGTTGTTGATGTTGCGCGAGTCGGCGCCCGTGCCAATGTGGTTCGGGTCACCCGTGTGGTTGAGCACATAGGTGTCGCCGTCGTAGCTGAAGCGACCCCACGGACCCGTACCGCTGTAACCGGCGCTCGGGAAATCCGGGCCGTAGGTGTAGCGGGTGATGTCGCGCGACTTTGCCCATACCGGATCGGTCTTGTTGTACGTGGCAGAGAACACCACCGACGACTTCTGACCGGTACTGCCCACGGTGAACGAGTACGCCTGCTGGCGACCGTCGCCGCCCTGGTTCTGGCCGATCGAACCGGTCACGGCGGCGCCGTCGAAGTGGTCCTTCAGGATGATGTTCACCACGCCGGCAATGGCGTCGGAACCGTAGATCGACGAAGCGCCATCCTTCAGGATTTCGATGCGCTCGATCAGGCTGGCCGGCACCGTCGACACGTCGGTGAAGCCGTTGAGGCTGGTCATCCAACGCTTGCCGTTCACCAGCACCAGCGTGCGGTTTTCGCCGAGGTTGTACAGGTTGACGTACTGGCCACCTTCCTCGGTGTTGCTCAGCAGCACCGAGGATTTGCTGAAGGTGGGTTGGCCGGAGACGGTCAGGTTCTGCAGGATGTCACCGACGTTGGTCAGGCCGGTTTTCTGGATGTCCGCCTGCGTCAGCGTGATGACGGGTTGTGCGGTTTCCACATCCACGCTGCGAATGCGCGAACCGGTCACGGTGACGGTTTCGAGTTTCTTTGCCGACTCCGGGCTGGCTTGGTCGCCACCGGCATCCTGGGCGTAGACCCCGCCCGCCATGGCGAGTGCGCCCATGGCAAGGCCCAGGCGAATAGCTGTAGACAGCTTGCTGTTTCCGAAATGCTTCACGTTTTAGCTCCCCTAACGACGTGATCAACCGAAGGAATAAGCGCCAGGCGTCGTCCTGGCTTCTTCAGGCGCACGAGTCCCTGCGGCACTGTCTTCGAGACAGTTCCGTGGTCGAATGAATTGCGTAGGTAATTGCGGATTCCCCCGCCGCCCTCTTTCGAACTTAGAGGCGGCCGTCGCAAAAAGTCAACGATTTTTGTAAGTTTCGTGTAAGTTTTAGTAGAAACAGGTGCTTACGTCGTGGCTGTCTGGGCATCAAAATGCCAGCTAGACGTAAGTTTGACTTAAGTTTCGCGAATGCCTGGTGCAAGTGAATCGCAAAAAAATGCGATTTTGGCAGGCGCCAGTGAGCGGGAGCCCCCATACGAGCTGACATCTGTTCTTGGCCACTGATCTGTGCCGGTTGGTTAGCTATGGCTTGCGCCCCGAAGCCTGTTGCGTACGGATCTGGCCATGGCGATGAATGGCAAATTCTGCCCGTATCCCGAATAAACAGCGGGTTAGCTTGAGCTGGAACGTGCCAGGCCGGTCAGCACCTGAAGCCGCAAAGCCTTTACCTTCGCCACTTTACGAATAATAATGATTCGCATTTATTGACCTGCGGCCCCTCGGTGTGGCGGGTTCTGGCCACCACCAAGGTCGCAATGTCCATTTCTTCCACGCCAGCGTCGCGTGCCGTCGAAGCCATGTATGCCGACCATCATGGTTGGCTGCGGGGCTGGCTACGTCACCGGCTGGGCAACGAGTCGGATGCGGCCGATCTGGCGCAGGACACCTTTGTGCGCGTCATCCGGTCGCGGCAAGCGCCGGAGATCCGCCAGCCCCGCGACTTCCTCGCTACCGTCGCGAGGGGGCTGGTTGTCGACTTCTTCCGCCGGCGCACCTTTGAGCAGGCCTACCTCGAGGCCCTCGCGCAGCAGCCCGAACCGCTCGCGCCTTCACCGGAGGAGCGGGCCACGGTGATCGGTGCACTCATGGAAATCGACGCCATGCTTGATGGCCTGGGCGCCAAGGTAAAGCGGACGTTCCTGTTGTCCCAGTGCGATGGCCTGACCTATGCGGCCATCGCCGAAACCGTCGGCATCTCGCTGCGCACGGTGAACAACCATATGGCCAAGGCGATGGAACACTGCTGCCGCCTTCGTCTGCGCCATGCCGCGCTAGGCTGAGCGTTCGCCATCACGTCCCTCCGCTCCGCTGAGCATGCCGTTGTCCTGGAAGCATCGCGATGGTTCGCCCAGCTCCATGCGGAACAGGCGACCGAGGACGACCGGCAGGCATGGGCGCGCTGGTACTTGGCCGATCCCAGCCATCAACGTGCTTGGCAGTTGGTGGAAGAGGTACGCGCACAGTTTGGCCGTCTACCCGGCGCCGTAGCCGGACGCGCATTGGACGCTGCCGGCCGGGCGCGACGTAGGGCGTTGGGCCAGCTCGTCGCGGTGCTGGGTGTTGGCTCCGCCGGCATGCTCGCGTGGCGCCAGCTGCCCTGGGAGGATTGGCTCGCCGATTACCGTACCCGCGTCGGTCAGCGCAGAGATGTCGGGCTGCCCGATGGGTCAGCGCTATCGCTCAACACGGCGAGCGCCGTCGATGTCGAATTCTCATCCGTCCGGCGGCTGCTGAAGCTACGTGCCGGCGAAGTGATGATACGCACAGGCGCTGACTCGGCGGCCGATACGCACCGACCTTTCGTCGTAGCAACACGACAGGGCGACGTGCTCGCGCTGGGTACTCAGTTCACTGTGCGAACCGAAGCGGACTACGCTGAAGTCTCGGTACTGGAGAAATCGGTCAAGGTGCAGCCAGCGAGGGGTGCAGCGCCGCTCATCGTGCGGGCCGGTTACCACGCTCGCTTCACCGCGCACCACGTCGAAGCGCCGCAACCCAACGATGTCTCCGCAGCCTCCTGGCAGTACGGCAGCATCATCGCGGTGGACATGCCGCTAGCGGTATTCATCGCGGAGCTGTCGCGCTACCGCCCCGGATACCTCGGCTGTCATCCATCCATTGCCGCGCTAAAAATCTCAGGTGCCTTCCCCATCGACGATACCAATCGCGCACTGGATGCACTTACCCATGCGTTTCCCGTGCGCGTGGTGCGCCGCACGCGGCTCTGGGTGACGTTGGAACCGCGCTGACTGGAGAGCTGCACTTTTTGAGTGGCTCGTTCGGCCCTTACTGGAGAACCTATCCATGTCCGGGAAAATCCATGTCGTTCGATCACTCCAGCAAACTGGCGAAACGCGCCCTACCTAAGCAACTGTGCGGCATCCTCTACGGCTGTCTTGCCGCCATACCCTTGCTTGATGTCGCCCATGCGCAGGACCACGCCTCGCTATCCACACCAACGGCGCGGCAAGTGGATATACCGGGCGGGCCGTTGCCCCGCGTGCTCAGCCAGTTCGCCGGTAGGGAAGGCGTCACGCTGTCGTTCGATGCCGCTCAGCTGGCACCGGTTTCCTCGACCGGCCTGCATGGCGCATACACCGCGCAGCAGGGCTTTGACGAGCTGCTTGCTGGCAGTGGCTGGCAGGCCACCGTCGACGGCCACGGAATCTATTCACTCGTGCGCGTACCGCCATCCTCAAGCGCATCAACTCATGCCGCCGCGCCGGCAACGTCCGCGACGAAGGCCAGCACCAGCCCGGCATTGACCACGCTGTCGACGATCCAAGTCACCGCCGAATCGCAGAACGCGACCACAGACGGCAGCGACTCGTACACCACCCGCGCGCTGACGCTGGGCAAGGGCGAGTACAGCATGCGTGAGATTCCTCAGTCGGTCAGCGTGATCACGCGCCAGCGCATGGATGACCAGAACATCAACGACATCAAGAGTGCGATGACCCAGACCACCGGCGTCACCGTGCAGAGCAACGCCAATCCTTACCTCAACAACAGCTACTACGCCCGTGGCTATGCGCTGGGGGCAGAGCTGGATGGCATTCCCTCCAGTGGTTCGCTCAACGTCGGTGCACCGCAGTTCGATCTGTCCATGTACGACCGCATCGAAATCATCCGCGGCTCGGCCGGCCTGCTGGAAGGTTCGGGCGAACCTGGGGGCTTGGTGAACTTTGCGCGCAACGTCCAACTGCAGATACGCAGATGTCGGGCAGCCTGAGCGTGGGTTTGTGGAACGAGTTTCACGGCGACCTGGACGTATCCGGCTCGCTCAACCAAAACAAAACCCTGCAGGGACGCATGGTGATCGCTGATACGGACAGCGACCTGTTCTACGATCACTCACATCATGAATCGCAGATGCTGCACGGCATTCTGGAATACCACCTTGGCGCGAGTACGCTGCTGTCGCTATCGGGCACTGTGCAACACGACGAGACGCACGGAATCCTGTCGGCGATCCCTGCCTATAGCACCGGCGCGCTGTTGAACCTGTCGCCCTCGACCAACCCGTTTCCCGATTGGACGCGCAGCAACCAGAACACCCGTGAGGCCTTTGCCGAGCTCGATCACTTCTTCGATGGCGGTTGGTGCATGCGCGTGAGCGCGCGTTATCGCGCCAGCGACGCTGACGCGCGTTACATCGGCCTGCCAAGCACGATCGATCCGGTGACCAACGACGTGAGTTACTTCCCCGCGAGGGACAACACACGCTTTAATTGGCTCTCCACCGATGTCAATGCAAGCGGGCCGTTCGATCTGTTCGGTCGCACGCACCAGCTGCTGGTCGGCATGAACTACGACGAAGTGAAGACGCAAGACCAGTACTCCAACGAGGCCTGGGGCAGCACTGACATCTTCCAGCTGGTGCAGTTGCCGCAGCCGTCGATTCCACTGGCGGGAAACTACCAGACGCGTACCGAGCAATACGGGATCTACGGCCAGGCGCGTTTCAGCATCACGGACCCGCTCACCTTCGTGCTGGGTGGCCGCGTGAGCAACTACCACACATTCAGCGGCAATGCCGACGTCGGCACCACGCCGAACATGCCGCGCGACCCGGGCAGTGTGGATCACAAGTTCACCCCCTATGCGGGACTGATCTACAACTTGAACAGCCAGATCTCGCTGTACGGCAGTTACTCGCAGATCTTCGTGCCGCAGTCTCTACTGACGGCGAGTGGCTCGCCGTTGCCACCGCGCACGGGCGACCAGTACGAGATCGGTGCGAAGGGTGAGTTCTACGACGGCAAGCTCAACGCATCGATGGCGTTGTTCAACCTGAAGGACCGCAACCGCGCTTACTACTCCAGCGACATCTTCTTCTACAGCGCGGCTGGCGAGGTTCGCATGAACGGTGCCGAGGCTGAGATTGGCGGTTCACCGCTACCCGGTTGGGACTTGAGTGCGGGATACACCTATCTGGACCCGCACTACCGCACCGAGCAGGACGAAGCGAACCTCTCTGCCATCACGCCGCGACACAACGCCAAAATCTGGAGCAACTATCACTTCCAGAACGAAACGCTGTGCGGATTCAACATCGGTGCGGGATTGTTGGCGTCGAGCAGTTGGGCTAGCGGCAATGTGCATGCGCCAGGCTATACGACTGCATCACTGCAAGTGGGATACCGCATCGACCCGCTCTGGAATGTCACCGCAACGATCGACAACGCGTTGGATCGGCATTACTACCAAAGTTTCTACGCCGCAGGCGGCTTCTACGGCGCGCCGCGGAGCTTCATGCTGACGGTCCGCGCAAAGTACTGACCTACCGCAGAATTGTTGGGATTGCCAAATCTTGTCACGGGCGTCAGTCCACTGATATCGCGCTTAAAATTCTTTAATTCTGTTCGAGCCTTGTCGGCCGGCGACAGGGTTTGGCGGTTTTGTTGCGCTCAGCGACACGGTTAAGTCATATGGGGAGACTCGTAGATCTCAAACACCTGGCCTTCTGAGGGGCGGTTTGATCGCATGCGTGACGACGACCTGCAGGCACCCGCTCTAACTCTGGCAGTTGCAAGCCATCCGTACCGGGAAATGCGAACTCCCTGCCTCCATCTCAGCCGCGGCGGCTGGATTGATGTTCAAGCGTCAAATGCCTGGTGTGTAGCCCAGTGCAGTTCGTCCCCATCGAAGGGCCGCGCTGAAGCGATGGTCAGAAGTCCCCACAAAAGGGGTAAAGCGCATATGTGCCCTATCGGAACGCGTACTGCCCGATCTGCTTCTTCGAGGATGCGGCGTCGGGCTAGAGAAAGCGACGTCCCCCCGCTTTTGAGTAGCGATTCGATTTGGAGTCCAATCCCCCAACCGAAGGAGATTGGACGTGAAGAAGCGTTTTACCGAAGAGCAGATCATCGGCTTCCTGCGAGAGGTTGAAGCCGGCATGCCAGTCAAGGAGCAGTGCCGCAAGCACGGCTTCAGTGAGGCTTCTTATTACCTGTGGCGCAGTAAATTCGGAGGCATGAGCGTGCCCGAAGCAAAGCGACTGAAGGATCTGGAGACAGAGAACGGGCGGCTGAAAAAAAAGCTCCTGGCCGAACAGGTACTGGAGAACGAAGTCATCAAGGATGCGTTGCGAAAAAAAAGTGGTGAACGCACCGGCCCGACGTGAGCTGGTGCGTTACATGGTGGGCAGAGAACTGAGCGAGCGTCGGGCGCTGGCTA
>NZ_NRDP01000018.1:0-36177 GCF_002878475.1 Dyella sp. AD56
GCAAGCCCACCGCCATCTCCAGGCTGCGCTCCACGCACAGCCCCACGCGATCGTCCGGACCCACCCCTCGGGCGATCAGCGTATGGGCCACCTGGTTGGCTCGCGCATTCAGCTCGCCATAGCTCAATTGGCTGCCTTCGAACTCCACCGCCACCGCTTCGGGGCGCAACGCAACCTGGGCCTCGAATCCCGCATGCACTGTCGGCATGCTTTCGTATGCACGATGCGTCGCGTTGAACGTTTCAAGTACCTGCGTGCGCTCGGAAGCTGGCAGGACGTCAAACGAACTCGCACTGGCGCCATACGAATCGGCCAATGCTTCCAACGCAGTGCACAGGTACCCAATAAGCCGCATGGGCTCAGTCCTGTACACCGAGGGTGCGCATTGAACGAGAATCGAGAATCCCTCCGCCGTATCGTCCACAGCCACCGCAATGGGATAATTGGTTCGTTCACCACCAGCGACGACGCGCATGCCCTGCTGCGATAGCACCGACTGCGTGCGTTCGTCCGCAGCCTCGCCCCGGCGGTAGTTGAGCAGTGTCGTGAACAGAGGTATTGGCGGCGCGACCGCACTGCACCGCTGTGCCAGCGACAAGGGCGCCTGTTCGTGCGCCAGCAGTCCGTTTAGCTCGTCCTGAATCGCGAGCAACGCCTCGTCATCGTGGATGCAGGCCCCTGTGTTGGTATCCCGAAGGTGTATACGCACCGGCAACGTGTTGATGAACACACCAAGTGCGCGATCGGAACCCTCCACGCCCTGCAGTCTTCCTGAGAGCACGGTGCCAAACACAACGTCATCGCGCCCGACGCACGCGGCCACTACGCGCGCCCATGCCAGGTGGAACAACGTCGCAGGAAGCACGCCGGCGCGTCGCGCGCGCTCACGCAACCGGTCACAAAGTGTTCGGGGTAAGGCTAGATTCGCCTCACGCAATTCGCGACCGTCCCCCCGGATATCAATCGCACCGAAGGGTGCGGTGGTCTCGACCACGTCGGCCAAGCGCGCGCGGAAATAATCGATGTGAAACTGCCGGGGTAACGACAACGCCTGGGCAATAAAACGCCGATAGGGCAACGCCGGCGGCTGGGGTCGATGGCCATCGAGCAATGCCACGACTTCGCGCATCGCCAGAGCGAGCGTAACGTGGTCGCACACTGCATGATGCGCAAGCAAGCCAAGCAGCCATTCGCCGGTGTCCTGCACGTACACCAGGTGCGCAGCCAACAACGGCGCATGACGCAGATCCAGACGTACGCGGTGTGGGTCCGTGAGGGCCGACAATTGATTCATGGCCACCTGGAAATCGGCCTCGGGCGCATGCTCGGTGCGCGGCAATGTTGCGTGCCGGCGAACCACCTGAAGCGGCTCCTCCACGCCCTCCCAGTGCAACGCAGTGCGCAGGATGTCATGACGATCGATCACCTCCTGGAGCGCATCCAGGAATGCATCGATTCGTGTGCGGTCTGCGAAGGCGATGATTGTCCGCAATAGATACGCGTCCCCCTTCCCGCCCAGCAGATGGTGAAACAAAATGCCCTCTTGCAGTGGCGCCAACGGATAGATGTCCTGCACATTTGCCGGGCCGCCCTCAACACCGCCAACGACACGCTCGATCTGAGCACGGTTCAAGGTGGCCAGGTTCAGCATTTCCGGCTCAATACATAAAGCCCCATCGGGAATACCGGAGTGGCCTGCGACGTCAGCTGTGCCAGCGACAAACTCATCAGCTACCGGGTGCAACCGTTGCGCCATCTGCGCCAGCACCGGCGCGTCGAACACCGCGCGCACATCGAGGGCATAGCCGGCCTGCCGCAAATGTTCAATCAAAGCGATGGCGACGAGTGAATGGCCGCCAAGCTCGAAGAACGAATCCTGGCGCCCAACCTTTTCTACGCCCAGCAGTGCAGCCCAAACCTTTGCAAGCTGTGCTTCTGCCTCATCTCGCGGTTCCTCATAGATGCGATGGATCTGTCCCAGTCCACCTGGTGCAGGTAGCGCGGCCCGATCAACTTTGCCGTTGGCAGTCAAAGGAAATGCCTCAATCGCCATGAAAGCGGATGGCATCATGTAATCAGGCATGCAGGCGGATATCCGATCGCGCGTCGCTGCGGCCGACCAGGTGCCAGGCTCCACGGGGATGACATAAGCCACAAGGCGGCGATCGCCAGGGGCAAACTCGTGCACCGTCACAAGCGCAGCGCGGATTTCTTCTCCCGTCAGGAGCTGCGCCTCGATCTCTCCCAGTTCGATACGGAAGCCGCGGATTTTCACTTGGCTGTCGAGACGGCCAAGGAACTCCAACTGCCCATCGTTCCGATGGCGCGCGCGGTCACCCGTGCGATACATGCGCGCCTTCGCTAGAGGATGGAATGGATCTGGCAGATAGCGTTCAGCAGTTAGCTCCTCGCGCTGAAAATAGCCAGCACTCAAGCATTCGCCGCCAATGTAGAGGTCGCCGGGAACGCCCTCCGGAACCGGGTTCAACCTGGCATCCAGAACATAGTAGCGCGCGTTCTGAATCGGCCGCCCATAGGGAATGCTCGACCAGGTGGGGTCGACATGCTCAATCGGGAAGTAGTTCGACCACACTACCGCTTCAGTCGCACCGCCCAATCCGATGGGGCGGCAGTTGGGAAATGCCCGGCGAACGGCGCCCGGCAGTTCCAGTGGAATCCAATCCCCACTGAAAAACGCCAAACGAAGCCACGGCGAAGGCTCGCCCTGCCCGAGGTAGGGAACCAGCTGGGAAAACACCGCAGGTGCGGAATCCCAGAATGTAATACGTTCCTGCTGGAGCACTTGCACGAGCACGCGTGGATCGGCCACTTCATCGCGATCAGCGACGCGCACGCGTCCACCGACCGAGAGAATGCCGAAGATATCGTAGACAGAGAGGTCAAAGCACAACGAGGTGGTGAACAACAGGGTGTCCCCAGGCCCGACACCAAAGGTGGTGGCCACCCACTCAAACAGGTTCACCGCGGGCCGATGCTGCACCATGACCCCTTTGGGCAGTCCGGTAGAACCCGAGGTGTATATCACGTACGCCAGCTGGGTCGGCACGATACCAAGCGCCACTGCATCAGGATCATGCGCTGGGTGGACAGCGAGTGCCGCTTCGTCGTCGAGACACAACACCTGCATCGACAAGGTCATCGCGCCGAAAACATCCGGATCATCAAGCAATAGAGAGTCGGTCACCAGCGCCACCGGTGCGCTGTCCTGCAACATATAAGCCAGTCGATCGCTTGGGTACGCGGGATCCAGCGGTACATACACACCGCCCGCTTTCACGATGCCCAGCAATGCCGCGATCATGGAGACTCCGCGTTGGGCGCAGATGGCCACGCGCTCGCCCGGCCGTAGTCCCATGGCCAGCAATCGGTGCGCCATTCGATTGGCGTTTGCGTTCAATTCGCCATAGGTACACTGTTCCTCGCGCGTCAGTACGGCGATCGCGTCGGGCGACATGCTGGCGTAACGTTCGAATCCGCTGTGGATCAGGTCGTCCTGACGGAAGGGCGTCACGGTATCGTTGAAGGCGCATACCAGGCGGGCATATTCGCGCGCTGGCAGTACCGACAGCCCACAAATGGGCGTGGGGTCCCCGCTTTCCACCGCGTCGAGTAACCGCTCAATTGCACACGCATAGCGCTCGGCCATGGCCGTGGCATCAATGCCTGGTGCACACATTGCCAGCAGGGAGAACGACTCGCCCGCCATATCCACGGAGAGGGTCAATGGATAGTTGGATCGCTCACGGCCAGCGTAAATCCGCATGCCCGTCAGCTCGGATCCCCCTTCAGTCCGTGATACATGGCGAACATTCAACAGACTCGTGAAGAGCGGGGCCGGGGCCTCGACACCGCTGCAGCGCTGGGCAAGCGCCAGTGATGCCTGTTCGTGCTGCAAGAGTTCAGCCAGTTGACACTGCGTGTGCTCAAGAAACGCTCCCGCATCGCCGTTGCCCATAGCGATTCGTAGCGGAAGCGTATTGACGAATACGCCCATCGCACGCACCGCGTTTGCACCATCATGCATCCGTCCTGACAATACGGAACCAAAAACAACTTCGCTGAGTCCGGTGCATGCCGCCAACGTCATCGCCCAGGCGGCATGGAAGAAAGCCGACACGGGAACGCCTCGTGTGCGCGAAAGACGGCACAAACGCAGACCGATGTCATCGCGCAGTGGTAGTCTCGCTTCCGAAGCTGCGCTCCCGGCATCGCGCACATCAAGAACCCCGAATGGGGCGGTAGGTTCGCCAACATCACCCAGCGCCCGGCGGAAATAGGCCTCATGGCCTTCGCCGCCGGCCATGCGAATACGCGCCACGAAATCCCGAAATGGCACCACGGGTGGCAACGCATCGCTCATGTCGGCCAGGCGCAGGCCAATCTCCTCTACCATGGCGGCCAATGTGATGTGATCGCTGATGAAGTGGTGATTGACTAGTGCAAGCAGCCAGGCGTCACGTCCATCCGGTATAGCGTAAGCACGCACAAGCGGTCCCTGGCGAAGATCCAGGCGCAGTCGCGCAGGATCGGTATGCGCCTCCAGCGCTTCGCGCGACGACAGGCCATCCACAGGCTCCAGGATGTCCAGTTGCAACCATGCGTTCCGCAACACCACTTGCACGGGCTCGGGCAGCCCCTCCCAGCAGGCGACAGTGCGCAGGACATCGTGCCGGCCGATCGTTGCCTGCAGTTCGTTTAGAAAGTTGTCGAGCCGGGCACGTGAATCGAAACCGATGACGGTGCGCAACAAATAGGTATCGCCATGCGTCTGCAGCAGGTGATGAAACAGAATGCCTTCCTGCAACGGCGCAAGCGGATAGATATCCTGGATATTGCCCGCGCCACCCGGCACAGCCATCGCGATGGCGTCGATATTCGCCTGCGATAGAGATACCAAGGGCAGCATGTGGGGCTCGATGTGATCGATGCCATCCGGAATCATGGTCGGCGGCACGACGAGCGTTTCTGCCTCCGGCACCGCCGTACTCATGCGCTGCGCCAGCGCGGCCAATGTCGGCGCGGAAAAGACATCGCGAACCAGAAGATGCCAGCCAGCGAGGGAAAGCGGTTCGATCAGACGCAGGATCTGCATCGAATCACCACCCAGCTCAAAGAAGTTATCGTGCCGTCCTACGCGCGGGACGCCCAATACCTGGGACCATACCTGCGCCAATATCGATTCGGCCTCCCCTTCCGGCGCCGCATACGTCCGTTGTGTGTATGCCCCGATGTCCGGTGCCGGCAGACGATTCCGATCCAGCTTCCCGTTCACGCTCAGCGGCCACGCCTCCATCACCACGTACGCCGCTGGCACCATGTATTCCGGCAACCTTGCTGCCAGCGCGGCACGCAATACGTCCGCTTCCAGACCTTCTCCGTGCGCCCCTTCCACGTACGCCACCAGCCGTGGCGCCCCTGCTTCCGCTCGGGCGCAGACCACGGCTTCGCGCACACCGGCGCACTGCCGCAGCGCGCTCTCGATCTCGCCCAGTTCGATCCGATGCCCGCGCAACTTCACCTGGAAGTCGTTGCGCCCCAGATATTCCAGCGTACCATCATCACGCCAACGCCCGAGGTCGCCGGTACGGTACAACCGCTCGCCCGGTACGAACGGGCTCTGCACGTAGCGCTCGGCCGTCAACTCCGGCCGATTCAGATACCCCCGTCCCACCTGCACGCCGCCGATATACAGCTCGCCCACCGCACCTAGCGGCACCGGCTGGCATCCTTGGTCCAGCACATACATCCGCACGTTCGGTGCCGGCCGTCCGATCGGCACCGCCCCACGTTCCCCGGCGCTGCAGGTCCACCACGTCACACTCACCGCGGCTTCTGCGGGCCCATAGGCGTTGTGCAATGCCACCTGCGGGTACGCTTCGATGAACCGATCCCGCAACTCGCCACTCAGGGCCTCACCGATGCATATGACGGCGCGCACTCCTGACAGCGAGCCTGCTTGGCCATGCTTCAGATAGGCTTCCAGCATCGATGGCACAAAGTGCAACACGGTCGTTCCACTGGCCTGGATCAGCTCTCCCAGATAAAGCGGGTCCTGATGGCCGCCCGGCCGCGCCAGCACCAAGCGCGCCCCCACCGACCACGTCAGGAAGATCTCCCAGACCGACACGTCAAAACCAAACGGCGTCTTCTGCAACACGCAGTCCTGCGGCCCCATCCCGAACACGTCCCGCGCCCACTGCAGGCCATTACAGACGCCGTCGTGCTGGTTCATTGCTCCTTTGGGTACGCCCGTGGAACCCGAGGTGTAAATCACATAGGCCAAATGCTCCGGCGTCAGTCCCAGCGCGTGCGGGTCCGGATTCGTCGTCAGCGATGACCACTCTGCCGCCTCATCCAGCCGCAACACCGGCACCGATACCCCGGACATCACCGCCAGCGTGGGCGCATGGACGAGTACCGCTTGCAGTGCACTGTCCGTCACCATCGCCTGTACTCGCTGCACCGGCAGCGACGGATCCAACGGCACGTACGCCGCGCCCGCCTTCAGAATGCCCAGCAAGCCCACCGCCATCTCCAGGCTGCGCTCCACGCACAGCCCCACGCGATCGTCCGGACCCACCCCTCGGGCGATCAGCGTATGGGCCACCTGGTTGGCTCGCGCATTCAGCTCGCCATAGCTCAATTGGCTGCCTTCGAACTCCACCGCCACCGCTTCGGGGCGCAACGCAACCTGGGCCTCGAATCCCGCATGCACTGTCGGCATGCTTTCGTATGCACGATGCGTCGCGTTGAACGTTTCCAGTACCTGCGCACGCTCAAAGTCCGGAAGCATCGGCAAGGCGTCGACCATGCAGGACGGGTCACGCACCATCTCGCCGATCAAGCGCTCGATATGCGCGGCCCAACGTTCCGCCGTAGCCGGACGAAAAAGGTCCGCGTCGTAGATCAGCCATCCGGTGATGCCCTGCACTGTCTGGCCGAGACTGAGCATCAGGTCCTGGCTGGCCGTCTCCTGCTGCAGCGGGAATTCCTCGATACGCAGCTCGCCAAGCTCGATATTCGAAGAGGGGGTGTTGTTAAAGGTGACCATTGTCTGGAACAACGGCCCGTGGCCAAGTGAACGCTCCGGGCGCACCGCGTCGACGACGCGATCAAAAGGAACTTCCTGACGCTCGAAACACGCCAACAGCTCGTCGTGCACGGCACGTATCAGCGATAGCACGTTCATGCCATCCGCCAGGCCGATGCGTACTGGCAGTGTGTCAATGAACAGGCCGATAAGGCCCTCCAACTCAACACGGGGCCGGTTCGCGACCGGCGTGCCGACGATTACATCGCGCTGCCCGCCCAAACGGGCAAGCAGAACCACCCACGCCGTCAAGATCACCGAATATGGAGTGGTACCGCACCAAACTGCCAATGCTTGCAGCGAGCGACTCAGCTCGGACGACCAACGGACAAGAACGCGCCCCCCACGATGCCTTGGTGCTGCCGGGCGCGGAAAATCAGAAGGCAGGGTCGACAGCATGGGGGCATCGGCCAACGCCGCAACCCACGCAGCCAGCTTCGCTTGGAAGGCGTCGCCGCCCAGGCGGCTGCGCTGCCAGGCGGCATAATCAGCGTACTGAACGGGCAACACCGGAAGCGCGTGAGCAGCGCCCGATAACCTTGCGGCATACAAGGCGGCGACTTCGCGCACCAGCAGGCCGACAGACCAGCCGTCGGACACTATGTGGTGTTGAATCAGCACCAGTACATGCTCATTTTCCGCGAGCCGGACAAGACGCGCCCGCATCGGTGCGTCCCGCTCCAGGTCGAAGGGCATCCGCGCCTCTTCTGAGCACACCGCGTGCAAGCGGGACTCTCGCTCGGCAGTCGCGAGGCTGGACAGGTCCGAATGGGCAAGCACGAACTGCGATGCCGACGAGTCGATGCGCAGTTCGGGCTCTCCGGCGCAGTCGACAACACGACTACGGAGAATCTCGTGTCGATCCACCACTGCTGCCATGGCCCAATCGAGGGCATCGGACTTGAGCGCGCCGCGCAGTCGCAATGCAGCGCCGATGCGATAGGCCGAGCCAGCCGCAGGATCCAGGCGATCAAGAAACCATAACCTTCGTTGCGCCCAGGACAGCGGCAAGGTGCCGCTGCGATCCATTCGCGGAATAGACGTTGCTTCGGCGGCTGCACTTGTCTCGCGCAGCCGCTTCAGAGCCACTGCTTTCCGGAGTGCGTCAAGCCTGTCGTGCGTATGAGGATCGCCTTTCATATGGTCGGTGCCCTTGCCGTCGCGATCTTGCATTTATGCTCCGTGTCTTATTCGAGTCCGGCTGCACCCAGTGGCGTGCCCTCTTCCAGCATCGCCAACAGTTCTTCTTCACTCAAATTTTCCAGGCCTGCTTGAGCGCTGGCCACGGCTTCCGTGTCGAAGCCGGATAGTTCCTTCGCCATCGCGAATTCGGCCATGGCGTACAAGCTGGAATGTCGAAAAATGTCGCGGATGGCCAGTGCAATGTCGAATCGTTCGCGCATGCGCAACGACAATTGAACGGCAGACAACGAATGCCCACCCAGGCCGAAGAAATCATCATCACGACTGACTTGCTCGACCTGAAGCAGCTCACACCAAAGCTCTGCCAGGTTCCGTTCGACTGGCCCGACTGGCGCGGCATATCGGCGACCGCGCAATCCCGCGTGTCCAGGCTGCGGAAGCGCAGCCGCGTCGAGCTTGCCGTTCACCGTGAGCGGGATGGAAGCAAGGGTGACGTAATGCGAGGGCCGCATGTAGACGGGAAGCGCCTCCGCATGTCCCTGCAATGCCTGCGCCAGAGATGAACGACCACGCCATGACGCCTGCTCGTCGAAAGCCGTCAATCGCGCAGGTTCTCGCTCATGCTGTCTCGTCCGCGTCGCATAGAGATTGTGCAAGGCGGCACCCCGCAGCGCTTCCGCCTGCTCCGCGACGACGAAAAAGCCATGCGCCTCCAGCAGTGCGCTTACCCGCTGCAGGCGCCCATCAATGTCGTGGACTTCCACGACCACCTGTTGCAGGCGAGGCCAATGCGCCTCCTCGATGCCCATCAATACCTGCCACTCAGCCCCTTCTACGTCTACTTTCAGCAGGTCGATGCGCTGCACGTCATGTTCCCGGATGATCTGCGAGACCGTGCGTAACGGCCTATGCATGCGCTCGCCATGCATGCGCTCGTCCAGCAGTTCGCTCAGCCCTTCACTGCTGTGCGATACCTCTGCCGACGCCGCCAGATAGGCCTCCACGACAGCACGCGAATCCGATACGTCGAGCACGCTGCTCGAAACCACGCTATTTTGCGGATAGAAGACGAACTCGGCCTCGCCCGCCTGATCCGAAAGGCCGCAGTCGTAGATGTATGCATCCAGTCCATGCAGCGCAGCGTTAAGGCGAAGGATCTGGCTGACCTGTGGAATGGGTTCAAACGCAAAGATACGCGCGCGCTCCCATTGCGTTCCCGCGTACAAGGCGAACATGCCGATGTTTGCACCTACATCGAAGACGCAGCAGTCGTCGTCCAGACGAACTCCATGCCTTAGATAGCCTGCATCGCCAAAGATTTCTTCATGCAGGAATCGGGTTTCGCTCGAATTGAGATGAAATATTTCGCCCAGGCCTGGCAATTCAAACGTATGGGCATCTCTGCCGTCGCCGCCCTCCAGTGACACCAGTCGATGCAGTACAGGGGCGGTGTGTTGCGATGGCACCACATAAGCCACTAGACGGCGGTCGCCGTCGCCGAAGTCGTGCGCGATCACGCGGATCTCCTCGACCGCCGGATGCGTGGCCAGTTTTCCCTCGACCTCGGCGGGCTCGATTCGATGACCGCGGATCTTCACTTGCTGATCGTTGCGTCCCAGATAGTCCAGATCACCATCGTCACGCCAGCGCCCAAGATCACCCGTGCGGTACATACGGGCGCCGGAAACAAAAGGATCGGCGATGAACCGCTGGGCGGTCAGCTCCTCTCTGCCCAGGTATCCACGCACTACGCCTTGGCCGGCAACATAGATCTCGCCAGC
Source organism: Dyella sp. AD56 (assembly GCF_002878475.1). NCBI lineage: Bacteria > Pseudomonadati > Pseudomonadota > Gammaproteobacteria > Lysobacterales > Rhodanobacteraceae > Dyella > Dyella sp. AD56. Next base: position 10,036 of record NZ_NRDP01000018.1, read on the forward strand.
CACTCCCGCCGGCACCGGGCGCATCTTGTCGTCCAGCACGTACAGCCTCTGATGCGGCAGTGCACGCCCTATTGGAGAATCGCCGCTGGCGATATCCATCTCGGTGACCTCGCGCAACGTTGCATGCACCGTGATCTCGGTAATCCCGTACATGTTGACCAGGCGCGTACGGAAAAGCGGCGTGCGTCGTATCCATGGTGCAAGCACACGATAGTCCAGCGCCTCACCGCCGAACACGACAACGCGCAGCCGGTGTTCTTCTTCGGCTTGGCACGCCACCTGTGCCAGCGCCCGGAATGCACTGGGCGTTTGATTCAGCACAGTCACGCCTTCGCGGCACAGCAACGAGTGAAATTCTCCAGGTGCACGGGCAACCTCGGCCGGAACAATGACCAACCGCCCGCCATGACACAGTGCGCCCCATAGTTCCCACACGGAGAAGTCGAATGCAAAAGAGTGGAACAGAGTCCACACATCGTCCGGCCCGAAACCGAAAGACGGTGCAGCGGCATCGAACAGACTGGCCAGCTGCGCGTGCTCGACAATGACCCCTTTGGGCAAACCGGTGGAGCCCGAGGTATAGATCACGTAGGCCGGGTCGCTCGCTCCTGGCCCCGGAGGCAGTTCTGCCGTAGGCGCTCCAAAGGACGGACCGTACGCATCGATCAATCGCAGCCCTGTTGGCGCAATTTCCGCCAGCCGCAAGGCAGCTGCACCGGCTTCGTCCGCCAGCGTGCGAGACGGTGCCGCATCGTCAAGCATAAAAGCCAGTCGCTCACCCGGATAAACCGGATCCAATGGAAGATACGCGGCGCCCGCCAAGCAGATGCCAAGCATGCCCACCACCAGGGCTACACCGCGTGCGGCGCACAGGCCAACCAGCTCACCGGGCTGAACGCCATCAGCGACGAGTGCTTTCGCCAAGCCCTCTGCGCGCCGGGCCAGTTCAGCGTAGGTCAGGCGGGTGGTTGCTTCGTCCGATCCACCATGGCGCCCATCCGATACGACAAGCGCGATGGCCTCGGGCGTGCGCACCGCCCAATCCATAAAACGTCGATGCGGCGCAGAAGCCTGCGAAAACGCATGACCTTGGGCGATGTCAGCGGTTGACAGGAGACGCTCACGTGCATCGGTGGACAAGACCTCAAGCGTGGACAGCGGCTCCCGCGAGCCGGCTTCCATCCGCTCAATTAAGTCAGTCATCGCAGCCTCGATCAGCTCAATCGGGCGTAATGGATGGATGGCTCGCGCGCAATGCACCACCAGGGAAAAGCCTTCGCCCTCGTCATTGACCGACATCGACAAGGGATAGTGGGTACGTTCCTCCATGAAAAGTACCCGGATATGGTCCCAATCGCCGTCAGCGGAACCAGCCACGGTGACGGCCACGGCATGCCGATAATTGAGAAGGCTGGTAAACAACGGCCTGGGAGCGGGCACTGCACTGCATCGCTGTGCCAGCGCCAGCGGCGCGTGCTCGTGCTGGAGTAGTTCCGCCAACTGCACCGAGGCGGCCTCGACCGCCTTGTCTACCGTACGCGCATCCATCTGCATGCGGAACGGAAGCGTGTTGATGAACACGCCCATCATGCCGCTTGTTTCATCGCCCCCCATGCGTCCGGACAGCACCGTGCCGAACACGACGTCATCTCGCCCACTGCACCTGGCCACCACCTGTGCCCAAGCCACATGGAACAGCGCGGCAGGCGTTGTACCGTTCGCACGTGCGCGGCCGCGGATAGCTGTGGCGAGTTCTGCGGATAGCGTGTGGCGTGCTTCGTGTACATCGGCTGCACCACCACGTAGTGCTTCCACGCCAAATGGAACCGTGGACTCGGCGACATCGCCGAGCAATCCAGCGAAATACTCTTCATGCGCTGCCGTCGGCAGGGAGGCAATCGCAGCGACGTGGCTGCGAAATGACGGAGGGCGTGGCAATGATTCACCGCGCCCATCCAGGAACGCCTCGACTTCTCGAAGGATCAGCTCCAGGGTGACGTGGTCGCTGATCATATGATGGTTGACCAACGCCAGGCGCCATTCCGCAGTCACCGGATCGGCCGCCGCGTGAAGTGCGATCAGAGGGGCGCGATCCAGCGCAATGCGAGCGGAAGCTGAATCCGTGATGCGGGACAGCCATGCCACGGGGTTCAGCCCATCCGGTATCGCCACTTCGTGCAGCGGCAGTTCGACTCGGCGCTGCACGACCTGCATGGGTCGCGACAATCGATCCCACTGGATACTGGTGCGCAAGATGTCGTGACGCGCCACCACGGCGCGCAATGCTTCCACAAAGCGATCCACTGCCCCCCGATCCGGAAAGCCAAGCACAAAAGTCGACAGGTAAGGATCGCCGGCCTGCTCAGCCAGATGATGAAACAGTATGCCTTCCTGCAGCGGCGCCAAAGGATAGACATCCTGCAGATTGGCGATGCCGCCGGGAACGCGCTCGACTATGGCATCCAGGTCCGCTTGCTGAAGGTTGGCCAAGGGCACCATCTCCGGGCGCAACTCCGTGGCGTCTTCAGGCACGAAACCATCATTCACCAAGTCAGTCGGATGCGTCGACACGGCATCCAGGCGCGCACAGAAAGCGCGCAACACGGGCGTGGAAAACAGCGCATGCACATCCAGCACATCGCCTTGCTCCCGCAACCTCGCAACGACGCTGATGGCCAGCATCGAGTGCCCGCCCAGTTGGAAAAAGCCGTCGTCCCGGCCAACCTGCTCCAACCGGAGAAACTCGCGCCATACGGCCGCCACGCGATGCTCTGTTGGTGTTGCCGGCGGCGTAAAGGTTCGCACTGCCAGTGAATCACGATCCGGCAAGGGAAGTGCCTTGCGGTCCGTTTTGCCATTGGGTGTGGTGGGTATCGCCGTCATGGGCACGATCGCGGCGGGGACCATGTAGTCGGGTAGCGCCGCGGCCAGGCGTTCCCGCAATGACGACAACTCAAGCTGTTTTGACTCGCGGGCCACAACGTAGGCCACCAGCCGCGGCACACCGGGCTCGTCCTCGCGCGCAATCACCACGACATCGCGCACCTCGGGAGCAGACAGAAATTGCGCCTCGATCTCGCCAAGCTCAATGCGAAATCCACGGATCTTCACTTGAAAGTCATTGCGACCCAAATACTCGATGCTGCCGTCCGCAAGCCACCGGCAAAGGTCGCCGGTTCGATAGACCCGGCCGAGCGACGCGTCTATGGGATCGGGAACGAAACGCTCCTCGGTCAGATCGGGCCGATTGAGATAGCCACGAGCCACCTGCACGCCGCCAATGAGCATTTCCCCTGGCGCACCGACGGGAATCGGGCGCATCTCCTCGTCGACGATGTAGATGCGGGTATTGGCAATGGGCCAACCAATCGGTGCACGCCCCGATGGGTCTTCGGGTAAACATCTGCCATAAGTGACATTGACCGATGTTTCGGTCGGTCCGTAGTGGTTGTACAGCGTGGTCCCCGGCAGCACGCTGAAGAAGCGCTGCGCCAGCTCATGCGAAAGCGCTTCACCGCCGGAAAAGACCGCGCGCAATGACGTGCATTCGGCGAACCGTGGATGCTCAAGCAACGCCCGCAAGAGCGTTGGCACCAACTTCAGTCGAGTGACCCCGCCGCTGATGATCAAACTTGTCAGATAGTCCACGTCGAAGTGGCGACCTGGCGCAGCCATTAGCAGGCGCGCTCCACAGATCAGAGCACTGAAGAAGTCCCAGATCGAGGCATCAAAACTAAAAGGCGTTTTCTGTATCAGTACATCACTGACATCCATCGGGTACTGCTGACGCAACCAGCACATGTGGTTGGCGATTCCGCGGTGGTGGACCATGACACCTTTTGGGCGACCACTGGAACCGGATGTGTAGATCACATAGGCGAGATGATCAGGGCACAGATCCTCCCCGCCGTCGTCCAGTGAATCCAGCGGTGCGGGCGAAAGGCCAGCCATGTCTTGGTTGTCGCCATCCAGCAGCAGCGTCCGGCGCTCTGGGTGGACTGGCCACATCGCTGCCAACCGCTCCTGTGTCAGCAAGACCGGAGGGTTTGCGTCCTCAAGCATATAAGCCAAGCGGTCCACAGGATACGAGGGGTCCAGCGGCAGGAATGCCGCGCCCGCCTTGAGTACGCCGAGCTGAGCGACAACCATTTCCAGCGACCGCTCCATGCCGATGCCAACCAGTACATCAGGTCGGCACCCCCAGGCGCGCAGGTATCGGGCCAGGCGGTTAGCCCGGGCGTCCAGTTCGGCGTAACTCAGCGTGGTGCCTTCAAACTCGACCGCAATCGCGTCGGGTGTTCGGCTGGCCTGTGCTTCAAACAAGCGGTGGAGCAACTGCGGCTCGGGGTAATGCACCACCCGATGATTGAAAGCGTGGACCACCTTTTCGCTCTCGCGCGGCCCCAGCACGTCCAGGGCGGACAGGGGCGTAGCAGCATCCGCGGCCAGAAGCGAATCCAACACAGTCGTAAAATGATCTGCCCAGCGTTCTGCCGTCGCTGCATGAAATAGATCCGCTGCATACTCCAGGCGACCTGAGACTTCTTCCCCGTCGTCATTCAACGCCAGCGTCAAGTCGAAGTGGGTTACCTCTTGAGGAAGCGGCAGCGCCTCGACGCGTAGCCCCGGCAGTTCAACCGCCTTGGAGGGCGTGTTGTCGTAGTTGAGCATGATCTGAAACAGGGGCGAGTACCCAAGGTTTCGCGCGGGACTGACAGCATCGACAACCTGCTCAAAGGGTATATCCAGCGCTGCGAAGGCAGAGCTCACGACCTCGCGCGTGCATTTCATCAAGGCGGCGACATCGACAGCCTCGTGCGTATCGATGCGCAACGCCAAGGTGTTCACGAAAAACCCGATCAAACCCTCTACTTCGCGCCGGTCGCGATTGGCCGCGGACGCGCCGATCACCACATCCCGCTGACCGCTCAAGCGGGACAACAGAACCGTCCAGGCTGCCAAGAGGACATTGAAAGGCGTCACCGACCAATGAAGCGCGAACGCCCGCAAGCGCGAAGACGTGCCACTCGGAAAATTCAAGGGAACAGTCGCGCCCCTGAAACCCCGCTTCGAAGGCCTGGGGTAGTCGCATGGCAACGTGAGCAGGTCAGGAGCGCCACTGAGGCGCTCGCGCCAGGCGTCGAGGCGCGAACTTGCGATGCTCCCCTCCCCTTCGCGGCGTTGCCAGGCCGCATAATCGCCATACTGCACCGGAAGCGATGGCAATGGATTGCCCTGACCGCCACGGAACGCGCTGTACAACGCGGCCAATTCGCCGATCAACACGCCAAGCGACCACCCGTCCGACACGATATGGTGCTGCACTAGCAGAACAACGTGCTCATCGTCGCTGATGCGCCATAGCCGGCAGCGCACCAAAGGCGCAACCGTCAGATCGAAAGGTGTCGCACATTCTGCGGCGATAGCCGCCTGAAGCCGTTCCTCTCGCTGCTGCGGCGGCAACGAGCGCAGGTCGTATTCGCATAACGGCATGCGAATGCCCGAGCCGGCCACTTCCTGGTACGGCACGCCATCCCGTTCGACGAAGGCCGTCCTCAATACCTCATGGCGGTCGACGATGCAGTCGAGCGCCGCGCGTAATGCCGCGGCGTCGAGAACTCCGCGTAAACGCAACGCAGCCGGGATCAGATAAGCCGCACCGGCCGCAGGATCCAGGCGATCCAGAAACCACAGGCGGCGCTGAGGATATGAAAGCGGCATCCCATGGCGGCGGTCGGCGACCGGTATGGGCGCCGTCAGGGATCCAGCCTTCTTCATGCGCTTTTCTAGCTGTCGCTGCAGAACCTTTTGCTTGAGTTCGTCCAAGCTTGTGTTTTCGTCGGCCATCGAAGCTTCTTTTCAAGAAAGAGAAAGGTGCGCCGGGGTGCCATCAAGCGTCGGCAAACAACGCTGTCGACAAGTAACGTTCGCCGGTATCGGGAAGAATTGTCAGTACCGAGCTGCCTTTGGGAGCACGTTCGGCGATCTGCCGCGCAGCTGCGAACGCCGCACCCGACGATATGCCGCAACACAGGCCCTCCATGCGGGCCAGGTCTTTCGCTGCCAGCCGCGCATGCGCTTCATCCACGGCAACGGTGTCATCGACCACGTCGGGGGCCATCACCGGTGGCATGAAGTTCGGCACCCAGCCTGCGATGTCATGCGCAGCCCATGGCCGGCCGCCAAGCACCTGCGCAACCGTGGGTTCTGCCGCCGCGATCCGTACATCCCCACGCGCTGCTTTCAGTGCAGATCCGACGCCGCTGAGCGTACCGCCGCTGCCCCAGCCCGATACGAACCAATCCAGACGGCGGCTGGCGAAGGCGTCCAGGATTTCCTTCGCAGTACCGTCTCGATGACAGGCAGGATTGGCGGGATTTCCATACTGATCGGCAAAGAATGCACCGGTCTGCTCTGCATACTCGCGAGCCGCGCGACTGCGGCCGATGGCGCCCTCGACCCCGGGGGTCAGCACCACCTGTGCGCCGTAGGCTTGCACCATGCGACGCCTCTCGACCGAGAAGTTATCGCTGATGAATGCAACAAACGGATGGCCGCGTACCGCGCAGGCCATCGCCAAGGCGATACCCGCGTTGCCCGACGTGGCCTCGACCACTGTTTGCCCTGGCCGCAAGACGCCCCGCCGCGACGCGTCATCCAGAATCGAAGCCGCCATGCGGTCCTTGATCGAACCGCTGGGGTTTCGTGCTTCGAGCTTGACGAAGATATCCACCCCAGGTGGCGCCAGGCGGTTGATCCTGACAATGGGCGTGCGACCTATCGTGTCGAGAATGCTGTCAAACAACATGCCAAATTCTCCGGATGGCAAGTACTGGAACGTGCTCCGCTTCCGTGTCGGACGCCAGTAGCGCGGTCAATGCCCGCTACGTTTGTTGCGCTCCATGTCGATCAGGTAGTCAACCGTCGCCAGCACTTTGTCGCCGGATTCGTCGCGTCCCATCGCTACTCTGTACTTGCCCGCGACGATCAGGGTTGGTGTGCTGCTGACCTCGGCGTCCTTGGCGTAGGAGTGTGCCCACTGCACACGCTCGGCTACCGAGTTCCCTTGGTACGCACGGCGAAAGCTTTCCGAGTCCACGCCAAGACGTGCGTAGGCGGCAGCGATGCCGTCGAGGCTGTCGCTAGTGAGGGTTCCGTCGACGTGTACGGCGCGATAGATGCCCTCGTGGGTCTTCGCCACCACGCCCAACTCCGATGCCGCGTAGTAGGCCTTGGCGGCGGAGTCGAAAGCACCGCCAAACACTGCCGGAACGTATACGAAGCGGACATCCTGTGGCCGCCTGAGCAACCATGCTGACATTTGCGGTTCGAATTTTGCGCAAGCGTGACAGGCGTAACTAAACACCTGCACGACCTCAATGCCAGGATCCTGCGAAACCAGCACCGGCTTGCTGAGGACAACGTAGTCCTTGTCCGGCATCGGCACAAAGGGTGTATCCGCCGAAGCAACCATGGGAGCAGCCATACAGAGGAGGAGCACCATTAGGCGGCATACCACCGATGCGAAAGCGGAAGATGCGAAAGACGTGCGCTTGCGGACGGCTGCCGCCATGGAAATCTGCGTTGCGACCGGTGCTGCTGAAAGTGTGCTGACCATTGTTTCGTCCTCGTGTTGAGTCATTCAGTAGTCCTCCTCGTATGGAAATACGCAGTACCGTATAGAGCGCTAGAAATCACACATCATCTTTTTCCTCTTGGGCCAGCAGCGCGAGCAGCTCCTCACGAGACAGCGCATCCAGGCTATGCAACAAAGTCTCTGTGTCGGCTCCCAGGTACGTCTCGAATCGTGCTTCTGCAATCCTGCTGGCCATGGCATCCAAGGTGGTGGTGCGCATGAGCACGTCGATGGGCACCTCGACGGCGAAGGCATCGCGAACACGAAGCGATAGCTGAACCAGCAACAGCGAGTGTCCGCCCAAGGCAAAGAAGTGATCGTGTCGACCGACACGATCCACGCCCAGCAGCTCACTCCATAGCTGCGACAGCGCTTCTTCCACCTCACCCATCGGCGCCGCATAGGCTTCGCGGATCAGCGCATCGGCTTCCGGCGCCGGCAACGCACTGCGGTCCAGTTTTCCGTTGGGGGTCAGCGGCCAGGCGTCCAGACGTACATAGGCCGACGGCACCATGTATCCCGGCAACCGTCCCTGCAGGTGGTGGCGCAACGTTGTCGCGGTGGTCGACTCCTCGCCCTGCCAGTACGCCACCAGCGTCCGCTCGCCGCCCGCTTCACCGCGTGCCACCACCACCGCATCGCGCACGCCCGCGCATGCCTGCAGTGCCGCCTCGATCTCGCCCAGCTCGATGCGGTAGCCGCGTACCTTCACCTGAAAGTCGTTGCGACCCAGAAACTCCATGGTGCCATCCGGCCAGTACCGCGCACGGTCGCCTGTCCGATACATCCGCTCACCCGCCATGAACGGACTGGCCACGAACCGTTCCGCCGTCAGCTCGGGGCGGTTCCAGTAACCGTCCGCCAGACAGCCGCCGCCGATATACAAATCGCCCGGCACGCCCACCGGGCTCGGCTCGCCCCGACTGTCCAGCACGTAGTAACGCGCATTCCAGATGGGACGTCCGTACGGAATGCTCTTCCAGTGCCGCTCGACCTCGCCCACCCGATGGTAGTTCGACCACACCGTCGCTTCCGTCGCACCGCCGAGCGCGACCACTTCGCACTGCGGGAACGAGCGCCGCACGGCGTCGGGGAGCTCCAGCCCGATCCAGTCACCGCTGAAGAACGCCAATCGCAGCGATGGCGACACCACCTGCCCGTTCAGTGCGCTTACCAGCGCACCGAACACCGCCGGCGCGGAGTCCCAGAACGTGATCGAACCCTCGCTCAGCCATTGCACCAGCTTCGCCGGCTCACGAACTTCTTCCGTTCGCGCCACGTGCACGCTGCCACCGCTCCACAGCAAGCCGAAGATGTCGTACACCGACAAATCGAAACTCAGCGACGTCGTGAACAGCACCCGGTCCGACGGACCCATGCCGAATGTCGCCTGTACCCAGGCGAACAGGTTCACCGCCGGCGCGTGCCGGACCATGACGCCCTTGGGTCGTCCGGTCGAGCCCGAGGTGTAGATCACGTACGCCAGCGCCTGCGCGTCTACGCCGATCCCCGACGACGACGGGTTCCATGTCGCGTGACCGTTCCAGGCCTCCGGTTCGTCCACGCAGAGCACGGGAACCGACGACAATCCCTCCAGCTCGCTCAAGGACCGCTCGCTCAGCACCAGGCGCGGATCGCCATCGGCAATCGTCTCGGCTTGCCGCTGCGCTGGATGGGACGGGTCCATCGGCACATACGCCGCCCCCGCTTTCACCACACCCAGCACGGCCGCCACCATCCACGGGCCTCGCGTCAGGCAGATGCCCACCCGATCACCCGCCTGCACCCCGGCGGCCAGCAATCCGTGCGCGATCCGGTTCGCTCGCATGTTCAATGCGGCGTAACTCCACTGCTCTTCGCCGCACACCACCGCTACCGCGTCTGGCGACAAAGATACATGCCGCTCAAAACCGGCATGCATCACCTCTTCCGGATAGGCGTGGTCCGTCGCATTCCATGCGTACGTCACTTGATCGCGTTCGGTGGGCGTGAGCAGAGACGTTTGTTCCCAGGCTGCATCGGCATCGTTGGCGATGGACTGGAGCACCTGAAGATACGCATCAGCAATGCGCGTCACCTGATCATGACCGAAGCGAGTGCGATCGGCATCGAAGGTCAACGCAAGATCTTCTCCCGCACCGGAGAAAGTCGTAGACAATCCAAACCCGGTGGACTCGATCGTCTCGACATCGTTCACAAGAATCTGCGCAAACCCCGCCGCGACTGCGTCGCGGATGACGTCGTGGGCGTGAAAATGCACGTAGTTAAAAACGACATCCAGACGGGCGCAGTGTCCGTGCTCGGATAAAATGCGGAAATAGGGGTAATAACGGTGCTCGGCGAGCAAGTTCTCCTCTTCGAAGACCGCACGTACCCGATTCCTCCAGCTGTCCTGCCTGCTGGTCAAGCGCAGCGGGAGGGTGTTGAGAAACAAGCCCAGGGTTCGCTCACCGCCCGCCATTTCCGGACGTGTGTTGTACACCACGCCAGTCATTGGTGAAGCTGAGCCGCTCAACAGGCCTACGACGTGCAGGTGCGCCGAGAGCAGTACCGACCGCAATGGAACACTCAGCTCGGAAGCGAGCTGCGCCAGGCGCCTGGCGACGGGCGCTGGCACGCGAATAGTCAGGTTTCGCGCGTCACGGCCGGCCCAAGGGCCGGGCATATCCGGCAACAACGTGGGTTCGGCATCAGCCAGATAGCCAGCCCAGAACCGGGCATGCGCCGGGTTTTGCAGCGCACTCAGCTCTAACGATGCACCTGCCATCGGCGATACCGTCGCCAGCGGCATAGCTTCAAGGTTCGATCCACAGGCGCGAAAGTACTCGGTGAATACTTCGGACTGCATCATTGCCACGCTCCAACCGTCGAGAATGGCGTGATGAAAGCCAATGGTCAGCTGAATCTCAGACTCACCACGACGATGCACAAAAAATACGATCAGCGGCCCCTGATCAACTGTCCATGGCCGCGCCTGTTCGTCGGCCATGAAGTCGAGCAGTACGGCGTGCTGGCTCTCGGCGCTCAGGTGCCGAAGGTCGAAGCACTGCAGATCGATACGCGCATCGGCGCGCACGTATTGCCGCAATGCGCTGTCGCCGTGCAGATAGAATGCGCTTCGCAGCGATGGATGGCGCGCCGCCACGACATCGAGTGCGGTGCGCATAGCCTTTTCATTCCACTGTGGCAACGCGATGCGATACGAGAATATGTCGTGGTAGGTGCCCTGCTTACCGCCGAACGCACCATGGAAGATCATCCCTTGCTGCAGCAGCGTCGCACGCCACCCTTCCTGCGCGCCCTCTGGAAGCTCCGCCAACGGAACCTGGGCATCCGCCAACTGCCAGCCTTCGCCTGCTGCAGACATGTCAGCAGGACCATCCTCAAGCGAACGGGCGAGCGCAGCGACGGTGGGGTGGCGAAACAGGTCGATCACAGCAAATGCCAGGCCACGGCGACGCGCGTCCGCGATGACGACGATGCTCCGAATGGAATCCCCTCCGAGCTCAAAGAAATTATCGTCGACGCCAATGCGCTCCACCGGAAGCTGCAGGGCTTCCGCCCATATTTCAACAAGCGTGTGCTCTAGCGAACCGGTCGGCGCGCGATAAGCGCGGTACAGGAGCGCATCCTTGTCCGGCTCCGGCAGCGCACTACGATCCAACTTGCCGCTGGGAGTGAGCGGCCACTGCTCCACCCTTACGAAGGCTGTCGGAACCATGTAAGACGGCAATGACGCCATAAGTGAAGCACGCAGGAGCTCAACAGGCGTTTCGATCTCATCGGCTTCGAAGTACGCAATCAACTGCAGCTCATGCTCGCTTCCTCGCGCCTCCACAACCGCATCCCGCACGCCAGCCACGGATCGCAGTGCAGCTTCGACGTCGCCAAGCTCGATCCGATGACCACGAATTTTCACCTGAAAATCGTTGCGTCCGAGATAGTCGAAACCGCCATCGGTCCGGAGGCGGGCGACGTCACCCGTACGATACAGGCGACCGTCGATACCAAACGGATTGCGCATGAAGCGCTCCGTGGTCAGCGCTTCGCGACCCAGGTATCCCCGCGCGATGCTTGCTCCACCGATATACAGCTCGCCGGGCACGCCCACCGGCACATGCCTGCCCGCTCCATCGAGCACATGCAGTTGCAGATGCGGCAATGCCTCGCCTATCGGGCTGCCGTGCCCGCTTTCAATCGCCTTCCGCTGCAGGCGGTGATAAGTGGCATGCACAGTGATTTCAGTGATGCCATACATGTTGATCAACGCCACCCGTTCGGGAGGATGCCCTTCAATCCACGGATTGAGCATGCGCGGATCCAGCGCTTCGCCACCAAAAACGACGGCCTTCAATGCGGGCAAGACCTTTCTGCCGGCACCCGCTGCGATGAGCTGCCGGAACGCACTTGGCGTCTGACTCAGGATGGTTACTTGCTCGTTTGCCAGCAAATCAAGGAAATCGCCCGGTGAGCGCGCACATTCCCAGGATACGAGCACCGCACAACCGCCATATAGCAAAGCCCCCCACAGCTCCCACACCGAAAAATCGAAAGCGTAAGAGTGGAACACAGTCCACACGTCATCCGGACCGATGGCAAACATCGCTTCGGTCGCGTTGAACAACGCAGCGACATGCCGATGTTCAATCATCACGCCCTTGGGTACGCCCGTCGACCCGGAGGTGTAGATGACATACGCCAGATGCTCCGGTCGCAGCGCGACGACCGGGTCGTGCGTGTCTGTACGGGAGTACGTGTCCGCCACGTCCAGCACCCGTGCACCATCCACGCCCACCTGCTCGGCCGCTCCGCCCGCGCTCACCACCACCCTCGGCGCACTGTCGTCCAGCATCTGCCACACCCGCTCGCGTGGATAGCTGGGGTCTAGCGGAACGTAGGCGCCACCGGCTTTCAGAATGCCCAGCAGACCGATCACCAGCTCCACACCGCGGGGCGCGCACAGGCCCACACAGGTGTCCGGTGTCACGCCGCGCTCGATCAGCGCATGCGCGACCCGGTTGACCGCGTCGTTCAAGGCCGCGTAGCTCAGCGTCGTCTGGCCACTGCGCAGTGCGATCGCTTCCGGTGTCCGCGACACCTGTGCATGGAAACGCTCCACCAGCGTCCACGCATCGATCTCGGCCTGCAACGGCGCAACACGGCTTTCCAGCAGTTGCGACCGCTCCGCGTCCGTCAGCAATGGCAATGTCGCCACCGCCCGTTCCGGGTCTTCCGTCATCGCGCGCAGCAGCACCTCCAGATAACCCGACCAGCGTGCGATCGTCTGCGCATCGAACAGGTCGCTCGCGTATTCGATCGCACCGCTCAGCCCGGCGTCGCTCTCGCGCAGCGTCAAGGTCAGGTCGAACTGCGTCGCTCCGTGCGCCACGACGTAGCTCTCTACGTCCAGATCCGGCAAGACCAACGGCCGCTCCGGCGTGTTGTCCAAGCTCAGCAGACTCTGGAACACCGGGCTATGACTCAGGCTCCGGGCCGGATGCAGGGCCTCCACCACACGCTCGAACGGCACTTCCTGCCGCTCGTAGTTTTCCAGCACCACCGCTTTCGCCTGGGCAAGCAAGGACGACACCGTCATCTCGTCGGGCATGCGCATCCGCAACGCCAGCGTGTTGACGAAAAAACCGATCAGCCCTTCCAGCTCCACACGCGGCCGATTGGCCACGGGCGTACCGATGACCACGTCGCCCTGCCCGCTCAAGCGCGACAACAATGCACTCCAGCCAGCCAGCAGCGTCATGTACAGCGTGACACCGTGCGTTTGCGCCAATGCCCGCAGCCGTGCCACCAGCTCCCCATCCCACTGCACCGGAAACCGGCCACCGCGGTAGCTCTGTATCGCGGGCCGCGGACGATCGGTCGGTAGATCCAGCAGTGCGGGAGCATCATGCAGGTGGCTGCACCACGCCGCTATCTGAGCGGCGGCGGTCTCCTCGGACAGACGACTGCGCTGCCAGGCGGCATAGTCCGCGTACTGCACCGGCAACGTCGGCAACGGGTCCGGCTGACCTTGGACATAGGCTGCATACAGCGTCCCCAGTTCGCGTACCAGCACGCCCAGTGACCAGCCATCGGACACGATGTGGTGCTGCACCAGCACCAGCACGTGTTCATCCGCGACCAGCCGCACCAGCAGGGCTCGCACGGGCGGCTGCGCCGCCAGATCGAACGCCGATGACGCGAACTGCGCACACGCTGCCTCCAGTGCTGCGTCGCGCTCGGTGGCCGCCACACCGGACAGATCCTGCCGCATCAGCGCGATGGGTGACGGTTCCAGCACGACTTGCACCGGACCGGCCGGCGTCTCTTCAAATCGCGTGCGCAACGCTTCGTGCCGTTCCACGATGCGATCAAGCGTCCGCTGTAGCACGGCTTCTTCTAACTGCCCCCGCAACCGCACGCCGGCTGCGATGTGGTAAGCCGCACTCGCTGACGCATCCAGCCGATCCAGGAACCATAGCCGTTGCTGTGACCACGACAAGGGCAAGGGCTGCGTACGGTCTGCAAGGGCAAGGTCAGAGGACTGCCTGCCTTGCACAGCGTCCCACACAACCTGCGTCATGCCGGCAATGGTCGGCATGCTCAGCAAAGCGTGCAACGGAAGCTCGACACCGAAGTCCCGCTGAACGCGCGCAATGAGTTGCAGCGCCAACAAGGAATGGCCACCGAGAAGGAAGAAGTCTTCCTCGTCGCCAATCTTTTCACGGCCAAACAGCGCGTTCCAGATCGCATGCACACCCGTGAGGATCTGCGCGTGTTGCAGCGGCGGCCTGGCCATGTCGCCTGCGACAGCGGCCATGGAAACGGCGCTGTCCGGGCCGCCCGGCGCAACCAACAGCTGCCTGCCGTCAAACGTCAGGGCCGCATCAAACGCCTCCGCAATGGTCTGCGCATCCAGCGGAACACCGCCGTGCGCCGCTGCCATGCCAATGCCTTCCCAGCGTGACCAGTTGATCGACACCACACGCCTGCCAGCTCGCGAACGTTTCTGCGCATACGCATCGAGGTATGCATTCGCCGCGCAATAGCCTACCTGGGCAGCCATGGGCTTCAGTGCGTTCACCGATGAGCACAGCACGATAAGCGACGGCGCCTGCGGCAGCACTGCGTCGAGAGCGCGCAAGCCGGTGGTCTTGGGCGCCACTATGGGGGCAAGCCGCACAGGATCGGTGTTGCGGATCAGCCCCTCTCCAGCCGCACCTGCCGCGTGCAATACCACATCAACATGTCCGTATATGGAAACGGCGTCGGCCACGGCGTGCCGCATGGCATCGATATCAGTGATGTCGACCGGAAACAGCCGCACCTCGGCACCCCGGGCGCGCAGTGCATCCAAGCGCTGCTGTGTGAGTTCATCGCTGGCCATGCGCTGGGCGCGCGCAAACAGGCTCAGTCGCGGGCGCTCAACCCG
This sequence comes from Dyella sp. AD56, assembly GCF_002878475.1. Classification (NCBI taxonomy): domain Bacteria; kingdom Pseudomonadati; phylum Pseudomonadota; class Gammaproteobacteria; order Lysobacterales; family Rhodanobacteraceae; genus Dyella; species Dyella sp. AD56. The sequence continues at coordinate 25,101 of NZ_NRDP01000018.1, forward strand.
TTCAACCAGATATTCTGCGAACGCCAGGCCAATGCCGCCTGTTCCGCCTAGAACGAGGTAGTGACCATCCTCGCGTAGCGAAGTCGGACCCGCCGTGGCATCGATCTCTTCAATATCCGGCACCCACGCGTGACGCCCGCGGAAAGCAACGCTTGGCGTCGAGGCGTCAAAGCCCGCGGCTAATGTCATCGCCAGCAGATGAGGTTCGGCAAGCATGCCGGCATCCGCGACCGCCTCCTCCGAGTCGATCCAGCGGCATGCAATTCGCGGGTACTCCAATGGCGAGACCTTGCAGAAGCCCGCCACGAGCGCTTGTACCGGGTCTTCGTGCTCACGCCCATCAACCGACTGCGCCGCCACAGTCAGTGTCTCGATCTCAAAGTGCTGACCGTTGCCACACTTGCCGAGTGCGCGAACCAACGCAATGGGTGCATGCAGGCACATCCGCTCAGCGAACGGTTCTGTGTCGCGGGCGCTCATGGCCCAGGCATACACGATTCGCGATGGCAAGCTCCCACTTGCGTCCAACTGCGCAATCAGCGCATCAATCGAGTCTGGCTGCGCAGGATCCAGTGCGAATCCATCGGAATGAAGGGGTGTCGCTGCAATTCCCGTTACGCTTTCAACGATGATCGGATGCCACCCAAGCGTACGAAGATATGAAAGCACTGGGCGATCCGCACCTGCCGGGTCGGCAAACCACAATACGTCCTGCGGCGCCCTGGCAGGCCGGTCCGCAGGAGATATGGGCATCCGTTTCCAGCCAGGCACCTGCAAGGATGAGTTGCCTCGGACATCACCTTTGCTCGAAATACCCGGCGGCGCGTCCGCCGGTGCTCGACCGAGTTGCCGCGGCGGAGCAACCCAATGCCTTTCGCGGGCGAATACATAGGTCGGTACCGGCGTACGGCGACGGTCGGCCTCTGGAATAGCCAGATCCCAATCGACCTGGTGACCGCGCGCCCACAGGGCCGCAAGTGTGCCACGCAGGGTTCCCAGGTCGGCCTCGTCGAGCCGCAAGGGGGCAGTTGGAAAGGCCTCGCGCGCGACGCCAGCAGCGCATGCGAGCGCTCCCATCGCAGCGCCAGGCCCCACATCTACGGGCGTGACTTCGCCAAGTGCAGCCAGTGCAGTCAAGCCCGTGGGAAATCCGACAGACCGGCTCAGAAGCGTCACCCAGTAATCGGCAGAGACGGCCCGCTGCGGATCCATCCATTGTCCGTCCAGGTTGGAAACGTAACGGCGAGATGGCGGCGACAGAGTCATTCCGCTGACTGCGGCGGCAAACTGCTCAAGACAGCGGCCGTGCTCGGCGAGGTTTGCGCCAGCCGTCAACCCGGCCTTCAGACGGCCGCGCGTGGCCAACAACCGAAGCGCGTCGTCACGACCCATGACACCCGCCAGGCATGCAGCGACGCACTCACCCATACCATGTCCGATCATTGCATCCGACTGCAGGCCAAACGATTGCAGCAATCGCGCGAGTGCGTAGCAAAGAACGAACACTACGGGCTCAGCGACGTCCATGCGGTCCAGCAAATGCGCCTCCGCATCGCCCCTCAACAGCAGTGACCGCAGGTCAGCGCTCAATAGCGGTTCAAGAGTGAAAATGCAGGCATCTACGTCTTCGCGAAAAGTCGGGTACGTAGCGTAAAGCGCGGCAACCATCGCCACGGGAAGCTGACCGATCTTCGCCGGAAAAAAGAAGACCAGCGGCGCCACCGACTCCGTATCGCAGGGAGTCGTCTGCTTCAGCAGCTTCAGCGCCATCGGTGCGTCTGTGGCGGCCACTGCGCAGCGGTGGCGAAACGTTTTTCGACCCGCACGCGTCGTATAGGCAGCTGCGCCAAACGCATCGCGCGATGCGGACAGATAATGCCCCATGGCCTCCATTGCGCTACCGAGCGCCTCTGGCGTGCGTGCAGACACCAGCCATGGCTGCGCCAGCGTGGACAGCGCCTTGGCCGGTGATCGCGGGGGAGATTCCAAGATCACATGTGCGTTTGTGCCGCCGATGCCAAACGAACTAACGCCGGCTCGGCGTACGCCGCCGCGCAGCGGCCATGGCTCAGGTGCCAAGGGAAACCAGAATGGGCTACCGGCCATGTTGATGTGCGGACTGACCGTGCGCAGAAGCGGATTGGGCGGCAGTTTTCCATGCGAGACAGCCAGCGCGGCTTTTATGAAACCGGCGATGCCAGCGGCAGCCTCGAGATGTCCGATATTGGTTTTCACCGCACCCAAGGCGCAATAAGGTGCCGCGGCATCGCCGAACGCCTCACGCAAGGCGGTGATCTCGATCGGATCACCCAGGGCTGTACCAGTACCGTGCGCCTCGACGTAGCCGATCGTGCCAGGCCTCACACCGGCCACGGCCATGGCCTCGCGTATCACGGCTGCCTGACCTTTCACGCTGGGTGCGGTGTAGCCGGTCTTGTCATGACCGTCATTGTTCACCGCGCTTCCAAGGATGACGGCATGGATATGATCGCCGTCGGCGAGTGCACGCTTCAGCGGCTTAAGCACAACAACGCCCACGCCATCTCCCGACACCGTACCGCTGGCGTCAGCGTCGAAGGGCCGGCAATGACCATCCGAGGACAGAATGCCTCCCGCGACGTAACGATACCCTCGTGGCTCAAGCGTGCGCACCGAAACTCCGCCGGCCAGCGCCATGTCGCATTCGCCGGCCAACAAGGCCTGACAGGCCAGGTGCACGGCTACCAGCGAGCTGGAGCATGCGGTCTGAACGGTCACTGCGGGTCCCTGCAAGCCCAACTTATACGCTGTGCGCGTAGCCAGATAGTCCTTTTCGTTGCCGATGGACAGGCCCAGTGCGCCGATGGATTCCATCAGATCGCCTTGGTGCGCCAGGCGTTCCAGGAAGTAGACATTGGACGAAGCGGCGGCATAGACGCCAACAGCTGACCGATGGGTATCGGGCGCATAACCGGCGTGCTCCAGTGCCGTCCATGCGGTTTCCAGAAAAAGGCGTTGCTGCGGGTCCGCGGCACGCGCTTCCAGTGCGCTCATGCCAAAAAACTCGGCATCGAAGGCTTCGATTCCGTCAAGAAGACCGCCACGCCTCACGTATCGCGGGTGGGCGAGATCTTCTTCGGAGACGCCGGCCGCGCGCAACTCACTATCGTCGAAGTCGCGTAGCGATTCGGCGCCGGCTACCACGTTGGCCCAGAAAGCCTCCAAGTCATCGGCGCCAGAAAAACGTCCAGCCATCCCGATGATGGCAATCGTGGCGTCCTGGTCGTTTCCCCGGATATCCGCGATGGAATCTTGTTCGGCGCTCATTTCGTGTTCCGTACGAAACTTATGGAGGCCGGCATGACTGCAGAAGGCGTGCCGGACGCAATGTGCCCATACTCAAGTCGAACCAGCCGATCGGCGACGTCAAAAAAACGGTCGTCGTGGCTAATCACAATCAGCGTTTTACCGGCCGCTTTCAGCTCCGGCAAAAGCTCCAGGTAGAAATAGCGACGGAATTCAACATCCTGGTCGGCAGCCCATTCGTCGAACAGGTAGACATTGCTGTCTTCCATATACCCTTGTGTCAGGGCTAGCCGCTTCTTCTGTCCCTGCGACAGATCAAGTGTGCTGAACCGACCATCGGTGACCGTTACCTTGCCGTGCAACCCAAGCTTATCCAGCAGTGCGTCGACACTTGCCTGCGGCGGAGTCTGTCCCTTTCTGTCCAGCAGATCTTCAAATATCCAGTAATCGGCAAATACCGCAGTGAAAAGCTGCCTGAACTCGGCAATGTCGTCCGATTCAAGGACGTGATCATCGATACATATTTCGCCGCGATCGGGCACCAGCATGCCAGTCAACAACAACGCCAACGTAGATTTACCGCTGCCGTTACCGCCGACGATGAAAACCATCTCGCCCCGGCGGATCTCCAGATCGACCGGTCCGAAAGTGAAATCTCCGTCGCTGTCCGGATAGCGATACTCCACCTGGCGCAGACAGATGCGCGACCATCCGGAAAACCTGCCCGCCTCAAGCCTGCGGGCGACAGGTGCGTCTACAAAGGCAGGGCCAAGCGTCTTCAGGTATCGGGTGCTGCTTCTTCCGGCGACGATGTGGCGGATAGCTGCAATCAGGCTGCTGATGGGCCCGATAAGGAACAACGAACCAATGACGAAGCGAGCCACTACCCCCGTGTCCTGCGCGAAGTACGCGCGGCCTGCACAGGCGACCGCAAGGATGGCGGCATAGATGATCGCCGTATTCCAGACTTCGGTGTAGCCAAGCCAGCGGTTGGCTACACGCAAGGATTGCTCATTGTCCCTGATAGCTTTACCCAACACCTGCTCGGAAAAATGGTCCGCTCGTGCTGCATTGAGCGCCAACTCCTTCTTGGCCTCGGCAATGGCACGAAAGTATCGAAACAGGCGATTCTCGTCCGCACGAATGCGTTCGAAAAATCGCTCTGTCCGGTGCAGGATACTTAGTGCGCAGGTGACGCTAACCAGCACAAAGCCGAGCAATATCGCCAGCAGTGGCAACGACAACCAGGCCAGATAGATCAAGCAGAAAACGGCCACCAACAAGTTGAATAGCGCCTGGGGAAGCACAAGCAACATTTGCGCTATACGCGTGACATCCACCACCAGGGCGCCTACGACACGCTCGCGATACGTCATTAGCCGCGCATAGTCCAAGGCCAGGAATCGCCTCGAAAGCTGTGCGCGCAGGTCGGATATCACGGCCGCACCAAAACTCGCCTGGCAAGTTTGGGCTGCAACGGAAAACACGAGCATGGCAATCAGGCTGCCCAGCGCTGGCAGCAATGGCACCTGTGATCCGGGAGTGCCCAGCCCCTGGCCCGCTATGCTGCCGATCTGCGTGATCAAGGCGATAGAAGCCAGCGCACCGGACGCAGCCAGCACGCTTGCCAGGGCGAGCGGACCACGATGGCGGACGATCGTTTCCCTGATCATGGCGCCGGCCCGGCGAGGCTCGCTTCCAATGGGATGCGCGTCACCGTGATTGTGGAATCGGAGTACGGGTGGCTCTGGGGCATCAGGACGACAGGGCGCGGAGGCAACGTCAATCCTGCTGGCAGGCCGTAATCCAGGCCCACGGCCAGCAAAGCATCCGGCAGAGGACCGGGGCCGATATCGAGCGCCATGTCGACGTCGGCGTCAGGCAGCGCAAAACCGCGGATGCTTCGAGGCCACTGCTCAAAACCGCCGTTGGACAGTCCTTTAATCGTTTTGCCAGCGATCTCTACACCACGCACATCCACGCCTTTAGGCAGATATAGCGCCAACGCATCGCTGCCCCCGTGCGCGTGAAGCGTCATGTGAAGGCGACGGATGTCCCCTTGCGACTCGACACCCAGCACGTGAACACCGATCTGGGAAGCAGGCGCTACTGCGCCGTCCTTTGCACTCAAAGGAGCACAGCGCGTTGCTCGCCATACTTCGGGTGCGTAGTTGTTCTGCTGCAATGCGTGTACCGATGAACCCATGGCCTCGCGCTTCCACGCATCGTCAAGCGCGTCGATCGTCGCGAGGCAATCGGCGTGTTGAATACCATCGTGCAGCACGAAAACACTGTTGGGTTGCGGATGGCGAACATCGAAAGGCGAGCTCAACACGAGTACAACCCCCACGATCCCGCCCAACACAGCCAGGGCCGAACCGATCGTGGTGGACCGCGAGTCAAGCCAGGCCTGGATCGACAACGCGAACAGCAGCAACATGGGCACGACGCCTATCGCAGGCAGTCGCGCGCCCAGGCCCAAGTCGAGGCTTTGCGCCAATCCCGCCAGCACGATGGCCGAGAACAGCGAAGCCAACGCCAGCAGCAAGGTTTCCGATAACCCCGGAGAAGTTGTCCCCAAAGACTTTCCGATCGCACGCGATATTGCGAACGCCAGTAGTGGCCAAACAAGGACATTGGCCGCACCGGGAAAGAACACCACCAACGCCCATGCCAGCACGAGAAGCCACAGGTAGGCGCCACGCACGAGTGCTGCCTTGCTTAATGGCTTGCGCAACAACACCCAGCAGAGCGCTCCCGACACGAGCCCCGGAAGGAATAGCGAGCCCGCAAGGAGCATGGGCAGCGACGCCAAGGCGACAACGAGGAGCGCCCATGGCCAGCGCAAGCCTTTGCGTGTGGCACCCAATAGGCTCATCGTTATGCCGATCGCTATCAGACACCAGGCGATGAACCATTCCGTCTGACGGGCCGATACGGCGCGCAACATCACACCGGGCCAATAGTCCTGATGCAGTGCCGATGAGAGGCTGATCACTATCGTGATGGCGGTGCAGATCGTCACCAACAGACCTAGCGTGGCGCGTGCAGTCGCAACCACGCCGATGGGCGGCGCCGTGGAACGGCTGCGCCACAACGCGAATCCAAACAACGCGGTGGCCAATGCAAGAGCTGCGGATTCAAGCCACGCAGGATATTCAAAGAATGCTCTGGAGGTGACGTTCATGTAGCTCTGTTCTTTGTCCACTCCCCTAACGCCTGCGGGTGCACTCAGTGCGGCGCGCATTGCTGCGACAGCCTGGTCCCCCATGTGCTGCAATGAATCGGGCGCAAGGTTCGCAGCGGTATCGGACGGCGAGTGGTAGTCAAAATAGCCGTCGATGAAGGCGAAGTTCAGCCCCGGCAACCCATGTTCGAGTGCGATGCTGAAATCAGTATCGTTCGGCATGCGCTTGAAGATTTCTTGCTGATACGAGTTGGCGACAGGCGCGGTATCCGCCAGCGTATGCAGTAGCGAGGCACTGCCTGGCCCCGGCTGGAACATAAGGGCGGGACCGCGGCTGCCGCGGGCATCGAAATTCAGCACAGTGCCTACGTGCGGCGCGAGCGGATCCTGCGAGAAGAAGGCACGTGCTCCCATCAACCCGAGTTCCTCGCCGTCGGTCAGGAGCACGATCAGGTCGTGCCTGCGTACCCCTTTGTCCAACGCCGCCGCAATTCTTGCCGCCTCCAGCACGCTGGCCACGCCTGCGCCATCATCGGCAGCACCCGGCCCCCAAGGCGTGGAATCGTAGTGAGTCATCAAGAGGACCGCTTGCGCTTTCCCCGTTTCTTCGTTCGCACCTGGCAGAACGCCGACAACATTTTCAACCCAGGCGAACTGGGATGGGCCGAGCGATAGTTCGCGCTGCACCCGTACATCGAATCCCATCGCGCGCAGCTGCGCAACAAGATAGTCGCGAACGCGTGCATTGGCTTTGGTGCCGGTGGGATGCGGTTGTTGCGCAATCTCCCGCACATGCGTCATGGCTCGGTCAACCGAGAAGGTGCCAGCGGCGGCCATTCCTTCTCGCACCTGTGGCGGCCCGGACAACCAGGACGACAAGGCCATGCCGATCACAATAGATACGAGCCCGATCAGCGTACTCCACCACTCCAGGCCCTTTGCTTTGCCTGGCCGCTGCGACGTCCCTACCCCTTCGCTCACCTGCATTTGCATTCTCCCCAGAAAGCCATAGCGACTGCGCCTACGGACGCATCCACGTTTTCAATCTTCGAGTTCGGTGGCACGCTCAGATTCGATTGGGCGTCCGCGTCTCCGCAGCAATGCTTCGCGGCGCAGCTCCCCACGGCGATCGCTATCCGCCAGGCGACCTACTCCGCGATTGCCGTCTCGCATGAACGTTGCCAACTGCGCCACCGTGGTGTGCATGAACAAATCCACTATGTTCAAGCGATGTCCCAGCTGTTGCTCGATCATGACCTGTAGCCGTACGACCAGCAACGAGTGTCCGCCCAAGGCAAAGAAGTGATCGTGTCGACCGACACGATCCACGCCCAGCAACTCACTCCATAGCTGCGACAGCGCTTCTTCCACCTCACCCATCGGCGCCACATAGGCTTCGCGGATCAGCGCATCTGCTTCCGGCGTCGGCAACGCACTGCGGTCCAGTTTTCCGTTGGGGGTCAGCGGCCAGGCGTCCAGACGTACATAAGCCGACGGCACCATGTATCCCGGCAACCGTCCCTGCAGGTGGTGACGTAACGTTGTCGCGGTGGTCGACTCCTCGCCCTGCCAGTACGCCACCAGCGTCCGCTCGCCACCCGCCTCGCCGCGTGCCACCACCACCGCATCGCGCACACCCGCGCATGCCTGCAGCGCCGCCTCGATCTCGCCCAGCTCGATGCGGTAGCCGCGTACCTTCACCTGGAAGTCGTTGCGACCCAGGTAGTCCAGCGTCCCGTCCGGACGCTGCCGCACCAGATCACCGGTTCGATAGACCCGGCCTTCACCGATGAAGCGATCGGCCAGGAATCGCTCGGCGGTCAATGACGTGCGATGCAGGTATCCCCGCGCCACACCAGCGCCGCCCAGCCATAACTCGCCGACGACACCGGGCGGCACCAGCTCGCCGTGTTCATCCACCACGTACGCCCGCGTGTTGGCGACCGGCACACCGATGCCCGGCACAAACCCGCTCGCCCGCGGCATCCGTTGCCAGGTCGAGTACGTCGTCGTTTCCGTCGGGCCATACAGATTGGCCACCCATGCGGCCGGGGTCTGTGCAAATACGCGCTCCACCAACTCGCGCTTGAGCGGCTCACCGGCCAGGTTCACACCACGTACGCTCGTGGGCAGGCCGCCGGCATCCAGCAGCGCTTTGAGGACTGACGGCACGGTGTTGATCAGCGTCGCACCGTCCAGTTGCTCGCCCGCACGCACCAGGTCTTCCACCAGCACCACGGTCCCGCCCTGGGTCAGCGGCACCCACAGTTCGAAGGCCGCCAGATCGAAGTTGATCGACGTCGAACATACCGTGCATGCCAGGTCTTCTACCGCGAAGTTTTCGTGGGCCCAGGCCACCAGGTTCACGATGCTGCGGTGCTCGATCGCCACGCCCTTGGGCACGCCCGTCGAACCGGAGGTGTAGATGACATACGCCAGATGCTCCGGTCGCAGTGCGACGACTGGGTCGTGCGTGTCCGTGCGCGAGTACGTGTCCGCGACGTCCAGCACCCGTGCACCGTCCACGCCCACCTGCTCGGCGGCCCCCTTCGCACTGACCACCACCCTTGGCGCACTGTCGTCCAGCATCTGCCACACCCGCTCGCGTGGATAGCTGGGGTCTAGCGGAACGTAGGCGCCACCGGCTTTCAGAATGCCCAGCAGACCGATCACCAGCTCCACACCGCGGGGCGCGCACAGGCCCACACAGGTGTCCGGTGTCACGCCGCGCTCGATCAGCGCATGCGCGACCCGGTTGGCCGCGTCGTTCAAGGCCGCGTAGCTCAGCGTCGTCTGGCCACTGCGCAGTGCGATCGCTTCCGGTGTCCGCGACACCTGTGCCTGGAAACGCTCCACCAGCGTCCACGCATCGATCTCGGCCTGCAACGGCGCAACACGGCTTTCCAGCAGTTGCGACCGCTCCGCGTCCGTCAGCAATGGCAATGTCGCCACCGCCCGTTCCGGGTCTTCCGTCATCGCGCGCAGCAGCACCTCCAGATAACCCGACCAGCGTGCGATCGTCTGCGCATCGAACAGGTCGCTCGCGTATTCGATCGCACCTTCCAGGTGATCGCCCACTTCCATCAGCGACAGTGAAATATCGAACTGTGTCGTGGTGTGCGGCATCGACAACGACTCGACACGCAAGTCCGGCAGGTCCATGGCCGTGACACTGGCTACGTTGTCCAGCACAAACAGGCTTTGGAAAATAGGTGAGTGGCTCAATGATCTGCTTGGCTGCACGGCATCTACAACGCGATCGAATGGCAGATCCTGATGCTCATAGGCGGCCAAGGCCGTTTCGCGCGTAAGCGACATGAGCGATGACACCGTCATCTCGCCGGGCGTACGCACGCGCAACGCCAGCGTATTGACGAAAAACCCGATCAGCCCTTCCAGCTCCACACGCGACCGATTGGCCACAGGCGTACCGATGACTATCTCGGCCTGACCGCTCAAGCGCGACAGCAGTGCACTCCAGCCAGCCAGCAACGTCATGTACAGCGTTGCATCCTGCGCCTGCGACAACGCACGCAGTCGCCCGGTCAACACGGCATCGAGATGCAATGCATGGGTGCGACCGGCGTAACTCTGCACCGCCGGTCGCGGCCGATCCACCGGCAAGCTCAGCAGCTCCGGCGCTCCTCGCAACTGCTCTCGCCAGTATCGCGATTGCGTCTCCCACCGCTCTCCCGTCAGCCAGCCGCGTTGCCACACCGCATAGTCCGCGTACTGCACCGGCAGTGCAGGCAGCGGATCGCTCAAGCCCTGCGCGTAGGCTCCATACAACACGCGCAACTCTTCCACCAGCACGCCCAGCGACCAGCCGTCCGACACGATATGGTGTTGCGTCACCAGCAGCACGTGCTCATTCGGCCCCAGACGCAAGAGGCGCCCACGAATCAGCGGGCCGCGTGACAAATCGAAGCGTTCCTGCGCCTCCTCCCGCGCCTGCTCCTCCCGTGCGGCTTCTCGGGCCGGCATCTCCAGCGTGGACAGGTCCACCCGGCGCAAGTTGAAGTCCGACCCGGTCTCGATCTGCTGCGCTGGTTCACCGTCGATCTCTACGAACCGTGTCCGCAGCGCCTCATGGCGCTCCACGATCCGGCTCAGCGCCCGCTCCAATGCCACCTCGTCGAGCCGCCCGCGCAACCGCAAGCCCGCCGCCACGTGGTAAGCCGCACCGGCCGCGGCATCCAGCCGATCCAGGAACCAGAGTCGCTGCTGCGACCACGACAACGGCAACCGCCCTTCCCGCGCCGTCGGCACCAGTGCCGGCAGACGGGCATCGTTGCTCGCATCGATGCGTTGGGCCTGACCTGCCAGGGTCGGTTCGGCAAAGACATCGCGCAGCGCCAGCTCTATGCCAAAGCGCTCCTGCACCCGCGCTTGCAACCGCACGGCCAGCAACGAGTGTCCGCCCAAGGCAAAGAAGTGATCGTGTCGACCGACACGATCCACGCCCAGCAACTCACTCCATAGCTGCGACAGCGCTTCTTCCACCTCACCCATCGGCGCCACATAGGCTTCGCGGATCAGCGCATCTGCTTCCGGCGTCGGCAACGCACTGCGGTCCAGTTTTCCGTTGGGGGTCAGCGGCCAGGC
>NZ_NRDP01000019.1:0-41118 GCF_002878475.1 Dyella sp. AD56
GCCGGAGTGGCGGCCGAGGAAGCCGCCGGTGGCTGCGCGGCTGGCGCAGTGGCTGCCGGCGCCGGCTGCGGGGCCTGGCTAGCGTTGTCGTTGTTGTTGCTGCAGGCGGCGAGCGCGAGCAGGGCGGTACACATGAACGACAGACGCTTCAGCATGGTGATCCTCAATACTTTCACTTGGCTTGTAACGGACACGCCGGCCAACGGCCGGCGTGTCGGGGGCGTTTACTTGGCGGCGGAAGGGCCCGCGCCTTCGGCGGCGTGCAGGCCTTCGACATAACTGGCGACAGCGGCGATGTCCTTCTCGTCCAGCTTCTTGGCAATGCCCGGCATGATCTGCGCGTGGGCGTCCTCGCCCCAGACAGTGCCGTCGTGCCAGGCCTTCAGCGTGGCCTCGATGTACTGCGCGTGCTGGCTGGTGAGCTGCGGGTACATCGCGCCCGGGTTGCCGCGGCCATCAATGCTGTGGCACGCCATGCAGGCCGGTACGCCCTTGCTGGTGTCGCCCTGGCGATAGAGCTGCTGGCCGCGCTCGACCAGCGCCTGGTCGGCCACGCCCGGGAGCGCGCTCTTGCTGGCGAAGTAAGCACCAATGTCATGCATGTCCTGCTCGGACAGCGGTGTGGCCATGCCGAGCATGATCGGGTTCTGGCGCTTGCCAGACTTGAAGCTAGCGAGCTGGTGGACGATGTACGCCTCACTCTGGCCGGCGAGCTTGGGGTACTGGGGGTCGGTCGAGTTGCCGTCCATGCCGTGGCAGGCGCCGCAGACAGCGGCTTTACCCTGGCCGGCGGTGACGTCACCCGGTTTCACGGCGGCAGTGGCTTCGGCCGGCTTGGCGGCTTGTTCGGCGGCAGCAGGGGTGGCGGAGGTGGCCGCCGGGGCGGGATTCTTGGCTTCCTGGGCGAAGATCGCTCCGGAAGACAACGCAAAAACGAGGGCTACGGCATAACGAACTACAGCGGGCCGGAAACCGGCAGGCCGAAAACTCATACACTTGTCTCCCGAAATACTGCTGTGGCTGCACGGTCCGCGCTGGCCAGCACGTCCGCAACTGGCAGAAACTCCCGGATTATCTCTGCGCCACCTTACCTGGTCAAACCATGTCCAATCCATTGCAGGGAGCCCAGTTTGTACTGGCCGCCCACCAAATTTCGCAGCTTCCGAGTGACGATGGCGCCGAAGTCGCGTTCGCCGGTCGCTCCAACGCCGGCAAGTCCAGTGCGCTCAATACCTTGACCGCGCATCGCGGGCTTGCGCGCACTTCGAAAACACCCGGTCGCACGCAGCAGATGGTGGCGTTTTCGCTGCCTCCGTTGGCCCAGGGTGAAGGCGTGCCTGCGCTGCAGGCGCGACTAATTGACCTGCCCGGCTATGGCTACGCCAAGGTGCCCGAAGCCCTGCGCGAGCATTGGAAGAAGGAGATCGATGCTTACCTGCACCAGCGCCGCAGCCTGCGCGGTGTGGTGTTGATCGCCGATATTCGCCATCCGCTCAAGGACTTCGACCGGATGATGCTGGACTTCTGCTTCGCCACGCACCTGCCTTGCCACCTGTTGCTGACCAAGGCGGACAAATTGTCGCGGAACCAGGCCGCACAGGCGCTGGCGGCGCTGCGCAAGGAGTTCGCCGCTGGCGGCATACAGGCGACGGCTCAGGTCTTTTCCTCGCAGGCACGGACCGGCGTGGAGGAAGCACGCGACATGGTGATGCGTCTGCTCAACATGCCGCGGCAATAAGGCATGCGCCGGCATGGCCGGCGCTGCGCTCTCAGCGCTTGTCGAGCGCGTCCATGAAGATGGCGCACAGCGCTTCCATGCCCGCGCGATCTTCGTCGTCGAAGCGGGCCACGGACGGGCTATCCACATCCCACACGCCGAACAGGCTGCCATCACCACGCACCAGCGGCACAACGATCTCCGATTGGGACGCGGCATCGCAGGCAATGTGCCCGTCGAAGTCGTGGACGTCGCGCACGACCTGCGTTTCAAGCGTTTGCGCGGCGGTTCCGCACACACCGCGACCCAGCGCGATGCGGATGCAGGCCGGCTTGCCCTGGAACGGCCCCACCACCAACTCGGTGCCGTCGTAGAGATAGAAACCGCACCAGTTGAGATCGGGAACGCTGTGATAGATGAGTGCGGAGAAATTCGCCGCATTGGCGATCATGTCCGGCTCGCCTTCGATCAGGCCGCGGGCCTGGCTGCACAGGTCTTCGTACTGTTCGCGTTTGCTGGCGTAGGCCTGCGTCTTCACTTCATACATGGGATCGGATCCTCTTGAGTCGTCCGGCGTCGCTGGCGTCAGGGGCGCGAGGCGCGGGCGGTCGAGCACAAAGGACGTATTATGCGCCGGTGAGGCGCCGTCGGCACGGCAGTGCCAGGCTCCGCCATCAGGGGAAAGCTCATGTCGACTTTGTTTATTGCAGGCACCGACACTGGCGTCGGCAAGACCCATGCGACCTGCGCGCTGCTGCATGCGCTACATGCGCGTGGCATACACGCGTGCGGCATGAAACCCGTGGCCAGTGGCTGCGTGGAAACACCGGACGGGTTGCGCAACGATGATGCGTTGGCGCTGATTGCTGCGGGCGGCGCACCCATGCCCTACGAATGGGTGAATCCGGTGGCGCTGCGCGAACCGTTGTCGCCGAATCTGGCCGCGGCGCGCGAAGGCGTAGAGATCCGACTTGCCCCGCTGTACGAGGCTTTCGAACGCCTGCGCGGCATGCACGATGCGGTGCTCGTCGAAGGCGTGGGTGGCTGGTTGGTGCCGCTGTCACGCAGCTTGCTGGCCTCGGACATTGCCCGTCAGTGGCAATTGCCGGTGGTGCTGGTCGTCGGTCTGCGGCTGGGTTGCCTCAATCATGCTTTGTTGTCCGCCCGGGCTATCGCCACGGACGGTTGCCGGCTAGTGGGTTGGATCGGCAACCGCATCGATCCGGCGATGGAAGCCGTGGACGAGAACATCGAAACCCTGCGCCATCATCTGCCCGCGCCGTGCCTGGGCATACTTCCGCATGGCGTAGCGCCGCACGACGCGGCGGCTCATCTGGATCTGTCGCTGATCTTGGAATGACGTTCACGCGGCGCGTGCTGGGATGCACGTGTCGACATCGCAGGAGGCACCCATGAGCACGCGCAGCCACTACTACCTCTCCATCGCCGATCTCGCGCAGGCACGCGGACCGGTGCCGGCACTCAGCTACGACGGTGCCGGCCCGAACGATCTTGCTGCTGCAGTGCAAAACGCGATGCGCACGCCGGGATTGTTCGAGCGCTGGCGCGCCATGCAGGATGAGCCGGATGACGTGGACCCCTCGCTTGGAGCGGTCGATCCGCAAGCCACCGCGAGCGCACGGGTCGCCGACCTGCGCACGGACATGGACCTGATCACCGACCTCCCCATGAGCATCGTGCGGCACCGGCTCAACTTGCTGATTGGCAACAGTTGGCAGTTGCGGGATATGCGCAAGGCCTGATCGCCCCGGCGTCACATGTTGCGTCGCGCCCGCCGCGGTGCGGTGTCCAGTACTTCCAGCCCTTGGCACCCGAGCCGGCGTATGGTTAGTCTCAGGGTTCGTTTGTCACGTTTCCATGGGGAACCCCGATGCTTCGTCTCCGCACTCTAGTCATAGCCACCACCATCGCGCTCGCCGCCTGCTCGCAGCAGTCGAACGAGCAGGCACAGCAGCCCGCGCCCGCACCGGCGAGCACGGCGCCGGCCAAGGCCTCCACGGCTGCTCCCGCTCCTGAAGTCAGTGCGGTCAATCCGTTCCTGGAGCAGAGCACGCTGCCGTTCCAGGCGCCGCCGTTCGACAAGATCAAGGACGGTGACTACCAGCCCGCCTTCGAAGAAGGTATGAAGCAGCACCTGGTGGAGATCCAGAAGATCGCCGACAACCCGGATGCGCCGACCTTCGAGAACACCTTCGTCCCGATGGAGAAGTCGGGCCGGTTGCTGACCCGCGTGATGCAGGCATTCAACGCCGTCAGCGGCGCCAACACCGACGACACGCTACAAAAGGTGCAGGAAGACGAGGCGCCGAAGTTCGCCGAGCACCAGGACGCTATCGTGATGAACGACAAGCTGTTCGCGCGCATCGAGACCATCTACAACCAGCGTGATTCGCTCAAGCTTGATCCGGAATCCAAGCGCCTGGTCGAAGTGACCTACAAGAATTTCGTGCGCGGCGGCGCCAAGCTGTCCGAGGCCGACAAGGCCAAGCTCAAGGACCTCAACAAGGAAGAGTCCAGCCTGAGCACCCAGTTCACCAACAAGCTGCTGGCTGCAACCAAGGCCGGTGCGCTGGTGGTGGACGACAAGAGCAAGCTCGATGGCATGTCCGAGGGCGACGTTGCCGCCGCTGCTGAAGCCGCCAAGGCCCGCAAGCTCGACGGCAAGTGGGCGGTCACGCTGCAGAACACCACGCAGCAGCCGGCGTTGGAGAACATCAATGATCGCGCCACGCGCGAACAGCTGTTCAAGAACTCGTGGGATCGCGCGGAGCACAGCGACGCCAACGACACGCGTGACCTGATCGCCCGCATCGCCCAGATCCGCGCCGAACAGGCCAAGCTGCTGGGTTATCCGAACTACGCCGCGTGGAAGCTGGAAGACCAGATGGCGAAGACGCCTGAAGCGGCGATCGGCTTCATGGACAAGTTGGCTCCCGCCGCCACCGCTCGCGCCGAGAAGGAAGCCAAGGACATCCAGGACGTGATCGACCAGCAGAAGGGTGGCTTCAAGGTCGAGGCATGGGACTGGGAGCACTACTCCGAGCAGGTGCGCAAGGCCAAGTACGACCTCGATGAATCGCAGGTCAAGCAGTACTTCGAACTGGACAATGTACTGCAGAACGGCGTGTTCTATGCCGCCAACCAGCTCTACGGCCTGACCTTCAAGGAGCGCAAGGACATCCCCGTCTGGCAGCCTGACGTGCGCGTGTTCGAAGTGTTCGACAAGGACGGCACCTCCATGGCGCTGTTCTATTGCGACTACTTCAAGCGCGACAACAAGAACGGCGGCGCGTGGATGAGCAACCTGGTCGACCAGTCCAAGCTGCTGGACACCAAGCCGGTAGTGTTCAACGTCGCCAACTTCACCAAGCCCGCGCCGGGCCAGCCGGCCCTGCTGTCGTCGGACGACGTGATCACCATGTTCCATGAGTTCGGCCATGGCCTGCACGGCATGTTCGCCAACTCGCAGTACCCGAGCCTGTCGGGCACCGCGACCGCTCGTGACTTCGTGGAATTCCCGTCGCAGTTCAACGAGCACTGGGCCAGCGATCCGAAGATCTTCGCCAACTACGCGAAGAACTATAAGACCGGCGAGCCGATGCCGCAGGAGCTGGTCGACAAGCTCAAGAAGTCCAAGACCTTCAACAAGGGTTACGACATGACCGAGCTGGTCGGTGCCGCGCTGCTCGACATGAGCTGGCACAGCCTGTCGGCCGATACGCCGAAGCAGGATCCGGACAAGTTCGAGATGGACGCGCTCACCAAGGCCAAGATCAACCTGAGCTACGTGCCGCCGCGCTACCGTTCCAGCTACTTCCAGCACATCTGGGGCAACGGCTACGCTGCCGGTTACTACGCCTACCTGTGGACGGAAATGCTGGCTGACGATGCCTTCCAGGGCTTCGAAGACAAGGGCGGCCTGACCCGCGAGAACGGCGATCGCTTCCGCGCGATGATTCTCTCGCAGGGCAACACGCAGGATCTGGCCACCCTGTACAAGAAGTGGCGCGGCAAGGATCCGAGCATCGAGCCGATGCTGCTGAACCGTGGCCTCAAGGAAGCGCCGCAGAAGAAGTAATTGCGGCCATGTGCTGAAAAGGAAAAGGGCCGGCTATGCCGGCCCTTTTTATTGCGAGCGAGCCATGGAGCCCGCGTGTGGACCAGATGCAGATCATCGTCACGAGTAAGCACACGACACTTTGTGCTGCCCTTCTTGATCTGCTTTCCTCAATCCGGGGCTAGGCAACCTTAGCCCAGGGGTATCTTTAGTGCCCCGCACTTTCACCGGCATCGGGCCCACCGCCAGGACGCTGATTGGATTCCACCCAATGGCGTAGCTCGCCCCACGCAGTCGCGATCTGATCCGGCGTAAAACCACAGTGCGCATAGCCTTTGGCGTCGGTGAACGGTTGCTGCGGCACACGCATGGGGGGCAAGGCTTCTTGAACCAGGTTCGGATCATTGCCGCTGTCGTGCACGGCCTTCAGCAACGCGCTCTCTTCTAACTCGCTCGGCACTAACGGATCGACGGAGTTGTAGATAGAGATCAATTTGGTATTGAACTTGCCCGTCGCCTTGTGCCATTCGGTGGCATATGCGAGAGCGCGTGGGTCGGCACGGATCCGCTGGATGTCCCGGTTCAATGCATGGGTTTCGTCGACGCTCAGATAGGGACTGGAGTAGACCTTAGCCGTGTTGTCGTAGATCGACCCGCCAAAGGTTGTTTCTATATCGTCCATGCCATAACTGACGGTCACAATCGGTTGAAGAAAAGAACCCAAGTCCTTCTCTGCACCCGTGGCAGCCGCGATGTTATCGATCATGCGTTGCTCAGGGCCGGTAGGGTTCGCCTGCGCTGCCGCGAATAATTTGACGATGGGGGCGGCCAGTCGCTTCAACTGCATCAACGTGTAAAGCGGCGTTACCGATTTGAACGCTGGCGATGTCCAGGTGGATAGTGCCGAATGATCGATGCGCTGATCACCGGGGAGGCTATAGGCCGTGCCATGCGTGAAGTAGTTATAGGCGGCACGCAGATCGATAAGATGGCCAATTTCCCCCGGCCAACTGTCCACCACACCACATGCGGCCAAGGCACCCGAGAAGTCGGCGGGATACCGCTCGATCAGGCCCTCAGTAATGTTGCCGCCCATGGAAGCACCAATCAAATAAGCACGCGTGCTTCCGAACCGAGTCAAGAATTGGTTCAACCGATGGGTGTTCTCAATGCCGGTCTGCACGCCTATGCCCGCTTTATCGTAGGCGCTCAGTCCAACGGCGAAACCTTGTGAATAAGGAATTCGATAGACCCCGAAGTCATCACCCTTCAGCGGGTTGTCGGTGATTTCGATGTTATTGCGAGTACCTGGAGGGCTGTATCCGTTCGCAAACAACACGGCCTGTTTGTTCCAGCGCCACGGGATAGCCAGCGAGAACGCGCGACCATCGAGCTCTCCGTTCAATCGCATGCCGCCGTCATCCAAGGGTGCGCCAGTGACATCCTGTGCACCGGCCCGTTGAGCGGCTTGCACCAGCGCTTGTTGGTCCGCACTCAGCTTCGTGCGCGAGCAGCCCGCAAGCATGACGACGAAGGCCACACTGAGTGTGAGGCTTAAGCCCCTCACTAAACGTTCCAATCCGGTCATAACTTAGTGCTCCATATAGCCATTTGAACGGCGCTAAACGATGACGAGCCATGCCTTCGCATCAGAAACTCCCGGTTACGCGAAGCATGAACGTGCGCGGTTGCATGTAGTTCACGTCATGCCAGGGCACGCCACCAACGTCGGCGAAGCCGGAGTAGGAGGAGGTGATTCCGTGCTTGTTGGTGAGATTGGTGACCGTTAGCGAGAACTCGGGGTACGTCGGCAATGAGGATGTTCCCAAACGAATTTGCGCGTCGTACTCGCTATAGCCATAGATGGAATCGGGCTGGTTGATGCCGTAGCTGGTGCGCCCAATGAAGGCCTGGCTAAGGTAGCCGCCGATGTACCAGCTGCTACCCAGACTATGCTGATAGTCGGCGGTGGCTGCTGTCTGCCACTTCGGCGACAAAGGCCACGGCGTACCCGAGGGCTCGATCTGGCCCGTGGAGACTTCGAAGGGTTGCTTGGTGCGGGCGCTATCGTAGGTGGCCGACAGGTGGAAGCTGAGCCCCGGCACGGATCGCGGCAAGTAGGCGGATGAAAGCTCCACGCCTTTGCTGACAACGCGACCTACGTTGTCGATGTACGAGCTCAAGCCATCCGCAACGAACACCAGTACCTGCGGATTTTTCCAGTTCTCATAGAAGGCGGTGGCATCGAACGAAAGCGTGCGATCAAGCCACTGGCTACGCAGGCCGAATTCGTAATTCCAGATAGTGTCCGTTTTGAACTGGTTCGGGACGGGCGCGACAGAGAACAGACCCGCCGTTCCCCATTGCAAACCGCCTACGCGATAGCCCTTGGAGACGGACGTGTAAAGCATCGCGTTGTCATTGATGTTCCAACTCAACGCAGCTTTCGGATTGAAACCATCGTTGTGAACGGTGCCCTGATTCAATAGCCCTTGGGGATGGCCGCTTATGTCTACCAGCAGGCCAGTGTTGTTCACCCAGCCGCCTGAAAAGGCACGATAGAAGCGCCCTCCCAGGCCGAAGTTGAACCCATCACCAAGGTCGCGGCTAACATCGAAGAACGCGGCTTCCTCGCGTACCTTGATGTTCATTTGGATGTTGACGTAATCGGGTTGGCCAAAGAGATACCAGGCGTTACCGAGATCCGGCAACACTTGGTTGAGCAACCCCACAGTGGTCGGCACTGGCAGGCTCGGCGAACCCAGCGCGAGTACGTCCTCGCCCCGAATCTGTTGGCGCATGCCATAGATACCCGCCACCCAGTTCCAGGGTGAATCCGGGTTGTTGGATACCAAACGGATCTCCTGGCTAGCGGTACTGGAACGGCTTTGGTCGATGGTATTGGCGATCGGATAGATGCCCCCGGCGACCACCGCGTTGGATCCCTCGTTCACCTGATCGAGATCCTTGCGTACGTATCCGCTTTCAGAGATCAGTTTGAACTTGCCGAAGTCGTAGTCCACTTTTAACGACGCCAGATTGAAGCGTTGACTGTTGGGGCTAAGCCTTGGACTGACGCTATTGACCAGGTCGCCGTTGCGATTGTCCGCAAGGCCATCGTCATCACGCTTGTTTTCCTGATTGGCGAACATCAGTTGAATATTCAGCGGGTCGATCGGCTTCCACGCCAGAATCGCGCGGCCACCCGTTTGGCGTCCGCGCTCGCTGTCTTTGCGGTTGAGTTGGGTGTTGTCGATGTAGCCCGGAAGCGCCTGATCATAGGCCACCACGCGAAGCGCCAGGCGGTTGCTCTTATCGAGCGGCAAGTTCAGTGCGGCGCCGCCACCAAAGGCGTTACTACCTCCGTCAACAGCGCCGTACTGGAGATAGTATTTGCCGCCCCACTGCCCGAACTCCGGCTGATTTGGGACATAGCGCACCGCGCCGTTCAAAGCTGCCGCACCATACAAAGTGCCTTGAGGGCCTTTGAGTACCTCGACGTCCTGCATGTCGAAGGGATTGGGATCGACACTCAGGCGCGGCGCGTAGTAATCGGTCAGTGAGAGATCATCGAATAGCAAGCCCGTGGTGGGATTGGTGTTGGCTTCGCTGGATATGCCCCGAACCGTGATGCGTTGATCACCATTACCAGCTGAGGTGACCGAAATGCCGGGCACCAGTTTGACGATATCGTTGATGTTCTGCGTGCCACGCTTGTCCAAGTCGTCGGCCGTGATCGCGTTGATCGTGGCGGGAATCTTTTCGACCGACTCCTCACGCTTGGTGGCGGTCACCACCACGGCTTGCAGCTCAGTCGGCTTGGTCGTGGGGTTAGTGGCCTTAGGCGAACCCGAAGTGGAAGCTGAGGAGGTGCCGGGAGAGGACGCGGACGATGGCGGGCTCGATGTGTCCTGCGCATGCAGTCCTTGTATGCCGAGCCCGGCGCCGGCCAGCACCAGTGCCAACGAGCGATAGAGCTGCTGCTGTGCCATTCGTTTCATTTGCGTCCCCTCGGTCAACATCTCGTTGCAGATAGAGAAGGGCACAAACCGGTGGTGATACGCGGCGACCGATTGGTATCGATATCATGACGCTGCGAAAAATTCGCCCGGATGGAACTTGGGCGGACTTGGATCGGCCGAGCCTTCACGTTTTCACGATCAGTCTGCAGGACCAGCGGTCGCCAAGAATTCCAAAAAAATCCGATTATTTTGGAATAGGGCTTTTGGGCAATTCGATTGTGATGGGGCACCCGAGATCACTGGCCGCCCCTTGGAACCGGGGCGGCGGGCTACGCTCTTCTACTGCGAAGGTCATGTGACCATGCCCCTACGTTATCCACCGGCCCATAGCGAACATCACGCATACCCTTTGCATATCGGCCAGCTCTTTCGCTCTGCGCTCGATACGCATAGCGATGAGGTGCTCGTAGGGAGTGACGGTCAGCGGTTCGACTATCCTTCGTTCGGCGCACGGGTGCACCAGTTGGCGCACGCGCTGACCGCGCTGGGCGTTGGCCCGGGAGATGTCGTCTCGGTGATGGACTGGGACAGTCACCGGTATTTGGAATGCTATTTTGCCATTCCGATGCTCGGCGCTGTGCTGCATACCGTCAACGTTCGGCTATCGCTGGAACAGATGGCTTATACGTTGGAGAGCGCCGGTCCGAGCGTGCTGCTTTTTCATAGTGACTTCGAACCGTTGGTGGCTCAGATTGCGCCGCGCCTGTCGCCGATCGTTCCATTGGTTTTCATGCGCGATCAGCCCTCATGCACATCCCGGCTGGAGCCGCTTGGCGAGTACGAGGAGTTGATCGCTCGCTATCCGAATGACTATCCGTTTCAAGATGTGGACGAACTAGCGCAAGCCACGACCTTCCACACAACGGGCACCACCGGACAACCCAAGGCGGTAGGATTCAGTCATCGTCAGCTCGTACTGCACACATTGGCCGTGATGGGTGCGCTAGGCACACAGCCCGCTGGCCAGGGTCTGCGCCGCGGTGATGTGTATATGCCAATCACGCCGATGTTTCACGTGCATGCATGGGGTATCCCATTTATTGCGACCGTGCTCGGGTTGAAACAAGTGTATCCAGGGCGTTACGAAGCTGCGCGATTGCTCAAGCTACGCAGAGAAGAGGGCGTCAGTTTCTCGCACTGTGTGCCAACGGTACTGACCATGATTCTGGACGCCTTCTCGTCGGAGGACCATGTGGAACAGCCCTGGACAGTTCTCGTGGGTGGCTCGGCGCTCTCCCGAGACCTCCACCGCAGAGCCGCTGCGTGCGGAATCACGGCAGTGACGGGATACGGCATGTCAGAAACCGCACCCGTATTGTCCATTGCCTTTTCCTTCGCAGAAGCAGCCGATGCGAGGGAAGAGAGCTTGTGTAGTGCGGGTCATCCGGTGCCCTTGGTGCAGCTTCGCATCGTCGACGAGGCCATGACGACGTTGCCGGCGGACGGCGACGCTTGTGGAGAGTTGGTGGCGCGCGCACCGTGGCTGACATCGGCCTACCGGGGAGATGTTGCGGCGTCTCGGCAACTTTGGAGTGGTGGGTGGCTTCACACTCAAGATATGGCGAGCATCACCTCGGACGGGTGCGTTGAGATACGCGACCGATTGAAAGATGTGATCAAAACGGGTGGGGAATGGATCTCATCGGTGACGATGGAGATGCTGATCGCTAAGCATCCCAACATTGCCGCTGTCGCCTACGTTGGCATTGTTGATGCTCGCTGGGGTGAGCGACCGGCGGCATTCATCGTGCCCAAGGAGGGCGCATCCATCGATACGGAAACGTTGCGCGCGTATTTGGCCCCGCATGTGGAGAGTGGCGCGATCAGCCGTTACGCCTTGCCGGATCGGTGCGTGGTCCTTGAGCGACTGCCGCTGACCAGCGTCGGCAAAATTGACAAGAAAGCATTGCGTGCTCAGCTGGAGCAGGAGCGCACGCAATGAAATCGCCTCTCCACGGCGGAGGATGCGCGGAAGGATGGAGCGAGTAGTGCCAGCTAGGTTGATTGGTGGTGCTTGCGATACTGACCGGGGCTCATGCCGGTTTCTTCTTTGAAGACGGTTGCCATGTGGCTTTGGCTGTTGAAGCCTGCGTCAATGGCGATGGCGACGAGTGATTGGTCCGTCGTTTCGAGCCGGTGCCTGGCCAGACTGACGCGCTCAGCGATCACGCATTGGAGTGGCGTCATGCTGAGGTGATGCTTAAACGCCGCGATGAGATCCTGCTTGGACACCCCGGCCTGCGCGGCTAGCCCTTCCAAGCTAATTTTTTCCGATAACCGCTGCTGGATGAAGGTAAGTAGCCGGTGGATACCCTCGTTTGAAAGCGTGCGGTGGTGAGTAGCCCGGCTTCGGCGAGCCGTTGGCGACAGGAAGTTGCCATCAGGTGACGTTTCTTCGGGGTGCTCGCCGAATCGCCGATGGTACTCAAGGCGAAATCCGGACGTGTTGACGAAGCCGCGGTCCCGGATCCAGGTTTCGTCCGGCTGTGGGGCGTCACCAGACCTGAGTTCATCGCGGGCCCGTTCCAACCGCTCGCGGTACAACATCTGGCGGGGAGTCACTCCCTCGAACTGAAGAAAGCTGCGATTGAGCGAGGCGGTGCTGCAATCCAAATAGGCGGCCACGTCTTCACTGGTGATGTCAGCGTGAGCCTGCTCAACGATGAAACCCTTGGCTCGGTTCACCTGTGCACGCGATAGAAGCTGCATCGCCATGAATGCGTCGCTGTAGGTGTGCGGATGCATTTGCATCAACAACGAAATGGCGTAGTCCGTCAGATTGCTTTTCATCAGTTCGGGGACGGCGCTGACGTGCATAAGCGAGTCCATGCTCATCGTTACCGCCGCCCACAGCGCGCTCAACTCATGAGAGAACGGCTGTCCTTTGAAGATCGGTGGCAAATCGAGTGAACGGCCTATCCAGCGGGAACAGAAATCCAACAATTTCTGCTTGCTGATATGGACGTTCTCGTAGGCGAGGCCTTCGTGCCCGGCGATTTGTTGAACCGGTACGACGATGCCTGATCCGACCCTGGATGACTCGGTGCCGAGTTGAAAGGTGTTGTTCGCCGATGCGAACTTGATAAAGAAGGTTTCCCCAATATCGGGGCTCACATGAACTTTGACCGGCGCGTCGTAGTGGGTATGGCTATACCCTATATGGCCGAACTCGCGACCGCGTCTTTCCGAGGAAACATTCTTCACGCGGCAGAGGGGATCAATTCGTACGGCGTCGAAACCATAGATTTCCGACAGGCTATGGCGAATGGCATCGATGCCGCTGACCCTGTACGCGTCGGCGGAGCTATGGGCCAGTTCCATTTCTTGTAGATCGATGGACATTTACTCGCGATCCACGTTCTGGTCGTTGCAGCGATGGCCGCCGGGTTCGACGTACGGGCTCGAAGCTATGGACATCCTTTTGGGGAGTCAATTTGCGCTGCAATAGACGCTGTCTGTTGCGCCGCAGCAAGATGAGCTGACTATTCACGGGACTCGATCGTGCGATCGGGGCCCGCTCCGATGGGTGGCTATACGCCAAGGATCCAATCCCCGGCCAAGACCAAGGGCCGACGAAACGTCGACCCTTGCGTAGCGGCAGCGCCCCGTTACTTGCCAACGGCTATCGCAGCCTGTTCGATCCATTGGGCCACCGCGCCTGGGTTGGATACGTAGACGGCGTGGCTTCCCCC
This sequence comes from Dyella sp. AD56, assembly GCF_002878475.1. Classification (NCBI taxonomy): domain Bacteria; kingdom Pseudomonadati; phylum Pseudomonadota; class Gammaproteobacteria; order Lysobacterales; family Rhodanobacteraceae; genus Dyella; species Dyella sp. AD56. The sequence goes on from NZ_NRDP01000019.1 coordinate 13,510, forward strand.
AACTTCCTTGACGGTGGCGCCGGCGCGCCGGGCCATGTCGCGCTGGGCGGGCGGCGGGATCATTTGGTCATCGCCCGCAACCAGATACCAGCTTGGCTTGGACTTCCACGCAGGGGTGGTCACCGCGCCCTGGAGGGCCGCGAGACCCCACGGCACTTGCGAGTCAGCCATGAAGCGGGCGGTCTGGGTGTCGACATCCGCAGCGAAGCTGGCCTGGAACTTCTCGTTGTCCAGCAATAGAAAACCGTCCTGGGGCGGCAGAATCGGGGGCACTGGCGCACCCGGCGGCGGGTTCGCGATCAGCGACGCCACGGACTCGCCGGCATCCGGGGCAAACGCGGTGATATAGACCAGTCCGGCCACCTTGGGATCGTTGCCGGCCTCGGTAACCACCACGCCACCGTAGGAGTGGCCGACCAGGATGACTGGCGCCTTCTGTCCTGCGATCACGCGCTTGGTGAATGCCACATCCTCGGCCAGCGAGGTCGTCGGGTTCTGCACTACGGTCACGTCATAGCCACGGCTCTTGAGCTGCTGGTAGACACCCTGCCAGCCGGAGCCGTCGACAAAGCCGCCGTGAATGAGAACGATGGACGCCTGGTTGTTCGTTGCAGTGTTCATGTGAGCCTCCCGTCTGTGATTGCGCTCTGGTGGAGAGCGGACGGGTACAGATTGCTCGCGGGGCCACGCGGCCAATATCCACTTTTCGCAGTACTATCCAGTTTCCGCAACGACTTGATCGGTTGATGGAGAAGCCCCCTGTGACGCATCTCCAGACCGACGACCTCGAAGAGGTGCAATCCGTCGTTGCCGGCATCTACTGCGCACATTCAATAATGACCTTGGGTGGTGCCCGTGCGGACGCCGCTGGATTGGACCTGATCCGGCGGGCACCGCAGCCGGTCGTCAAATTGCATTACGGACGCTCGGTCCGCATTGATGCCGGGACCTTCCCGCGCCTCATGCTGATGCAGACGTGCCTCGATGGTGGCGGCGCTGTGGAACAGGGCTCGCTCCGTGCCGAATTGCGACGCGGCCAGACCGTTCCGTTGTCGCCAGGACTCGCGACGCGGCTGGCGTTCGATAGCCGCTTCGCGCAGCAATCAGTTCGTCTCGACATCGAGCGGGTTGAAGCGCTATGCAGTTCCTGGTTGAACGTGCCAGCGCTTGATCGCCCGTTACGGTTCGACTTGAATCCTTTCTCTGCGGCACTGGAACAAGCCTGGGGCCAGGCCGTTGGTTTGATCGTGAGCTACGCGCGCAGCGGTTTGCTGCTTCCCGCATCGGCGATCGCCAACCTGGACGAATTCATCATCTCGCTGGTGCTCTCCCAGCATCCGCACAACTACAGTGACGACTTGCGTCGCCCGCAGAAAGGGCTTCCACCGCGATTGGTTCGCGAGGCGGAGCGTTTGATGCGCGACGGAGAACTCCATCAGACACCAAGCAAGATAGCCGCGGAGCTTGGCGTCAGCCTGCGCACCCTGGAGCTGGGATTTCGCGCCGTGCATGATTGCTCGCCGAGTGAATTCCTTAGAAGGGTGCGCGTCGGTAAGGCGCGTGAAACCTTGCTCGCACCGAAGGCTACGACATCGGTGACCGAGGTCGCACTTGCTAACGGCTTTCTGCATCTTGCAAGGTTCAGCGCCTATTACCGGGAAGTATTCGGCGAGTCACCAGTCCACACGTTGCGCCGTAGTCAGCCCAGAGGAACGCTTGCGATGGCTGTCGGGTGAGGGACAACCTGATACTACGGGGCCGTCAGTCATGGCCCCGAGTGCCTACCGTTGGTTACCTGCATCGTGGGGTTTACGGACCCAGGTGCAGTTCCTTGTCGAAAGCATCGTCGACGTCGCAATAGTTGGCGCGGGCTTTGGTCGAGCGCGTGGCACGAAAGTAGAACGCCGGGTGGCCGGGAACGCCTTCTTCGTTTTCAGTTAGCTCGTAGTAATCGAAATGCACAGGCGCGTCGTCGGCATAGCTTTGTCCAAATTCGCGATTGGCGATGATCAGCAAGGCAGGTTGGCTCTTGCCGCCAGAGAGCAAGCGGATGTCGTGCAGCACGCAGTCCGCGCCACCGCTGATGGTGACGCCGTACCGTTCGTTCTCTTCACCCTTCTGCTTCTCGAACACTGGTAGGAGGCTCCAGGCCTCCTTGCCATCGTCGCCCTTATCTCGCAGATAAAAGGTGGCGAGGGTGAAGCCGTGCGCATTGAAGTTCTCGCGCGAGGCGAGCACCACCGTGACGTCATGGTTCTGCAGTCGCACCTTGTTGGGGCCGTTGATCAGCGGAATCGCTTTGTAACCCGCCAGTTCATCGGCATACGCGACACCGCCGCCGGCCATGGCGAACGAGATCATCACCGCACCGAATATCCTCAGAGCGTTATGCATGAACTTAGCCGCCCTCGCCGCAGCCGACGTCGGCTGCGCCCATATGGTCGAAGCCGATAAGCGTTACCGCGGTTTGTCCTTGCGTGGGGTATTGGACATCGGTGTCCATGATGTTTTGCGGCCACGCGTGTGCTTTCTGCTCTGCGATGCTCAACTTGCTGGCGGCTGCACGGGGCAGATGGAACGCTTGGCGTACCTGCGCTTCGCTCCAGGTACCTTTCAGCGTGATGCTCACGGCCTGCAGATTGCCGTGCTCCCAACTCAGAACGACACGTGTCGCGAGCGGGTGTACATCCGTGGCGAGACGGTCGGGGAATTCGGGGCCTTCGTAATAAGCATCCGGCGTCTTGCAGATATCGCCGCGATTCTGATAACCCTTCAATGCACAATTGAAGCGAGTATCGCGGTAACCCAGCGTCTTCTCAGTGAAGCAGCCGTAATCCGCCGGCGACATGCGAAGCCACGAACGAACGTCGATGCGTGGCGCTGCAAGTGCGGCGTCCACCGTGGTCTGCGCCGTGGCCATGGAGGACACGGCTAAAAGCCCAAAGGCAATCCATTTCTTCACGATCTTCCCTGAAGCGTCGAAGGAGGGGGGAGGGCGCTATGGTAGGGGAGTCGGGACAGCGGCGATATCAGTCACTTGATTTGCCGTGAGCGTCTAGCCAGGGCGCAAGGGATACAAACCATATGTTGTCGCTACCGTTGTCCCACGACTGCATGCGAGTGATGTCCGCTTGGGCTTGTTCCAGCGTTCGCGGGTAGTGCACGGGTAGGGATCGGGTGCTGCTGAAATACAGCGTGCGGTGATCGGGACCCAGGTGCGATCCCCAAGGGCCTTTCAGGTTGATGGTCTTGCCAAGATCTACTGGTTTGCCCCAACCATCGCCATCGCGGAATGCGATGTAGAGGCGATCTGGGTCATCTTTGCCACCAAAGTTTGCGTCGAACACGATAAAGGATTCGTCCGGCGCTACGGCGGGGTCGAGCTTGTGCGCCGATGCATCGCCCAACATCACGGGTACGGGAGGTAGGTAAGTGCCATTGCGGTACTGCGAGCGGAACAGACGGAAGTCGTCATCCTTGTCTGGGCGCTGGAAGTACACGCTGCCATCCGTGACCACGGCGGGCGCATAGGTACGCGAACTACTGTTCACCGCTTCGGGCAAAAGCACTGGCTGGCTCCAGCTATCGCCTTTGCGGTCGACGCGCCATAGATGTCCGCCAGAGCCTGATCGCACTTTGCCATCGGCCGTCACGGCGTCGAGCGCTCTGTCGCCTTCATGGTCGGGGCGATTGGAAGAAAAGATCAGAAAGCTGCCGTCTGGTGCCATCGCGGGGTCATGGTCGAGCCATTGCCCCGAGAACGGTGCCACCGTCGGCGAACTCCAGGCGCCATTCACGCGATGCGACACCATGATGGCCGCATTGGGCCAGTTGATGCGATCGAAGAAGACGGTGTCGCCATCGGGAGTGAACGCCGCGGAGTCCTCGTTGGCTGGACCCGATATCACACCAGGCGCAAACACTTGGGGCGTGGCGGGTATGGCCGACTGTGCACATACGCCCGTCACCAGGACGGCTGTGCAACATAGGATGGGCAACCAACGGGGCACACGCTTCATGTAACCGATCCTTTTGCGGATGGGAACGAAAGGACGCACTTCCGAGGAGTGCCATTCTTGCGCCCGATGCCGGCCAAAAGGACGTGCTTTAAGTCATGCGGCGGAGCAGTGATGAGATCCAGCTGTGAATGCCGACCCGCTGTTTGGACGTCCGTTACGACGCCTTGTGCTCGCGAGCCAGCATTAGCGATCGATGTCAGGCTATGGACGAATGGATTTCAAATGAGATAGATTCTCATTTAGATGGCGCCCTCTTAGCTCTCCCTGGGGCGTCCTGTTTCACTTCGGCCGCCAGCTCGGGCAGCAATTCGCCTTCTTTGCCAGCTAGCCGCGTGACTACCACGCTTGGCAAAGGAATGATTTCACATGCTGCGTTTTACCCCGCTGGCCGCCGTTATCGGTGCCCTGTTGTCCCTGCCTGTCTTCGCCGCGGAGCCGGCTGCGCTCGCGCCTGATGCGAAGTCCGCCACTGATCTGCCGGCCCTGCAGGTCACGGCGCTTGCGCCGACCATCGAACTCAACACGCCGGGTACCGTCTCGGTGATCGATCGGGTGCAGATGGACCGCCATCTGACGCTGACCATCCGCGACCTGGTGAAGTACGAGCCGGGCGTTTCGGTGATCGGCACGGCCGGCCGTTTCGGCCTGGATAGCTTCAATATCCGAGGCCTGTCGGGTAACCGTACACGCATCGAGATCGACGGCGTGTCCATGCCGGCATCGTTCGGTGCGAATGTGGCCGGCGGCAGTTTCCGTGCGGGGCGAAACTTCATTGACCTCGACAACGTCAAGCAAGTGGACATCGTGCGCGGTCCGGCGTCGGTGCTCTATCCCTCCGATGCGCTGGGTGGTGTGGTGAGCCTGAGGACAAAGGATCCCGCCGACTACCTGCGCAACGACGGCAAAAACTACATCGCGGTGAAGGAGCAGTACGACAGCACCGATCGCAGCCTGTCGACCACGGCCACTCTCGCTGGCGGTGATGCGCGCAACGGCGTGCTGTTCGTGGCTAACCATCGTGAGGGCAACGAGACCAGCAACATGGGTGATGTCGGCGGCACGGGCACCACGCGCACGCGTCCCGACCCGATGACGTATCAATTGGATAGCTTCCTCGGCAAGTACGTGCACACGGCTGATAGTGGCCGTACCGATCGCGTCACTGTGGACGGTTCGCAGACGCGCACGCGCACCGATTCTTTGTCCAGCGTGACGGGTAGTACGAGCTTCTACCGCTCGCAGGACGAGGACATGCGCTTTCGTGCAAGCGTGGGGCAATGGTTCCCACGGCTCGACAGCGTGATGGCCGATACGCTGGATTGGAACGCGTACTGGCAGAAGAGCCGCACCCGAACCAACACCCAGACGGATACGGCGACCGTGCTGCGCTTCTACGAGAACCTGCCGCTGCAGGAGAAGGTGGCGGGCGGAAAGATTGTGGCTGTGAAGTCGTTGGGTGAAGGCTCGGCGGTGAGCCAGTCCATCAGCTACGGCGCCGAGCTGTCGCGTACCGATGCGGAATCCAGCGTCGACGGTTATGGGGTGAACAAGAAAACCGGCGCGACCGGCAAGACGAAAGCCTTCCTGCCGGGCAACTATCCCCTGCACCTGATTCCTTCCAGTGAAACCGATCGCTACTCGATCTTCGGCCAGGATGAAATTGGCCTGATGGATGGACGGTTGTTGCTTACGCCCGCCGTGCGCGTGGATCGTTACGAGTACAAGCCAGACGCCGATGCGCTCTATTCGGCCTACAACCCCGGTTACGTGCCCCAAAATTACGAGAAGACCCATGCGTCACCGAAGTTCGGTGCGCTGTGGCGCTTCAATGACACGTTGAGTGCGTACTTCAACTATGCACAAGGTTTCCGTCCGCCGCTTTACAGCGAGATTGCCGGTGCATGGAACGAGCAGCCGTTCCCTGGCTTCAACATTGCCTTCCTTCCCAACGCCAACCTGAAGGCGGAAACAAGTCGTGGCTTCGAGCTCGGTTTGCGCGGCAAGGGCGAGGCCGGCTGGTTCAATGTTGCCGCGTACTACAACCGTTATCGCAACTTCATCTGGTCGGGCTACCAGCTTCCCGCATCGCAGGTGCCTGGTTGGGTGCAGGTCATGCCTGGGATGAACTTCTACTACCAGGCGGTGAATGCACCCAAGGCTTTTATCAAGGGCGCCGAAGCGAGCGGCGCGCTGCGCCTTGCGCAGTTCAGCGATGCGCTGGAGGGCTGGACGCTCAGGGGCAATGCTTCCATTGCCACGGGCCGCCTGATTGAACCGGGTGACACGGGCTACAGCCCGCTCAACACCGTGGACCCCGCCAAGCTGGTGCTTGGTGTGAGTTACGACGCCACGCAATGGGGCGTGGAGCTGATCGGTACCGGCGTGCGGCGTCATACCGCGCTCGACAACCCGGCGGACTTCCGTCCCGGCGGCTACGCCACCTTCGACTTGTACGCGCACTACACGCCCATCGAAAACCTGGAGCTCTTTGCCGGCGTGAGCAACCTGGGCAATCGCAAGTATTGGGATTGGGGCAACTTGAACGGCGGCACCTTGGGCAACCTGGTGACCGGTAACGGCCTCAACGACTCCGGCACCGGTGGCGTTCCTGCCGATCGCCTCACCATGCCCGGTCGCACCTTCAGCGTCGCCGCCAAGATCGCCTTCTGAGAGGAGCGTCGTCATGCTCGATAACACATCTTCCCCTGCATCCGCCTTGTCTATTCCCGAACTGTTGGACGCCTCGCGCCGCTTGCGCGAGCGGGAGCCTGGCCTGCGCGCACGTGATCTCGCCGATCGCCTCGGCGTGAGCGAGGCCGAGCTGGTCGCCAGCCGTTGTGGCGATGGCGTCACGCGACTGGAAGGCCCGTGGGCGCCATTGATCGAAGCGTTGCCAATGCTGGGGCACGTCATGGTGCTCACCCGCAACGACAGTTGCGTGCATGAAAAGAAAGGTCGCTTCGACCACATCGAGATCGGCGGTGTGATGGGCGTCGTATTGGACGAGGCCATCGACCTGCGGATCTTCCTGAAGCATTGGGTGTTTGGCTTCGCCGTGCGCGAGAACTCACGCGGACGGCTATTGCAGAGCCTGCAGTTCTTCGACGCCGACGGACGCGCGGTGCACAAGGTCTACCTGACCGAACACAGCCATCACGACGTGTGGTCGGGGCTGGTCGGCCGCTTCGCCGCCGCAGTGCAATCGCCGCTTCTGGCCATCCACCCGGTGGACGATCCGCTGCCGTGGAAGGTCGAGGACGACGAAGTGGACGTAGTGGGTCTGCGTGAACGCTGGCGTCGCTTACGCGATCCGCATGACTTCTTTGCCATGCTCAAGAAGCACCAAGTGACGCGCACGCAGGCATTGCGTCTGGCAGGACGCGAGTTCGCGCGCCAGGTAAACAGCGACGCGATCCGCACTCTACTCGAGTCAGCCGCCGCTACCGGTTTGCCCATCATGGTGTTCGTGGGTTCGCCAGGCGTGGTGCAGATCCATACGGGGCCCGTGACCAACATCAAAGTGATGGGTCTATGGATCAACGTATTGGACGATGACTTCAACCTGCACTTGCGGGAAGACCACATCACCGAAAGCTGGGTCGTGCGCAAGCCGACGCCCGAGGGCCATGTGACATCGCTTGAACTTTACGATGCGCGCGGCGGGCAGATCGTGCAGCTCTTCGGCAAACGCAAGCCAGGGATACCTGAACTGGAAGCGTGGCGCGCGCTGGCCGAAAGCTTGGCGGATCGGGAGGCCGGTCATGCATAACCATCGCCTGCGTGTGCTGGGAATCTGCCTGCTGGGCTGCATGGCATGGGTTGTTCATGCGGGCGATGCGCCGGTGCGCGTCGTTGCCCTGGGTGGCGACATTACCGAAATCGTCTATGCGCTCGATGCGCAAAATCAGCTCGTGGGTGTAGACAGCACCAGCCTTTGGCCCGAAGCCGCGACCAAGCTGCCTGACGTGGGGTACGTCAGGCAGCTCGCGGCGGAGGGCATTTTATCGCTGCACCCACAACTCATCCTTGCGACGCACGATGCAGGCCCAGCCACGGTGGTGACGCAACTGCACGATGTCGGCGTGCGTATCGTCAGCATGCCTGTGACACGCACACCGGAGACGGTGGTCGCCAAGGTGAAACAGGTGGGCGCCGCACTTGATCGCGAATCTGCTGCGAATGCGCTCGCCGCGAAGCTGCAGGCCCGATATGCCGATCTATTCAAGGCGGTGGCCGCCATGCCGCGGCATCCACGGGTGGTGTTCCTTATGTCGGCTGGCGAGGGAAGCCCCAAGGCGGCGGGAAAGGACACGGCAGCGGACAGTGCCATCACCCTCGCGGGTGGCGTGAATGCGGGCCAGGACTTCACCGGCTACAAGGCAGTGTCGCCCGAGGCGCTGGCAAAGCTCGCTCCCGACGTCATCCTGTTGATGCGTGAACGCGAGAATGATGTCGGCGGCGTCGATGGCGTGCTCAAGCTGCCGGGCATTGCCATGACGCCGGCCGGCCGCGCGCGGCGCATCGTGTTCGTCGACGGCCAGGCATTGTTGGGCTTCGGTCCTCGTAATGCGGAGCACGAGCAGGCGTTGCAGCGCACGCTGGTCGCCGTGCAGCCATGAACGCCGTGACCGCGGAACATCCCCGGCTTCGTCGCGCGAGCGGCTTCCCGGTGACAGCCTTGGCGGCATTGCTGTTCGTTGCGGCCATCATCGGCATGGCGAGCGGTGCGATGCCGCTTGGCGCCGGCGAAGTGGTGGGCGCGTTGTGGCGCTGGCTGACCGGCCAGGCCATGCAAGCCGACGACGCCGTGGTGCTGATGTTGCGCCTGCCGCGCGTGCTGATGGCGGCACTCGTTGGCGCGGCCCTGGCCTGTAGCGGTGCCACCATGCAGGGCTTGTTTCGCAATCCGTTGGTGGAGCCGGGGTTGGTAGGCGTATCCGCCGGTGCGGCCTTAGGCGCCATTGGCATGATCGTGCTGGGTGGCGGTGTGCTCAGCGTGTTACCGAGGGTGCTTGCATCGTTTGGTGTGGCGACCGCCGGCTTTGTCGGTGGGCTGGCGGCGACGGCGGTGGTCTATCTGATTGGCAGTCGCCGCCCGGGCGTGGCGACTTTGCTTCTGGCGGGTGTGGCGATCAACGCGATCGCGATGGCGGGAGTGGGCGCTCTCACGTTTGTCGCCAACGAGCACCAGTTGCGCGACCTGAGTTTCTGGACGCTCGGCAGCCTCGGTGGCACGGATTGGTCGCGCTTCTTTGCCGTTGCTCCGCTCATGGTGTTGCCCCTGTGTCTGCTGCCTCGCCATGCGCGGGCTCTCAATGCCTTGTTACTTGGCGAGCAGGAGGCAGCGCTGCTGGGGTTTCATCCCGAACGCCTGCGGCGACAACTGATCGTGTGGGCGGCGCTGGCCACCAGCGCCGCCGTTGCCATGTGCGGTGTTATCGGTTTCGTCGGCCTGTTGGTGCCCCACGTAGTGCGCATGGCGTGGGGACCGGATCATCGGTTGCTGCTGCCCGCTTCTGCCTTGATAGGGGCATCCCTGCTGATCGGCGCGGATGCGGTAGCGCGTGTCGTGGTGGCGCCCGCCGAACTTCCTATTGGCGTCATCACGGCCTTGCTGGGTGGGCCGTTCTTCCTCTGGTTGCTGTTGCGCCTGCGCATCGGAGAATCGACATGAACATCGCCCTCGATTGGCACACTGCATCCGCCGCGACAACGAGTCACGCGCTGGAGGCCATCGACGTGCACCTGAGCTACGGCAGTCGCCGTGTGCTGCAGGGCATCCATCTGCGCGCGCAGCCGGGTCGGCTGTTAGCCCTGATCGGTCCCAACGGTGCGGGTAAGAGCAGCCTGCTCGCCGTGATGGCCGGGTTGCGTCGGCCATCACTGGGTGACATGCACCTGGATGGTCGTCCTGTGCATGCGTGGCCACCGCATGAACTGGCCAGGCATCGCGCCATGCTGTCCCAGCGAGTGCAGTTGGGCTTCGCCTTCCGCGTGGAGGAAGTGGTGATGCTGGGACGGAGCCCGCACGGCGTCATGTCGACACGTGAGGCGGATCTGCGCATCGTCGATGCCGCCATGCAAGCCACGCGTGTGCTGCATCTGCGCGAGCGTAGCTATCTGGCGCTATCCGGCGGCGAACAGCAGCGCGTGCAACTTGCCCGCGTGCTGGCGCAGATCTGGGACTGCCAGCATGCGCCGGGCTGGCTGCTGCTGGACGAGCCCGAGGCCGGGCTGGATATCGCGCATCAGCACGACATGTTGCTGCATGCGCAGACGCTGGCACGGCAAGGCTTTGGTGTGGTCGTCGTGCTGCACGATCTCAATCTCGCCGCGCGCTACGCGGACGACATCGCGTTGCTCGCGCAAGGGCGGTTGATTCGCCATGGAGAGCCGGCGCACGCATTGGATGCCGACGTGCTCTCTCGCATCTATGGCATGCCACTGCAACGTTCGCTGGATGACGAGGGTCGATGGCTTGTCCATCCGGCACGGCGAAGCGCTTGATACCACCCATAAAAAAAGCCCCGCGCGGTGGCGGGGCTTTTTGTGTGAACAGCTGCAGTTCAGTACGCGAACTCGCGGAACACTGGATCGACACTGCCGTTCCACGGGCCGTTGAACAGTTCGAGTTTGCGTTCGGCCGGGGTCTGGTTGGCTTCCACGATCTCGATCAACGGCTCTAGGAAGATGCTCTCGTCCGCGCCGCTGTTGTTGAGGCGCGCACGGCGTTTCAGGCCATGGCTGGCGATCTTCAGCGTTTCCGCAGCCAGCTCCCGCACGGCGTGCGTGCGGAACGGAAGCTTCAGTGCTTGGCGCGGCACGCCGTCGCGCAGGGCCTGGCGCTCTTCACGGGTGAAATCCTTCACCAGATCCCATGCAGCGGTTAGTGCGTCGTCGTCGTAGAGCAGGCCTACCCACAGCGCGGGCAGGGCACACAGGCGGTTCCACGGGCCACCGTCCGCGCCGCGCATTTCCAGGTACTGCTTGAGGCGCACTTCCGGGAAGGCAGTGGTGAGGTGGTCGGCCCAGTCCTTCATGGTGGCGCGTACGCCTGGGACAGCCGGCAGTTCACCCGCCATGAAGCGTTTGAAGTCCTGCCCGGAAAGGTCGATGTACTGGCCGTTCTGGTAGCTGAAGTACATCGGCACGTTGAGCATGTAGTCGACGTAACGCTCGTAACCAAAACTATCTTCGAACACGAAGTCGAGCATGCCCGTACGGTTGGGGTCGGTGTCTTCCCATACGTGCGAGCGATACGACTGGTAGCCGTTTGGACGTCCGTCTGTGAACGGCGAGTCCGCGAACAAGGCCGTGGCGATGGGCTGGAGCGCGAGGCTGGTGCGGAACTTGCGCACCATGTCTGCTTCGCTGTCGAAATCCAGGTTCACCTGCACGGTGCAGGTGCGCGTCATCATGTCCAGGCCGAGATTGCCGACCTTGGGCATGTACTCGCGCATGATCTTGTAGCGGCCCTTGGGCATCCACGGCATTTCTTCGCGGCGCCACTTGGGCTGGAAGCCCATGCCCAGGAAGCCCATGCCGAGACCCTCGGCGATGGAGCGCACTTCGGTCAGGTGGCTGTTGACCTCGCGGCAGGTCTCGTGGATCGACTCCAGCGGTGCGCCGGAAAGCTCCAACTGGCCGGCCGGCTCCAGCGTGATGGAGGCCTTGTCGCGTGACAGCGCGACCGGGGTGTCGCCTTCGCGGGCAATCTCCCAGCCATAGCGCGAGGCCAGTGACTCCAGCAGCACGCGGATACCGCGGTCGCCCTCGAAGGTGGGCGGGCGCAGGGTATCGGTGAGGAAGCCGAACTTTTCGTGCTCGGTGCCGATGCGCCAGGCATCGCGCGGCTTTTCCCCGGCGGCCAGGTACTCGACGAGCTGCTGACGGCTGCCGATCGGGGTGCTCTTCACGGCACTGGGTATGGACACAGGGGAGACTCCTTCCAGGGGTGCCACCACTCTTGGGGCGAGGCATCCTAATTCAAAGTGCCGATTATCCGAACTTTTGAAGTTAGGGCGCCCTGACCAGGATCAGCGCACCCTAGGCGGTCGTCGGGAAATCGATGCGCATCCGGGCGCCGCGCCCGGACGTGCCGTCGAGGATACTCAAACGGGCGCCGTGCACACGTGCCACTTCGTCCACGATGGCCAGGCCCAGGCCGCAGCCGTCCGAGCCGTCGCTGGTGCTCCGCACGCTGCGATAGAAGCGCTCGCGCACCTTCTGGCGCTCTGCGACGGGAATGCCGACGCCGCTGTCGTCCACCTCCAGGAAGGGGTGGTTGTCCGCGATGCCGCAACGGATGGTGATGTTGCCGCCGTTGGGCGTGTGGCGAATGGCGTTGTCGATAAGGTTGTTGAGTACCTCGTGCAGAAGCCAGTACACGCCCGTGACATGCACTGGCTGGCTGTCCGCCCCAAGGTCGATGCCGTGGGCGATGGCGCGGTCGAGGGAGCTGTCGATGACCTCGCCGATCAGGTGCGTCAAGTCCACGGCGGTGAAGTGGCTCGCGCGATGGGCCGAAGGCTCGGCGCGCGCCAGCGTGAGCAGCTGATTGGCGGTATGGGCCAGGCGGTCGACGCCGCCTTGCAGCAGGCTGATCCGTTCCTGCAGGTTGGTGCCTGCGGTCTCGCGGGACAGGACTTCCAACTGGGCCTTCAGGCCGGTCAGTGGCGTGCGCAACTGGTGCGCGGCATTGGCAAGGAAGTGTTGCTGCGACAGCACCGAATCACGCACGCGCCCCAGCAGGGTATTGAGCGACTCGACCAGCGGCAGCACTTCCGCAGGTACCTCGTCGGTCTGCAGCTGGTTAAGCGCGACGGCGGGGCGGCCTGATATCTGCCGGCTCAGGCGCTGCAGTGGGCGCAGGGCGATGCGGATGCCGATCAACGCAATGATCAGCACCGCGGCCATCTGCAGGGTGTCGTTGATGAGGAAGGCTACGTCCAGCCGGTGCACGGCTCGGTCGCGACGCGCCGGCGTTTCCGCCACGGTCACAACGAGCGGGTCGCCCGTTTCGTTGGTGCGGTAGCTGGCGAGGCGGAACGGCTGGTTGCGAAAGGTGACGTTGGCGTAGTTGAAGCCGTCCGCTGATTTGTTGTCCGGGGCAACCGGCAACTCGGGCGAGCCGGCCACGGTGGTGCCATCGGGCAGGCTAACGCGGTAGAAGAAATGCTCGTCCGGCATCGCTCGCAATGGCAAGGGCGGGCGGGGCGGCAAGTTGACGTCGAGCTGGCCGTCACCACGGGCATGGATGCGCGCGACGATGGCCAGGGCGGCGCGCGACAACGAGTGGTCGAAGGCGCTGTGGATCGGGCTGACGATGACGTGGTGATCGACCGCTACGCCTGCCACCAACAACAGGAACAGCGGCGCGAGCAGATAGCTCAGCAGCCGCCGGTGGACGCTGGTGGGGCGTTTGCGGTCGGCCATCGTCGAAAGATCAGGCGTCCTCGAGGCGATAACCCAGCCCGCGGATGCCACGTACGGTGGCCGAGCTGCCCAGCTTGCTGCGCAGACGCGAGACGTGCACTTCGATGGCGTTGCCGGAGATGTCTTCGCTCCAGCCGGTGATGGCCTGGGTCAGTCGTTCCTTGCTCACCACGCGACCGCTGTGGTGTGCCAGACACTCCAGGATCGACCATTCGCGACGGGTGAGTTCGAGCACTTCGCCCTTTTCGTTGAGGGCCCGACGCCCGGCCAGGTCGATGCGCAGGCCGCCAATCACGATCTCGTTGGCGGCAGCGGCCGTGGCGCGGCGGATCAGGGCGCGGCAGCGCGCAGCCAGTTCCGGCAGGGCAAACGGCTTGACCAGATAGTCGTCGGCACCCAGATCCAGCGCATTGATGCGGTCGTCCAGGCCATCACGGGCGGTCACGATCAGCAGGGGCAGCGAGCTGCCACTACGGCGCAGGCGGCGCACCAGCGACAGGCCGTCTTCGCCCGGCAGGCCCAGGTCCACAATGGCCAGGTCGTAATGCGTGTCGGACAAGCGCGACGCCACAGATTCGGCGTCACCGACCGCGTCGACCACGTAACCAGACCCGATCAGGCCACGGGAAATGGCATCGGATACGAGAGAATCATCTTCGACGAGCAGGATGCGCATAAGGCACGTCATGGCAATGGTTTGGTCATGCTAACAGGCACGCCTTTCAGCTCGCCGTCGTCGGAACCGTCTGAAAGTGGGGTTGGCGCAAACAAAAAGCGCCTGCCGGGGGCAGGCGCTTTCGCGGGCCGTCACAGGAGAGGCTGAGGCCTCAGTAACGGGGCACGGTCGGGTCGATGTCCCGGGCCCAGGCGTCCATACCGCCTTCAACGTTGAAGACCTTGGTGAAGCCGTGCGCGGCAAAGCGCTCGGCCACACCGCGGCTGGACACGCCGTGGTGGCAGATGAAGGCGATCGGCGCGTCCTTCGGCAGGGCGGCCAGGGTTTCGTAGCCTTCGTCTTCGAGAATACGGGCCTGGGGCAGCGGGGCAGCGGCGGCACGGCCGTGGGCCGGGCGCACGTCGACCAGGGTGATGTCGCCGGCGGCCAGGCGCTCCTTGAGCTGCTGCACGGTCAGTGTGCCGATCTCCTGCGCGCCCGGGAACTTCAGGCTCAGGCCTTCGCCCTGCACGGTGGACACCCAATCGATCACGATGCCCTTGGCGCGCTGGGCGCTGCCCGGGTCGAAATGGACGTCAATGCCGTTGGCCGTTACCACGATGTCGTGGTCGCTGCCCGGCGCGAGCTGGAACCCGGCGCTGTGGTCCGGGCCGATCTCCAGATGCAGGGCCAGGCCCTGGGCGTTGGCGGTGCCCTGACGGATGGCCTCGGCGGCCTTGTCGGTGATGGTGATCTCAGGCGGCGTGCGATCCGGCGCGGCGGCACCGAACAGCTGGTGCAGCTCACCCGAGGCGTACATCTGGCGAATGATGTCGGCGCCACCGACCAATTCGCCGCCCACGTAAAGCTGGGGAATGGTCGGCCAGTCGCCGTAGGCCTTGATGCCCTCGCGGATCTCCGGATCTTCCAGCACGTTGACCGTGTGGTAGTCCGGCAGCAGCTCGTTGAGCGTGTTGGTCGCGGCTGCCGAGAAGCCGCACATCGGCTGCTGGCGGTTACCCTTCATGAACAGCACCACGCGGTGGCTCTGCAGCAGGGATTCAATACGTTCGCGGGTGGCGCTGTCGAGGGACATGGAAGACTCCGGCAAAGAGGGCGGATTGTAACTCTTGGGATATGTCGGCGCTTTGGGGGGGATGCAAGGGGTGGGTGAGGGGGCGCGCCTCAGCGTTTCATCTGTGTCGTCATCCCGGCGTAGGCCGGGATCCAGAGCCTCGGTATAAGGTTTTAGCGATACGGCGACCTGGCTCGCCTGCCGCGGGCTTCCGAACTGCTGCCGCAGTCCGGGTTACTTTTCTTTGCTTGCCCAAAGAAAAGTAACCCAAAGAAAGGGCACCCCCACTTGGCGCTGGCCGGTGAAGCCGGCCAGTTCGTGAGGGGTGGCCGGGCTTTTCGACAGGGCCTCCTGCCCTGGCGAAAAGGAATCGGCATCCATGCCGATCCCCCTGCGGGCCTGATCGTCCACCCCTCACCGCCGCACAGGGGGCCCGGTAGATCAAAGGCGGCAAGCACGCGGCTCGTGCAGCAAAGCTGCACATCGCCGATGCGGAGAGGACTTGAAGCGGGTTTCGCTTTCCGATCGCTGGGGCTAGATAAAGCGCGCGCTACGCTTCCCGACCGATGTGGAGCGCTCGCAACCTAACGGCATGACCTTTCTCTTCTGCTTTGACTATGTGCCTTAGAGCAGGAGCGAACCGTTCTGCCGCGATGCGATGTGCAGCTTCGCTGCACGAGCCGTCTACTTACAGCTTTTGATCGTCCAGGGCCCCGTATGAGGCGGCGGGCGGGTGGAGAAAAGGCCCGCAGGGGAATCGGCATGGATGCCGATTCCTTTTCGCCGGGGCAGGAGCCCCGTCGAAAAGCCCGGAACCCGCACGCGTACCTGGAGGGCGAAGCCCGGAAGGCGCTTCATCCGGGGTGCCCTTTCTTTGGGTTACTTTTCTTTACTCCGGGCATCCTGCCCTCCGCCCTTCGGGCCGGCTTCGCCGTTCGCACGCGCTCCTGCGCGTGCGTGGGCAAGCAAAGAAAAGTGACTCGGCCTCCGGCAGGAGGTCGAAACGCCCGCTGCGTAAGCGGCCAGATCCCGGTAACGCGACAATCAAACACCGAAGCTCTGGATGACCAGCCATTCGGCTGTTGAAAAGCGCCTCCGGCCCTTGCCCCTTCTCGGGGTGCGCCGAGATGACGATTCCATCGAAATGCTGAGGCTAGGTTGACCCCTCACCCCAACCCTCTCCCCGGAGGGGAGAGGGAGAAAAACGGCGTGCCTCGCGCCCGACTCCCATCATGATTCAACCGGATAAGGCCCATCACTAAACGCGTCCGCGTGATACCCCTTAGACCCAATCTCTCGAGCGAGCGGGCTGCGAATATCCCCACCCGCCTGCAACCGCGCCAACAGCGCGCCAAAGTCATGGCGTGGCGTCCAACCCAATTCATCACGCGCGCGCTGATTCACGTACACACGATCAATGCCCTGCGCCATCTTCCACCCGTGCTGCGCATAGACCGCTTCGTAACCCGGGACGCGCCGACGCACCACCAAGGGTGCGTGTACACGCAGCTCAGCCAGGTCTTCCGGCAGGAACGGTGTGGTGGCGCTGATGATGTAGCGGCGAAAGCCGAGCATGGGGGCGCGGCGTGCGGCGAGCAGGTGGGCGCTCACTACGTCTTCGATGTCGACGCGACGATGGAGGTACTCATTCGCCTTGAGGTTGTCGTCGGTGTAGCGCGCACGCACGGTGCGATCGTCGTCTTCCTCGGGGAAGAAACGCGAGGTGCGCAGCACCATGGTGGACAAGCCCTGGTTGCGCTGGAATAGCTGGCACAGGTCTTCGGCGGCTGACTTGGTGACGCCGTAGATGTTCTTGGGCACAGGTGCCAGGTCTTCGGTGACCCACGCGGCCGGCTCGTTGGTATGCGGTGTGAGCGCGTCGCCGAATACGCTGGTGGTGCTGGTGTAGACGAAGGACTCCACGCCGGTGGCGACGGCTTCCTCCAGCAGGTTCAGCGTGCCGGTGAGATTGACGTCGAGAAAATCCTGCCGGGCGTGCGTGGCGACATGTGGCTTGTGCAGCGTAGCCGGGTGGAACACCGTGGCGGCGCCGGCGATGCAGCGTCGCACGAAGGCGCGGTCGGCGATGGAGCCTACGCGGTGTGTGTAAGGGCCTTCGGCCACGTCCAACCCGATGACCTCGTGACCGGCATCGAGCAGTGTGCGCACCAGCGCCTCGCCCAAATGACCCGAACTGCCCGTGACCAGAATGCGCATGCTCGACCGCAATCGTACCGAAGCCGTAATAGGTTCGATCCTAGCACCGGCTTTCGCTGCAACAACATCACCGGCCCGTTCAAACTTCCGCTTTAAACGTACGGCCCATGGGCTTGCCGGGCCCTACGTAATGGCGGAACAGATAGAACAGCGGCCGGTAGCGCTGCGGGTCGACATGTTGCGTCTCTGGCACGGTGACGTCCTCATGCGCGTGCACGTGGAGCACTTCCAGTTCGAGGATGGCGTAACCGCCCGGGCCGTCGCTCCATGCGTCCAATGGGCGGTCGACATCCAGCAACAGGCGAGCTTCCAGTTGCAGCGGGCATTCCATGATGCGCGGCGGTTTCACCGCAAGGGACGGCGCGGCATGCCAGCCGCCGAGCGCGAACTTGTCCCCTTCATGGCGATAGCCCGTGGCCTGTTTCCAGGGCGGCACGGGCTGGCGACCGGTGGTTGGCGCAATGCGTTCCACGCCGCGATGCATGTCCTCGCCGGCAAGGTTGAGCACGCACTCGCCTTCGCGCCGCAGGTTCGCCAGGCCCTGTCCGCCGCCAGTCAGGCCGATGACGATGCGGTTGGCCAGAGCCCAGGCGGATGACATCGGCGTGATGTTGGTGGAGCCATCCGGGTTGCGCGTGGTGATCAGCACCACCGGCGTACCGAAATAGAGGATGGAAGGGCGGATGATCCGCATGTCGGGGTAGCGATGCATGTCCATGCCGACAGTGTCCCCGGCGTGGTCAGTGAATGTTTCGCTGGTGGTCGAACTATCGCCGCGAAGCACGGCGTTAGACTGCGCGCATGAACGATGCAGTCTCCCCGAGCCGATACCAGCTGGCCGAAATCGGCGCACTGCTCGCCGAGCCAGCTCGCGCAGCCATGTTGCTGGCGTTGATCGATGGCACGTCACGTCCGGCGGGCGAACTGGCGCGAGCAGCGGGCGTGGGCGCGGCGACGGGTAGCGCGCATCTCAAGCGCTTGCTGGAAGGCGGTTTGCTAGCGGTGCACGAGCAGGGTCGCCATCGCTATTACCACTTGGCCAATGACGATGTCGCGGCCTTGATCGAAACGCTCGCCCTGCCGCGCACGCGGCCGGTGCTGCCCGATCCCACTGGTGGCAATCGCGCGTTATGCACAGCGCGGACCTGTTATCGGCATCTCGCCGGGCGACTGGGCGTGGGCTTGTGTGATGCGCTCCTGCAGCGTGGTTACCTGCAGACGGCGAGCGAAGGCATGCGTCTTCTGGAGAGTGGCGTCCAGGCGCTCGCCGACGCCGGACTCGATGCGTCGCGCGTCGAAGCCCTGCTGCCGTTGACGGGGCGGGGATGTCTGGATTGGACGGAGCGGCGCCTGCATCTGGGCGGTCCACTCGGTGTATCGCTGACTGACGCGTTGCTCGATGCGGGTTGGCTCAGGCGTCGGGCGAGCAGTCGTGCGCTGCAACCTAGTGACGATGGCCTGCGGCGCCTGATCGCACTGGGCGTGCCGTGGAAGAGCTAATGTTGAGGACCGTGTCGCGCCACCCTTAGGCGGCGCGACACGCGAATAACATCAAGCCTTCTTGCGCTTGAAGAGCTTGGCGAAGAAGCCACCGACGGCGGCAATCCCGATCACGATGAACTTCTTGAATGCGAGCAGCAATATGCCGAGCTTGGCGAACAGGCCTGCCTTGGCCGCGATGCCGCCCGCCACCAGCGCTGCGATGCCATAGGCAGCGGCCTTATCAGTGCCAGCGTTGTAGTCGGCGTAACGCTCACCCTGATCGAACTCGGCCATGGCCACCACGTCGGGCATGTCCGCGCGCACCTTGTCGAGCTGTTTGATCGGTGCGATGGCGTTGAGCGACAGATAACCCCGGCGACCCAGCACGCGGATGGCGTAGTTGAGCGTCTGGCCGTCATCGCTGCCGTCGGCCTTCTTGAACTTCAGGTCGCGTGCCCAGTACAGCTTGTGCGTGGAGGGATCGTAGCGCGGCGGCTCGGCCCAGCCGACCAGTTCGATGGCGGGATAGCCTTCCTTGAGGCGATCCGCATTGTTGTCCTGCGTGGCCTTCTTCAGGTCTTTGAGCATGTCGTCGTAGTCGATCTTGGCGGCGTCCTTGTCGGACACATAGCCTTCGTCGACGAAGGTGACGACCACGGCCCAGGCGCTGTCGTCCAGCACCGAATGCGCGTCGGTGCTCGGCAGGATCAGGCCCAGCACGCTGTCGTCGGGCGGGTTGTCCCAGGCCTGCGTCAGCACGCGCTGTGCGTCGCTGGCGGACAGGAAGCTATAGCCGTTGGCCAGCTTCAGCGTGGCCTTGGCCTCAGGAATGGTCACGTCGCCCGTCTTTGGGTGCAGTGAGGCGACGAACTCCTCCGCCGTCATCTGGTGTTCGCCCTTGGCGTCGGGCATGGCCGCGACGGGGGCGGCCAGGACAAAGCCGGCCAGCAGGGCCAGCGCCAGCGGTAGCGTTTTGCGAAACATGGAAATCCCCTTGGTATCGTCCGTTGATACGCATCCGTATCGATGCGGCCGCTGTTTCCTAGGATGCAGCGGCGCGGGGATTTTAGTGGGGTTTTGGTTTTCGTGCTTTTACGTTCCCCGGCACACGTTGTACATGCCTCACCGTCATCCCCGCCTTCGCGGGGATGACGGTGGGGGTCACGGCGATTTTGGGGCCGGCGAGCGCTCGAAACTGCCCGCATCACCGGGGAATACCACCGGGCTTTCGTAGCCCTCGGCGGAGACGGCCGAGACGCCGAAGAACCAGTCGTCGATCACCACATCTTTGATCACCGCCTGGTCCACATCGCCCACGGAGCGGCTGTACTGCCACTGCGGTGCGGTGGTGTCACGCCAGTGCACCACGTAGCTAGCGGCACCCGGCACCTTCTTCCAGTGCACGGTGGTGTCGGTGGCGAGTGCACCCTCGGTGCTGACGCCGCTGGGCGGCGCAGGGGCGCGGCTGAGCGCGGCCATGGTCACAGTGTTGAGCGCGGTGACACGGGCGAGGTAACGGAAGTCGACGCCGTCGATGGTGTCACCGTATTTGATGCCCTTCTCAGTGCGCAGATCCTGATGCTGACGGGTGTAATCCTCGTGGCCCTCGGTAACGCGCACGCCGGGGTAGCCCGCTTCGAGGAACGGCACTTGATCACCGCCACGGCTGTAGCGATCGGTGCGATAGACCATGTGCACGCGCAGGTCCGGCAGATAGGTCGAGCCGATCTGCTCCATGTAGCGCGCCACGTTGCGTGAGGGCGAATCCACTTCGCCGCCGTGATAGGCGCGGTACTTCGCCTGCTCCGGCGTCTCGTTGCTCTTGGTGCCTTCGGAGAAGATGCGCACCGTGGTGTTGTCCAGCACGCCGTTCTGGCCGTGGCTGTTGCCCACGATGTCGTTGTTGAGGTCGGCCTGTACCTGCCAGCCCTGCTGCGCGGCGTAGTCGGCCAGTACCTTGCCGCCGTACAGACCCTGTTCCTCGCCAGACAGCGCGGCGAATACCAGGGTGGCATCGTTGTCCTGCTTGGACAGCAGTCGCGCCGCTTCCATCAGCGCGGCCACGCCAGAGGCATCGTCGTTAGCGCCCGGTGCGTCAGACTTGGCGTTCATCACGTCGGTGACGCGCGAATCCAGATGGCCGGTCATCACGATCACGCGCTTGGGATCGGTCTTGCCGCGCTTGATCGCCACCACGTCCATCACTTCCGTCGGCTGCGGGACGCGCTTGCCGGTGAACACCTGCGAGGGCGTGACCACTTCGATACAGCCGCCACATTCCTTGGCGATGGCCTCGAACTGCGATTTCACCCAGCGGCGTGCGGCGCCGATGCCACGCTTGTCGGAGGTGGTGTCAGAGAGCGTATGGCGTGTGCCGAAGCTCACCAGCTTGGCGATGGTCGCATGCAGCTCCGTTTCGCTCGGCGCCGTGGACAATGCGAGCAGCGACGGTTGTGCGCGCGGTTGTACCGGTGCTTCGTCCGCGTAAGCGGTGGAGACGGCGAGGCTGAGTGCCAGCGGCAGCAACAGGGGAACGTAGCGCATCGAAAGCTCCGGGCAAGGTAACGCCCCACTTTACCCCCGCCCGGGCGGGCTCAACCCATGCCGAATGGCAGGGTTAAGGGCTGCGTGGCACCAGGGTGATCTCGAACAGCTTCGGCCAGCGCTTGCCGGTGACAAACAGGCGGTCGCGCTTGGCGTCATAGGCGATGCCGTTGAGCACGTCGTTGCCGGGGTCGGGCAGTGTGCTGACGTCGAACAGGCCGGTCAGGTCAATCCAGCCCGTGACGTGGCCCGTGGTGGGGTCGATGCGGGCGATGCGGTTGGTGAGCCACACGTTGGCGTAGATCTCACCCTTCACCCATTCCAGCTCGTTGAGATTGACCACCGGTCGGCCGTCGTCAGTAACCAAGATGCTGCCGACCGCAGTGAGCGTGTGAGGATCGAGCACGCGCAGCACGGCCGAGCCGTCGCTCATGTAGAGGTGCTTGTCATCGTGCGTCAGCGCCCAGCCTTCGCCGGGATAATTGAAGGTGCGCTGCTGCTTGAAACTGGCCATGTCGTAGACGAAGCCAAGCTGATCCTTCCAGGTCAGCTGCACGATCTGCGAACCCCAATCCACGATCCCTTCGCCGAAATACTGCGACGGCAGATCGTGGCGCTGCACTACCTTGCCGCTCTCCAGCTCCACCTTGCGCACGGTGGAGTCACCAGCCTCGCCTGTGCTCTCGTAGAGATAGCCGTCCTTGTAGAACAGGCCCTCGGTATAGGCCGAGGTATCGTGCGGATAGACCTTCACCACGCGGTAGCCATAGACAGGCGCGGCAGCGTGAGCAGCGGCGGTGGCCGCGAGTGCGCAGAATGCAGCGGCCCAAAAGTGCCAGCGGATCATGTGGGGTTTCCTTGCCGGTCGAAGATCGAGAGCTTAGTGCAGGGGGCGCACGCGGAAGTTGCGTCCCTTGACCTTGCCGGAACGCAGTCGCTCCAACGCCTTGTTCGCGAGATCCCGCCGCAGGGCGACATAAGCGCGCGTGGCGAACACGTCGATCTTGCCGATGTCCTTGGCGTCCAGTCCCGCGTCGCCGGTGAGCGCACCGAGGATATCGCCGGGGCGCAGCTTGTCCTGTCGACCGGCGTCGATGACTAACGTCTTCATCGGCGCCAGGTTGAGCTGTTTGCCGCGCGGCGGCGATACGCGCAGCGGGCGCCACGAAAGCGGCTGGCCGAGCTGCTCCTCGATGTTCATCGCCTTGGGGCGTTCACGCGGTGTGACCAGCGTGATGGCGAGGCCATTCTCGCCCGCGCGCCCGGTGCGGCCCACGCGATGCGTATGTGTATCCGGATCGTGCGCGATGTCGTAGCTCACCACTAGCGGCAGCGAGGCGATGTCCAGGCCGCGCGCGGCGACGTCCGTCGCTACCAGAACGCAGCAGCTGCGGTTGGCGAACTGCACCAGCACCTCGTCGCGGTCGCGCTGCTCCATGTCGCCGTGCAAGGCCAGCGCGGAGAAGCCGCGTCGGTCGAGTTCTTGCGCCACGGCATCCACGTCTTTGCGCATATTGCAGAACACCAGTGCGTGCTGTGTCTGCTCGGTGCTGAGTGTGCCCTTGTCCAGCAACTGCGCGAGCGCGTCGATCTTCTGTGCCGGTTCCACTTCGTGGAAGTGCTGCTCGATGGTGGATTCTTCGTGCGGGGCTTCCACCGTCACTTCCACCGGCTCGCGCTGCAGGCGCTTGCTCACCTGTCGGATTTCTTCCGCATATGTGGCCGAGAACAGCAGCGTCTGGTGGTGTTTCGCGATGCGCCCGACGATGTCGTCGATGGCCTCGCTGAAGCCCATGTCGAGCATGCGGTCGGCTTCGTCCAGCACCAGCACCTTGATACCGCCACCGTGCAGGCTGGCGCGCTTGAGGTGCTCCTGCACGCGGCCGGGCGTACCGACCACGATGTGCGGATCATGCGTGAGCGAGGCGAGCTGCGGGCCCAGTGGCATGCCGCCGCACAGCGTCAGCAGCTTTACGTTAGGTGTATTGGCCGCCAGCTTGCGGATCGCTTTGCTCACCTGGTCGGCCAGCTCACGCGTGGGGCAGAGCACCAACGCCTGCAGGCGGATGGTGTCCACGTCGATCTGCTGCAGCAGGCCCAGCCCGAAGGCGGCCGTCTTGCCGCTACCGGTGCGGGCCTGCGCGATGACATCCCGCCCTTCGAGGATGGGCGGCAGGCTGAGGGCCTGTACCGGGGTCATCTCGGTATAGCCGAGGGTTTCCACGCTGGCGAGGAGCGCGGGCTTGAGCGGGAGCGTGCGGAAATCAGTCATGCGCCATGATCGCATCTACCGGCGACTCATGCGCGGCAAATGCGTGCTCCGTGGCCGCGCGCAGCATAGTTGGGCTGGCATAGCTGCGGTGGAAATGGTCGACCACCGCCATGTAGGCGTGCCCAAACAGGTTCGTGCACTGCACGCGAGTGCCCAGGCTTAGCTCGACCCGGCCCGCGCCACGAATGCGTACGGCGACGCAGGAGCGAAAACGAAGGTGCTTGTCGTCTGCACCCAGAATCACCTGCGCGAAGGTGTCGTCCGCATCGACGCGTTGATCGATCACCGGATAGCGGTTCATGAACCTGGGGCCATCCGCCGTGCCAAGCAGCGATGACACCGGGCAGCCCAGCGACGAGGTGCGCAGACCGAGCGGTTTGACGAGCACGTTGCGGAACGCCATCAGATGGGAGACACCGGGCGGCGGGTTGGCGATGAAGGCGTCGAGCAGGGAGCTGAGCAGCGCGGTGGCACCCAGACCATCAATGCCAGCCTGATCCAGGCCGAGCACGGAGGTATCCTGATGATGGTGGCGTCCCTGCAACTGCTCGTGCAGCAATGAGTCGGCTGGCGGTTCGGGCAACAGCATCACCGCATGTCGGCCACCACGCTGTGCGGCGAAGCCTCCCGCCCGGCGCACGTGTGCCCATGCGCCACGCAGCCTGCCCGCGACGCCCCTGGCAGCGCGACAGAGCAGACTCTGCAGCGAGCCGGCCGGTGCATCGAGCGACAAGGCCATGGTGGGGACGTCCACGTGGCGTAGCGCGCCATCGTCGAGCAGGCGCTGGACGGTGAGCGGGAGCAGCTCCGTCAGCGAGGGAATGGTCGCCTCGTTCGCGCGGATCTGTTGCTGGATATCCGCAGGGAGATCACCACCCAGTTCGTTGGTGTGGCAGGACAGCGCGAATAGCGCGGGATGCCCGGCGCGAGGGCGCAGCGACGCAAACTGGTGCCAGGTATCGCCGCCGAAGCGCACCGTGAACAGGCAATCCGGCGGGATGTCGATGTAGCGCAATCCGCGCAGAAAGCTCATCGGATCGTCGGCAACCTGCGCCGGCGTAGCGTCCGAAAAACGAAGCTGCACGCCGCCGCTGCCGGATATCGCCGTGAACACGCGGTGCCCGGCATGGCGATGGAAGGGGTGTCCCTTCGCCTCCACCGTGAAGCTGTAGAGCGAGGTGGGATCGCCTTTTTCGAAGTCTGCACCGGCCAGCTTGGCCGACGGTTCGTCCATCGCGTCGATGAAGCCGGCGTGCGCCCGCTGGCGCGCCGTTGCACCGGCGACGAGCTGGTCGCCAGAACCGTGGCCCAACTGCGCGATCAACGTCACCTCGATGGGCAGCCCGCCGCTTCGCGATGGGAGGCGAGCGCTGGGGAAAGTGGCGACGGCACGGGCGTGAGACGACATCGGGCAGCTCCTTTGCGAACCCAGCGCCAATCGCCGGGCGGTTACGGCACTACGCGCCGCCCTTGCGAGCCAGCTTGCGCGATTCGCGCTTCAGCGGACCTGCAGTGGGGCAGATTTCGAAAGCGAAGCCAGTCAGCGTGTTGACCAGGCTGTCCTTGTTGAGCCGGTAGAACACGTATTGGCCGCGGCGCTCGCTACTCACCAGCCCCGCGGCTTCCAAGATGGACAGATGCCGGGAGATGGCTGGCGCCGTCATGTCGAAGCGGCTGGCGATGTCGCCGGCCGTCAACTCTTGTGCTGACAGGTACGCCAGGATCTCGCGACGGGGGCGAGAGGCGAGTGCTTCGAAGACTTGATCGACGGCCATCAGCTTTTAAGCAATTAAAGTATTAGTTAAATATCTACGCCGAAAAAGGGCGCGTGTCAAACGCGCCCTTGGCTTCAGCCCTGCATATCTTCCAATTCCACGCCCTTGGTTTCACGCACTGCCTTCAGTACGAAGAACAGCGAAATCAGCGCGAACGCCGCGTACAGGCCGTACGCGAAGGACAGGCCCACTTCGGACAACGCCGGGAAGGTGCTGGTGATGACGAAATTAGCCAGCCACTGCGCGGCGGCAGCCACGGCCAGCGCAATGGCGCGGATGCGGTTGGGGAACATCTCACCCAGTAGCACCCACACCATCGGGCCCCAGCTCAGACCAAAGAACACCACGTAGGCATTGGCGGCGACCAGCGCCACCATATTCCACGGCGCTGGCAGGCTCAGGCCGGCGCCAGTACCCGTGGCCTGCGAGAAGCACCACGCCATCGCGCCCAGCGTGATGGTCATGCCGGCCGAACCGATCACCAGCAGCGGCTTGCGGCCAATGCGGTCCACCAGTGCGATGGCGACCAACGTCACCAGTACGTTCACTACAGACGTGGCGACCGTGATGGAGAACGAATCGCTCTCGCTGAAACCCACTGAGTGCCACAGCGTGGACGAGTAATAGAAGATGACGTTGATACCGACGAACTGCTGGAACACCGACAGCAGAATGCCGATCCACACCACCGGCAGCAGGCCCAGGCGCGGGCCGCGCAGATCCTTGAGCGTAGGACGGTATTCCGAATGCAAGCTGTCTTGGATGTCCTTCACCTTGGCATCCAGCGCCGCATCGCTGTGCATGTTCAGCACTTGGCGCAGCACGTCCTTCGCTTCGGCGAGGCGACCCTTTGCAACCAGATGGCGCGGCGATTCCGGTACGCCAAGCACCAGCGAGCCGTAGATAAGCGCCGGCACCACCGCAACGAGGAACATCCAGCGCCATGCGGCGAGGCCAAACCACAACTTCTCCGCGGCACCGCCGGCCGTGCCAGCGAGCCACGCATCGCTGAGCAGCGCAGCGAAGATGCCCAGCACAATGGCGAGCTGTTGCAGCGAACCCAGTCGACCGCGCACGGCGGCCGGCGAGATCTCCGCGATGTACGTCGGTGCGATCACCGATGCCACGCCCACGCCAATGCCACCCACAAGACGCCAGAAAACAAGACTGCCCACACCAGTGACCAGGCCCGAACCAAGCGCACTCAACGCGAGGAACACTGCGGCCACCTGCATCGCACGAACACGGCCCACACGATCAGCCAGCGGGCCTGCGTACCAGGCACCGGCCGCCGAGCCGAGCAGTGCACATGACACGGCGAAACCAATACGTGCCGCATCCAGCCCGAAATTGCCGCGCACGGCATCGACCGCGCCGTTAACCACCGCGGTATCGAAACCGAACAGGAAACCACCCAGCGCAGCGGCGGCGGCGATGAGCACTACACGCGCAGTGGCGTGCTGCCCAAGATCATCAACGGCGTTCTTCGACGCCGGTGTCGAATTCAAATTCATTGCCTCTCCCCAATTCAGAGTCCGGCGATTCTGCGATGGCTGCGCCGGTTCATCGAAGTGAATACGTATGCACCAGAGTGGCGGGGATGTCGAGGGATGGGCTCGGTTGTAACGGTTTGTGCAGGTGCGTTTGGGGTTTTTGTTGGGTGGTTCTTTGGTTGATTGGGTTTGGGGAGTTTTTTTGGGTGTGTTGATGTTGCGGTGCAGCGGGTTTTCGCCTCGGGGTGTTCTTGGGTGCGGACAGCGAGATGGTGGGTAGAAGCGAGGCGCTGCATTTCTGCTCCCTCGCCCCTTGGGGGGAGGGTTGGGGTGAGGGGTCAATCTAGCCTCATCGTTTCTTCTAAGCCGTCATCCCTGCGAAGGCAGGGATCCAGTGACTTTGCGCTCGGTTGTCGCGTGATCGCGATCTGGCCGCCTACGCGGCGGGCGTTTCGACCTCCTGCCGGAGGCCGAGTCACTTTTCTTTGCTTGCCCAAAGAAAAGTAACCCAAAGAAAGGGCACCCCCACTTGGCGCTGGCCGGCTGCGCCGGCCAGTTCGTGAGGGGTGGCCGGGCTTTTCGACAGGGCTTCCTGCCCTGGCGAAAAGGGATCGGCATCCATGCCGATCCCCCTGCGGGCCT
>NZ_NRDP01000002.1:0-88862 GCF_002878475.1 Dyella sp. AD56
CTTCCGGGCTTCGCCCTCCAGGTACGCCGTGCGGGTTCCGGGCTTTTCGACGGGGGCTCCTGCCCCGGCGAAAAGGAATCGGCATCCATGCCGATTCCCCTGCGGGCCTTTTCTCCACCCGCCCGCCGCCTCATACGGGGCCCGGGAAGATCAAAAGCAACAGGCACACGGCTCGTGCAGCAGAGCTGCACATCGCGTCGTGGCAGGTCGTGTTGCCCCTGCTTTAGGGCACAAAGCCAAGGCAGAAGAGAAAGCCGATGCCGTTAGGTGACGAGTTCTCCATAACGGTCGGGAAGCGTCGCGGCAGCCTTACCTAGCCTCTGGGGTAGGGAAGCGTAGCGAAGCCTGCCTTAAGTCCTCTCCGCATCAGCGCGATGTGCAGCTCTGCTGCACGAGCCGTGTGCTTGCAGCCTTTGATCTACCGGGCCCCCTGTGCGGCGGTGAGGGGTGGACGAGAAGGCCCGCAGGGGGATCGGCATGGATGCCGATCCCTTTTCGCCGGGGCAGGAGCCCCGTCGAAAAGCCCGGCCGCCCCTCACGAACTGGCCGGCTTCACCGGCCAGCGCCAAGTGGGGGTGCCCTTTCTTTGGGTTACTTTTCTTTGGGCATGCAAAGAAAAGTGACTCGGCCTCCGGTAGGAGGGCGAAACGCCCGCCGCGTAGGCGGCCAGATCGCGGTAACGCACGAGGCGACGACCAACCGCCCACGCCACTGGACCCCGGCCCTTGCCCCCTTTTGAGGGGTACGCCGGGGTGACGGCTAAAGATGAAACCATGAGGCCAGGTTGCCCCCTCCACCCCAACCCTCTCCCCGTAGGGGAGAGGGAGAAAAGCGCGCACCGTCAGGCAAACATATCCACCAACCCCACCGCCTTCACCACCGGCGCCACCACAGAAGCCAACTCACCCGCATCCTCGGCAAGCCCACTCCCACTTCCCGCCGCCGCCCCACCAGAACTCCCCGACCCCTGCCCCGAATTCCCCTGCCCCACCTGCGCCTGCCCCAACGACAAACCATGATGGGCCAGCATCGAATCCAACTGGCCGAGCGTCTGCTGAACCGCATGTACCGCCTGCGGGTGTTGCGCAATGAAGGCCACATCCACGTGGTCCTGCTTCACACTCACCTTAACGTCGAGCTCGCCAAGGTCTTCAGGATGCAGGCGAATGCGCGCCTCCTTCACGTCCTGACCGCCAAGCCAGGTGACCTGTTGGCTCAACTCCTGACCGAAGGCCGGTGTGCCCACGCTGGACTGCATGGTCAACACATGCGCTGCAGGCGTGGTGGCCGCATTGGCCTGCAAGCCAGGCTGCAGTGGCGCGCCCATGGCGGCGACGTTTTTCAGGGCGTCCAGCGAATCACTGCCATCGTCCTGCTTCGACGACGTCGTCAAGGTCTGCAGGGCGGCGGTGAATGCATCGCCCTTGGCGCCCTGCGTTGCAGTGGTGGTCGTGGCGTCGGCACTGTCGTCGCCGTCATTCGCGCCCTGCGCGAGCATGGACAGACTCTTATCTTGGATGCCATCCATGGCCTTGGTGAAAGTATTCGTGTTGGCGGCCGCCGGCTGGGCGTTCGCCTGCATCGCACCGAGCAACGACAGCCCGGCGGGTGTCGTTGGCAGCGTGCCCAGCGCCGCGCCTCCGGTGCTGCCGGTCGTGGCATCCACGGCGGCGTCCGCATCCGCAGATACCGCGGTAGGTGCTGCCGAAGCCGGCACGCTCTGCCCCAACAACGCGAGCATGGCAGCGGCAGCATCGGGGGTGGGTGACGTTGGTTTGTCGTCGTCCTTTGCGCCTGCCTTGTCCTTGGCTTTTGCCTGCGGCTGCGCCTGAGACGATGCCGCTTTCGGCGATGGCTGCTTCGCCGGCGCTGCGGGCGACGGATCGTTCTGTCGTGCCCATTGCCGCTGCGCCTGCTGCAACGGCCTGCTGAAATCCTGGCTGGTATCGCCCTGCACACTCGTGCTGGCTGGCGTGTTGGCGGGCGGCGGCGTATTCGCCGTCAGGGCAACGGGGGGCGTCATACGGTGGCCTCTTGGCATACGTTGGGGGTTTTCATCGCGACAAGCCCCGGTTCGGTCGACGATGCTGCATGCGCTCGTCCACCTCGGCTTGTTCGCGACGTTCCTCGCTCTTTCGTTCCTGCTCGCGGTAGCGATCGATCACGGTGCCAAGCGCCTGTTCCCGCGCGTGGGCTTCGCGCCATTGGTTGCGGACACCGTCGAGGTATCGGCGTTGGCGCGCCACTTCGTTGACCTGCTGGGCGATGACCTGATTGATGCGCTCGACGAACTGGCGGCGGTTGAGCAAGGCACTCACGCTCACGCCACCCTGCGTCTCGGCGTACTCGGCCCGGTACTTCTCCAGCTCTTCGAGCTGCTGTTCCGCCTTCGCGAGCTTTTGCTGCTGCTCGGCCAGGCGTTGCATGGCCTCCTCCTGGCGTGTGTGTGCCAGGTCGGCAGCCGGCTGCAGGCGGTTCGCGCGGGATTTCACGGCGCGCCTCCGGCGGTCAGGCTTTCAAGGCCGCCGATGGCGTCGGCCAGCGTGGTCGGCGCATCGACTTCCTGCTGCAGGAAATCGCGCAGCCTCGGCCACATGGCGATGGCATGGTCTACTTGGGGGTCGGAACCTTTCTGGTACGCGCCTACGGCGATCAGGTCGCGCTGCTGGCGATACGCCGAATAGACCTGGCGGAAACGCTGCGCGGCGCGCAAGTGTTCGCGCTGTACCACGGCGGGCATCACACGACTGATCGATGCTTCGATATCGATGGCCGGATAGTGCCCTGCCTCGGCGAGATCGCGCGAGAGCACGATATGGCCATCCAGGATCGCGCGCGATGCATCCGCGATGGGATCGTGGCGGTAGTCGTCGCCTTCGGTGAGCACGGTGTAGAACGCGGTGATGGAGCCACGCCCTTCCGCGTCGTTGCCTGCACGTTCCACCAGCGCAGGCAGCATGGCAAACACGGACGGCGGATAACCCTTGGTGGCCGGCGGCTCACCGATAGCCAGTGCGATTTCGCGCTGCGCCTGTGCGTAACGAGTGATCGAATCCATCAGCAGCAGAACGCGCTGGCCGCGATCGCGGAACCATTCGGCGATGGCGGTGGCGTACTGCGCGCCGCGTAGCCGCTTGAGCGGCGGCGCATCGGCCGGCGCGGCGACGATCACCGAGCGGGCCCGGCCTTCCGGACCCAGCGTGTGTTCGACAAATTCCTTCACTTCGCGACCGCGTTCGCCGATCAGGCCGACGACCACTACGTCAGCATCGGTGTAGCGCGTCATCATGCCGAGCAGGGTCGATTTACCCACGCCCGAACCGGCGAACAAGCCCAGACGCTGCCCACGCCCCACGGTAAGCAGGGAGTTGATCGCGCGCACGCCGGTATCGAGCGGCGTGTCGATGGGCTTGCGCGCCATCGGGTTGATGGGTTCTTTCTTCAGCAGGGCATGCTCATCAACGTCGAGCGGACCCAGGCCGTCGAGCGGTAGGCCATCTGCGCCGATTACCCGCCCCAGCAGGGCATGGCCTACTGGCAGCCCGCCGGTATGCGTGCACGGGCGTACCCGGGCATTGGGCAACACGCCATGCATCTCCGTCACAGGCATCAACAACAGGCGTTCGTCAGCGAAACCGACGACTTCGGTATCTAGTTCGCTGCCATCAGCGGTGGTGACCATACAGCGGGCGCCAAGCGGCGCTTCACAGCCCTCCGCCTCCAGCGCCAGACCCACCACGCGGCGCAAGCGGCCTTCCACGGTCAACGTGCGGACACCCACCGCGCGCTGGCGGCGACGGGCTAGCCGCTCTTGCCACAGCGCGCTACGCGGCGAGTCCGGCTGCACGCTCATCCACGCACCTCGTCGGCGTCTTCATCGGTTTCTTCGGCTTCCGCGCCGAGCACGGCATCGACTACGGCGGCGAGCCGCGTTTCGACACGCGCATCCAGGCGCGAGCGTTCGCTCTCCAGCAGGCAGTCGCCGCGCTGGAGGCTATTGTCCGGCAGCAACTGCCAGTGCGACTCCACCATGTCCAGCGAGCGCAGCAGCGCCAGATCGTCCGGATGCAGGCGTACACGCAGGTTGCCCGTTGCAGACGGCAGCGCCAGTGCAGCCTGCCGCACGGCTTCCACCACCAGATCGGGAGCGGTGCGCAACTCGTGCGCCAATACCTGGCGCGCGACCGTCATGGCCAGGCGCGCCAGTTCCAGTTCTACCAGCTCGTCCATGCTGCGCAGCGGACGCGCCGCCGACTCCAGCAAGGCGTCCAGACGCTGCATGCGTTCTTGCAGCACGTCGCGCGCCTCCGCCATGCCCTGGGCATGGCCGGCGGCGTAGCCTTCCTCGCGCGCTTGTTCTTCCAATGCCTCCAGATCGCGCACGGTCGGTTGCTGGACGGTCTCCACGGGAGCCGGTTCCGGCGCAGCCGACTCACCGACCTCCGGTGGAAGCCAACGCTCGAATGCTTTCCAGTCGTCCCTGTTCATCACGGCGCTCATGCCACCAGCTCGTCACCCGTACCGGAAAGATTGATCGCGCCGGAATCGGCCAGCTTGCGCGCGATGGCGAGCACTTCCTTCTGCGCCGAGTCGACTTCGCTGAGTCGAACGGGACCGGACACTTCCAGATCGTCGCGCAGCATGTCGGCGGCGCGCTTGGACATATTGCCGAAGATCTTTTCGCGCACGCCGGGCTCTGCGCCCTTGAGTGCGGTGACCAGGCGGGCTGTCGGCACTTCGCGCAGCAGCGTCTGCATGCTGCGATCGTCGAGCTCGGCCAGATCTTCGAACACGAACATCAGCTCCTCGATGCGGCCACTGAGGCTAACGTCGTGGGTGCGGATGGCCGCCATCAGTTCGTTCTCGCGCGTGGTTTCCATCGCATTGAGGATGTTGGCCGCCGCTTTCAGTCCGCCGACGCTGGCGGACTTGAGTTTCTTGGTGTTTCCGCCAGCGAACTGGCGCTCCATGATCTCGTCGAGCTCGTTGAGGGCGTGCGGCTGCACGCCGTCAAGGGTGGCGATACGCATCACCGCATCGCTGCGGGTGCGCGGCGGCAAGTAACCGATGACTTCAGCCGCCTGATCCGGTTCCAGATGCGCCAATACCAGCGCGATGATCTGCGGATGCTCCTGGCCGATCATCTCGGCAATGGCGCGGCTTTCCATCCACTTGAGCGATTCCAGGCCCTTGCTGCTACGGCCAAGAAGAATGCGGTCGATCAAGCCACCCGCCTTGTTCTCGCCCAGCGCGTTGACCAGGATCTTGCGGATGTATTCCTCGGTGCCCACGCCAAGCGAGGTATGACGCCCCATGTCTTCGTTGAGGCGCGCGAGCACCTGTTCCACGTGCTCGCGCGTCACGTTGGACATGCCGGCCATGGCCGTGCCCACCGCTTGCACGTCGCGCGCGCTGAGGTGCTTGAGCACTTCGGCCGCGTCTTGCTCACCCAGGGTGAGCAAGAGGATGGCCGCGCGCTGCGCGCCGCCGATTGGCATATCTGTCTTCATGATTCGTTCCGCCCGCTAACCTGCTGTGCCGTGGCCGGCCGAAGAAATGTGTTCTGCGATACGACAGCGCGGCGCTGCTCCGCCGACCGCGCGTGAAACCGATGGCCGTCATGGGCCGCGAAGTTGCGATCAGCCGCCATCTTCGCCCACCCAGCTCTTGACCACCTGCGCGACCTGCTTGGGGTTCTCGCTCACCATGCGGCGCGCCAGACCAATGCGCTGTTCATAGGCAAGCTGCGGCGGCACGCCGCCGAGCTTGACCAGGTCGTCGCCTACGTCTTCATCGTCCACGCGCACCGAAATAGTGGGCGCACCGGGACCGGCGCCCGCCAGGGCCAGTTCGCGACCCGGTGTAGGCGCGCGCGACAAGCCGCGCAACAACGGACGCAGCAGACCGAAGGCCACCAGTAGCGCTACCAGAATGCCGGCGGCCTGCTTGATCAGGTCGAGCATGCCGGGCCGCTCCCAGAACGGCTGCGTGGGCGTAGCCATGTCGGCATTGGGGTCTTGATGGAACGGCTGGTTGATCACGCTTACGTTGTCGCCGCGTCTTTCGTTGTAGCCAACGGCGTTGCGCGTGAGTGTGGTGAGGTGTTCCAGTTCCTGCGGCGTGAACGGCACGCTTTTGGGCGCGCCCTTGTCACCAGCCACGGTCTTGTTGTCGAGCACCACCGCCACCGTAAGGCGCGCAAGTCGGCCAGCGGGATCACTGACATGGCTGATGGTGCGATCGAGCTCGTAGTTGCGCGTGGCGCTGCTCGACGTGTCGCCCGGGGCGTTGCTCTGCGCCGTGGTCGCCGCCGCTTTGCCGTTCGCACCCTTGCCCGCCGCAGGCTTGGCCGCCGTCGGCTGGGCCACGTTGTTCGGTGGCTGATTGCTCAGCGCACCCGGCACCGACGCGTCGTTCGCCTGACCCACATGACTTTCGCTGTTGGTCTGTTCGCTGCGCAGCGCGGGATGTTCGTGATCGAACGTTTCGGTCGCCTTTTCAGTCTCACTGAAATCCAGGTCCGCATACACCTGCGCACGCACCTTGCCCGGACCAACCAGTGGCGTCAGCAGTTCTTCAATGCGCTGCGCGTAGGTGTTTTCGATACGCGTAGCCAGACGCAGGCGCGTGTCGCCGATGGCGCTGGCGCTTCCGGCATCTGTGGTGGTGAGCAGTTGACCCTGCTGATCAACCACCGATACCTGTTTGGGGTCGAGATTGGGCACGCTGGAAGCGACGAGATGCACAATCGCCGCCACCTGACTCGCGTCGAGCTGACGGCCGGGATACAGCGTCACCAGCACCGAGGCACTCGCTTCCTTGTTGTCGCGAATAAAGGCCGATGGCTTGGGCAACGCCAGATGCACGCGCGCGGCGCGCACCGACTGCAAGCCGGCGATGGTGCTGCCCAGATCCGTTTCCAACATCTGCTGGTAACGCGTGCGCTCGGCCAGATCACTCATGCCGAACGGCGAGTCGCCACCGGGTACCGCGGTCGTCGCCGAACTGCCCTGCGGCAGACCCTGAGACGCGAGCTTGAGTCGGATCGCGGCCAAATCGGACGCGGGCACCATGATGGACGTGCCATCCGCACCCAATGTGTACGGCGTGTTCGACGCCTGCAACGCCTGCGTGACGGCGGCGGCATCCTTCTGCTCGAGGCCCGCATACAGCAAGCCGTAGTTGGGCCCGCGGGACCACAGCACCACGGCGACGCCAAGGGCGACTGCCGCGGCGACACCCACCAGCAGCAACAGTTGTCGCGATGCCGGCGTGCGCACGAGCTGCTTGAGATCCAGGCGAGAACCGGGCTGCTCGTCGGTGGTCGCTAGGGCGTTATCGGCCATGAAGACTGCTCTTGCTCAAGGGACGCAGTAACGTCGTCATCGGACCGGTCAAACCGGCATGTTCATGATGTTGTTGTAGGCGTCGACCACTTTGTTTCGCACCTGGGTCAACGTATTCAACGAAAGATCGGCCTTGTTGATGGCCACCATGGTCTTGGCGAGATCGGCGCCGTCGTCGCCACGCTCGAAACTCGCTGCCTGGTTTCCGGCATCCATCTGTGCATCGGCTACCGACGAGATCGACTTCTTCAGCAGGCTGGCGAAATCCGTCTGCCCCGGTGCCGCCGCAGTAAATGCCTGCTCGGTCGGCTTGGTCTGCAAAGTGAGCTGGCGCATCTGCGACAGCAGGTTGTTGACGTCGATCTGACTCATGACGGAATTCCAACGCGTAAAGAGTGTCCGAGGGTGTAACTGCACAACCCGTGCCAGCTTCGTGAAAGCCGTTCGCCGGCGTGATAGCACGCGTTCCCGCGACGGTGCAGAACCAACATCTTGCTCAACGAAGACAAGGCGATGCGCGCCAAACGCATCGCGTGACGCTGGATATACACGTGCGCAGATAGATCGAAACGACGCGACCGAACGACGGCGCGCGACTCTCCGTGACGGAGAGCCGACGTCATCCTTATGCCTGCAGGCTCGGCTGCAACCCGTACTTGCGAAGCTTTTCCACCAACGTGGTGCGCTGCATGCGCAGCAGCTTTGCCGCGTGTGCGACCACGCCACCGGTGACGTCAAGCGCTTGACGGATCAGGCCCACCTCGATGTCGGCCAGATGGTCCTTCAGGTCGAGCCCGCCTTCCGGCAGCATGGCCAGCGATTCGCTCGACACCACGGTCATGGACTCCGGCAACACCGGAGACTGGCCCGTCATCAGCGACAGCAGCGCCGCGCCGCGAACTTCCTCGATCGGTTGTTGGCCGCGATATTTTTCCGGCAGATCGCTCACCCGCACTTCGCTGTGCGGATAGAGAATGGCCAGGCGCTCGACTAGGTTGTACAGCTCGCGCACATTGCCCGGCCATGCATAGCTATGCAGCGCGTTCATCGCACCGGCGCTGAAGCGCACGTTGGCCAGGCCGCGGCGCGACAGGCGCTGGTTGAACTCGCCCACCAGCTCCGACAGGTCGTCCAGATGATCGCGCAGCGCGGGCATCTCCAGCGGGAACACGCTGAGGCGATAGAACAGGTCTTCACGGAACTGGCCGTGAGAGATGGCGTCTTCAAGGTTACGGTGCGTGGCGGCGATGATGCGCACATCGCAGCGCTGTGTGCGATTGCTGCCCACGCGCTCGAACACGCGTTCCTGCAGCACACGCAGCAACTTCACCTGCATCGGCAAACTCATGTCGCCGATTTCGTCGAGGAACAGCGTGCCGCCCTCGGCCAACTCAAAACGGCCCTTGCGGGTACTGATCGCGCCGGTGAAGGCGCCCTTCTCGTGACCGAACAGTTCGCTTTCCAACAGTTCGGCTGGGATAGCGCCGCAATTGATGGCGACGAACGGCTTGTCGCGACGCGACGAACATTCGTGGATGCTGCGCGCCACCATTTCCTTGCCGGTGCCCGAATCGCCCAGCACCAACACGCTGGAATCGAACGGCGCCACCTGGCGTACCAGTGCGCTGACGCGGGCCATCGGGCCCGAGCTGCCTACCAGCCGGACTTCGGAGCGACGCGGCGACGCTGCCTGCGACCCGCGCATAGCTTCGGAGAGCTGCTCATAGCGCAGCGGAAATTCAATGATGCCGATGCGGCTTGCGTTCGCCGCCTTGTCCGCGCCAAGGCGGGACAACCATTCCGAATCAGCGGCCATCAACACCATGGCCTGGTGGGAAGCCTCACCCAATCGCGAGAACTGGCGCTCGGCTTCTACTTCATCCCGCACATTGCCCACATACACGGCACGCCATGCGTGCGTCGCCTCGTCCACCATCTCGCAATCTTCGCCACGCTGCGGGCGATAACCGAGAAATTCCAGCGCCGAAACGACCGACTCCGCCCTGCGGTGATCGGACTCGATCACCAGTACGTCGAACTTGCCCATGTGATGCTCTCGTGCGTGCTGCTTCATTGGTGACCCCCTGGATTGCACCTTCGTGCGTGACGACATTCCGTCGGCGTCCGCGAGGAGGGAGGAGCAAGAAGAGGGCCAGTCGGCACGAATTTTCGACACGAACTTGCAACGTGCGACTGCCGGTGAGCGTCACCTTGGCTGAACATCGCCGGGAAGCTTCCCAGCGATGGGCCACAGACCACTGAATCCACTAGGGAAAAATGACGCTACGCAATACTCGGGAAGGTGACCCTGTGCGGCACCTGTTCGAGATGTGCGTCAAAGAACTTTCGTGTCGGGTTTCAGTAGCGTGATATCGATCACATTTGATCTGTGATCCCGATCGAGGCTCTAGAAGGCCGTCTGTCGGCGCTCTGCCACTTTACGTCGATGATGGCGGAACACCAGCCGCTCAATCGCGTCACATGTGGCCTCGTCCATGGCCTCAAACACGGCAAAAATGTGATGTTCATCACACTCTTGTGCGTGTCGGGCCACCAGTTCGAGCGGCAATGCCAGGCATCCATCGAAGTGCAGCCGCACCATCGTGCGGTCTTGCCCTGCAGGCCAGATCGACAGGGGCAATAACGCGCCGATCGCGTTAAAGCTGACACGGGCACGGGGGGGCAATTCGGCCTTTTGCTGGAGAAGCTGATCCAGCATGGCCATCAGCACGTTCAGTTTGCTGTCGAGCCGCTGCATGTCCTGCGCGAGGGGATTCTCTTCGTCCGCTGGCTCGCTGCGACGTTCACTGAAGACGGCCAGGGTGCCCAGCACGCTGAGATTGCGGTCGCGCATGGCAGCGCGCTGCAGGTCGCCGGGAAGTTCAGCCAGCGCGGTGCAGCTGACGTGAAGGCCGTCGTCGTAGGTGACCCGTTCGGAGAATGCCTGCCAGGAAGCGTCTTGCATGATGCCCTCGTCACTGGCCGTCCGGATCGCGGCCGCCCGGGATTATGCGCGCTTCCACCACGCTGCCGCGCTTACTCGTGGCCCGCGTGCAGGTACGCGCTGAGTGCGCGATGGCGATGCTGATGTTCCTGAAGATCGGCGCCCAGGCGATCGCGCTGACCCCGGGCCAGCTCGCGCACTTCTTCGGTGTGGGCCAGCAGCGTCTTGAACAACGGCAACATCTCGGACTCCGTGGTGGAGAGCAAGGCGATCTGCTGGCTGCGTTCGGCTTCGAGAATCGCCACAGCCTCCCAGTCATCCCCACGGGCGGCGGCCAACATGCGTTCGCTCATAGCCAGCAGGGTCGCGTGCACGGCGTCCACCATGATCAGGCCGCCACGCTGGGCGCGCGGCTTTGCGCTGCCAGAAAATCGTCGCGGATCTGGCGCCAGGCATCGCGCACCGGCGTAAGCAGATCCACTACCTCGTCGATGGCCCGCTCGTCATTGTTGAGCTGGGCATGCAACAGGCGACGGCTGACATAGTCGTAAAGCGCATCCAACCGCCCCGCCAAAGGGCCGCCCTGCTCGTGGTCGAGGCTGCCGCGCAGTTCGCCGATGATGGCGTGCGCGCGGCCGAAGTGCGTGCCTTTGGCCGGCACATCGCCACGCCGGATGGCGCCGCGAGCCTGGGTGATGCGGTCGATCACGCCGTCGAACAGCATGCCGGTCAGTTGGTGACGATCGGCGCCTTCCACGCTGCCGCGCGCACTGGTGTCCTGATAGAGCGCACTGGCGTTGCGCATATAGCCGTAGGTCATGATCGCTTCCCCGCGTTCAGTTCTTCGAGCTGGAATTGTTCAGCTGTGCCAACGCCGTGGTCAGGTACGAGCTGGTGTTGTTGAGCGAGGACATCAGCGTGTCCAACGCCGTGTACTGCTGTTGCAACTGCGTCTGATAGGTCGCCATGCGATTGTTCAGCGCGGTCTGCTGCGTGCTCAGCTGCGTCAGCGTGTTGTTGAGGCTGTTCATCCGCGTACTGATGATGCCGCCCGTGGCGGTGTACGCGCTGATCGTGGTGCTGAGATTGGTTGCGTAGCCGTTGGCGCCGACGAAGAGGTTCTTCACCGCCGACGGGTTGTTCTGGAACGCCGTGGCGAGCTTGCCCGTGTCGAAGTTCAGCGTGCCGTCGGGGTTGCGCGTGATGCCAAGATTGGCCAGCGTACCGATGCTGTTGCCCTTCACCGCGCCGCTCAGCACAGAAGCGATGCCGCGCTGCACCGAGGTGAGCGTGGTGTCGCCCAGCAACGCACCCGCTGTGCCGCTGCTGGTGTCGTAGCTGGACAGCGAAGACACCGTGCTGGCGTAGCTGTTGTAGGCGTCGACCAGGCCCTGGATGGCGTTGGTCGCCGCCGTGTTGTCCTGCGCCACCGTCAGCGTGTTGGTGCCGGTACCGGTGAGGTTGAGCGTGACACCGTCCATCATGCCCGTGACGGTGTTGGTCGCACTGGAGACGGCAATGCCATCCACGGTGAGCTTGGCGTCCTGCGCCTCGTTGCTGCCCGCGGTGTTCAGCGTGGTCGCGAGGCTGGTAAGACCGGCGCTGCTGGTGGCATTGGCGGAAACGGTGAAGCCATTGGCCACGCCCGTCTTGCTCGAGCTCAGCATCAGCTGCTGGCCGTTCACGCCATTGACGATGGTCGCGGTCACGCCCGGATTGGTCGACGAGCCGTTGATCGCGGTGGCGATATCCGACAGCGTATTGGTGGCGGATACCGCCACGTTCATCGTGTTGGAGCCGATCGTGATGCTTAGCGTGCCCTGCCCTACCGCCGTGCCCGAGGCCACCGCGCTGCTCGCGCGCTTCTGCGCCGTGGCGAGCTGGCTCACCGCGATGGTGTAGGAGCCCGGGTGGGCGCTCGACATGGTGCTCGCGGTGCCGACGCTGCTGCTGGAACCTTGCGCCGTCAGCGTGGCGTTGTAGCTGCTGAAGGTGTTGACCGAGGTCAGCGTGGCCAGCGCCGTCTGGATGCCGCCCAGCGCTGAATTCAGTGAGGACAGGCCGGTGAGCAGGCTGTTGGTCTGCGTGGTGCGCGTGGTGATCTGCTGCTGCGAGGCCGCCTTGCGCGCATTCACCAGCGCGGTGACGATCGCGTTGACGTCCAGGCCCGAAGCGAGACCTGCCGAGCTGATGGTGGAGCTGCCGGAGCTGCCGCTCGACGACGTGCCACTGGTGGAACTGCCGCTAGTGGAACTGCCGCTGGAGGTACCGGACGTGCCGCTGCCCGAATTCGTGCTCGTGCCCAACTGGTTGAGCAGAGAGCTCAGGCTGCTGCCGCTAGTGCTGCTGGTGGTGGTCATCGCGCTGCCTTGTCAGTTTCCCGAAGTTGCCCCGCCGTGGCGGGAAGATTCGAGCCCCCGGCAAAACCTTCGCTCGCGAAGGCTTTGCCGGAAGCTCCCGAAACACCGGGCGGGCTGCGAGAGGCAACCCGCCGGGTGACAAAACCGGCCGCATGCGGACGCGACCCGGGAGAGTCGCGTCCTGGCCTGCGTCCGTTACTGCAACAGCTTCAGCACCTGCTGCGGGTTGGAGTTGGCCTGGGCCAACACCGAGATGCCCGCCTGCTGCAGCACACTCGCCTTGCTGAGGTTGGCCGTCTCCGCCGCGAAGTCGGCGTCGCGGATGGTCGACTGAGAAGCCTGCAGGTTGGTCGTCTGCGCCGCCACCGTGGAGATGGTCGACTGGAAACGGTTCTGCACGGCACCCAGCTGGGCGGCGAAATCGCTGACCGTCTTCAGCGCCACGTCGACGCGGGAGATCAGGTCGTTGGCCGAGTCCACCGACTGCACGTTGCCACCGGACAGCGAACCACCGGAGGAGGCCGTGCTGCCCACCGTGTAGGTCGCACCCGCGTTCACGTCCTTGGCATTGGCACCGATGATGTTGCCGCCCGTGTCGGCGATCTTCAGTGCGCCCGCCGAGTAGAAGTTGACGCCGTTGCCTGCACCGTTCACCGCAGCGGTGACACCGGTGATGCCAGCCGCATTGATCGCGTCGGACACGTCCTGCAGGCTCTTGGCGCCGCTGAGGTCGATCGACGTACCGTTGATGCTGAAGCCTTCGCCAGCCAGGCTCGGCAGGCCCGTCAGGCCACCGACAACACCTGTGGTGGTGGC
This sequence comes from Dyella sp. AD56, assembly GCF_002878475.1. Taxonomy (NCBI): domain Bacteria; kingdom Pseudomonadati; phylum Pseudomonadota; class Gammaproteobacteria; order Lysobacterales; family Rhodanobacteraceae; genus Dyella; species Dyella sp. AD56. The sequence continues at coordinate 13,467 of NZ_NRDP01000002.1, forward strand.
ATTGCCCGCAGCAGCCACGGTGGTCGGCATGCCCAGCGCGCTCGCCTGGGCGCCACCAACGGCCAGAGCCGTTGCACCGGCGTTGGCGATGTTGATTTCGCCACTCGCGCTGACGGTTGCCGTCACACCGGCGCCGCCGGCGGTCTGGATGGCCGCTGCCAACGTGGTGGAGTTGTAGGTACCTGCGGCCACCGCGCCTGCGCCGACGGTCAGATCACCGGCCTTCAGCGTGATGGTGCCGATGTCGCCCGAGGTCACTTCGGAAACCTGGCCCATGGCGCTCGACTTCACGCTGGTGCCGAGGCTCACGCTGATGGTCTGGCCGACGTTGGCGCCGATCTGGAAGCTCTTGGTCTTCATGGAGCCGTCCAGCACGTTCGAACCGTTGAACGTGGTCTGGTTGGCGATACGGGTGATTTCCGCCAGGCGCTGCTGCACTTCCTGGTCGATCGAGGAACGGTCAGCAGAGGTGTAGGTGCCGTTGGCCGACTGCACGGCCAGGTCGCGAATGGCCTGCAGGTTGGCGGTGACCTGATCCAGGGCCGAACCGGCAGTCTGCGCCAGGTTGATGGCGTCGCTGGCGTTGGAGCTGGCCTGCTGCAGGCCGCCGATCTGCGTGGTGTAGCGCTGGGAGATCGCGAAGCCGGCGGCGTTGTCGGCGGCGCTGTTGATCTTCATGCCCGACGACAGACGCTGCGTGGCCTGGGACAGGGCGCTCTGCGACTTGGTCAGGTTGTTCTGCGCGTTCAGCGACGAAATATTGGTGTTGATAACGAGAGACATTGGATTTCTCCTACGTAACCGATGATCGGTTTGGATTGGCGTTGTTCTTGCCGGCGGCCAGGTTCCATACGTGGGATGCCATCCGCCTCAGGGAGCTTTTCGGCCCGTCAAGAAATTACTTGAGCCGCCTCTCCCGCCAATTCGTGATGGAGCGCACTGGACAAGGGTTTTCGCCCCTTCCCGACCGGCCCATCACCACCGTCAACCTTGCGTAAGAACCTCCTCTCGTCATCGCGCCTTAGGGGCGTCGGTCTTGTGTTCCGCGTGCCATTACTTCAGATAATTGAACAGGCTCATCGACTTCACCTGCGCAAACATCTGCTGCGACGCCTGCAACGCCGTCTGCTGCAGCGACAGATTGCTGATCGCGGTGTACGCATCCGCACCCTGCACGTCCGACAGGGCAGACTGGTAGGTGACGTTGAGATCCTGGTACGCGCCCTGCTGCTGTTGCAGCGTGTTCAAGCGGCCGCCGATGGACACTTGCACCGAACTGATCGCCGACTGCGCCTGGTCGATGGATTCGATCTGCCGGCTCATCACGTTGGTGAGCTGCGTATCGCTCGAACCGCTCTGCAGCGCGCTGATCATGTTGTTGAGTGTGCTGAAGATGTCCTGCTGCCCACCCGTGCTCACCGACACCGTGTCGCCCGCTGCGGGCGTACCGCTCATGGCGATGTTCATGCCGTTGAAGCTGATCGAGCCACCATCCGTATAGGTGCCGCCCACCGGGTTGCCGCTGCTGTCGAGCACGGCGCTGCCGTTGGCATTGGTCGCCGTCCACGTACCGCCCGTACCGAAGGTGATGGTGTAACCACCGCCACTGGCGGCTTTGGTGCTGTTCCATGCCGACTGGTCGGTGACGCTATTCGTGCCCACGATCAGTGTGCCGGTGTTGGCGCCACCCGCACTGGCTTCGAACGAGCCGTTGCCGTTGGGAATGTTCATGAACAGACCCGAGCCCGGATCGCTGGTCGCCACCTGCATGCCCGAGCCCACCGCTGAAAGCTGCTGACCATCGTTGCCGCCGTAGGTCACCGCACCATTGACGCCCGCCTGAAACGGCGTCTTCGTCGTGCTGGTGCCGGCGAACAGGGCATTGCCGTTGCTGTCGGTGGTATTGGCCAGCTGCACGAGCTGGTCGTGGATCTGGCTGAGCTGGCTGGCGACGCTCTGGCGGTCAGAGGCGGACAGCGTGCCGTTCACTGCCTGCAAGGCCAGCGTACGCGCGTTGTCGAGCACGCTGTTCACCGAGCTCAGCGTGCTCGCCTCGGTATTCAGGCGCGTGGTCGCCGAATCGATGGTGCTCGAATACTGCGTATTCGCCGCGATAACGTGATTAAGGCTGACCACCTGGCCAGCGCCCGACGGATCGTCGGATGCCACGTTGATGCGATTGCCCGTGGACACCTGATTCTGAGTCGCCGCCAGCGCGCTCTGCTGGCTGATCATGGTGTTGAGCGACTGCTGGTACATCCAACTGGTTGAGAGACGCATGGTCGTAGCCCGTTCCTTGCTTAAGCCTGGATCGCCGAGATCAGGCTGCTGAAGATGCTTTGCGCGGTGGAGATCACCTGCGCGGAGGCCTGGTAAGCCTGCTGGTACTTGACCATGTTGGCGGCCTCCTCATCGAGGTTCACGCCGGACACGCTCTGCTGCGCCGACATGGCCTGGTTGTAGAGGCTGGTCTGCGTGGTGAGGTTGGTCGTGGCCTGGCTGCCCACTGTGCCAATGGAGGTGGTGAGCGTGCCGTACGCATCGATGATCGACTGCGTGCCGCCGTTCAACACCTTGGCGTTCGCCAAGCCAGCGAGCGCAAGCGCGTTGCTGGTGTCGTTGAGGCCATTGGTGTTCGCACCGACGGTGAACTTGTCGTTGGCGGCCGGCGTACCGGAAGGCGTTACGCTCCAGCCGTTCGCACTGATGGTCTGCCCCGGCGCATAGCTGCCGCTGGACAGCACATTGCCCGAGCTGTCGGTCACCTGATAGCTGGTGCCCGTTGGAAAGCTGACGGTAGCGCCGTTGAGCAGCGCCGCGTTGGTGGGGTCGGTCACCGTCACCGAGCCGATACTGCCGGTGCCGGTGTTGGTGGTCGCCGCCTTGGCGTTCAGCGCGGCGGCGGCAGCGATGCCACTGGGATCGGTCATGGTCAGCGTCAGGCCCGTCGAGGCCTGGCGTGTCGGTTGAATCTGGAAGGTATCGCCCGCCTGAGCGGCGCCCGAGAGGGAGAGCGTCATGCCAGCGGCGGAATAGGTGCCGTCCGGATTCGCCGTCATCGCCACGTTCTGCCCGCTTGTGGTCGCCATGCTCCACGCGCTGCCGTTGTAGCTCAGCACGTAATCCGAGCCGGTGAGCTGCGATGCGTTGCTGATGCTCGCGGATACGCTCCCCGTGCCCTTGTTGAGATTGCTCGGCAACACCGCAGGCGACGGCACGCTGAACATCGCGCCACCCTGCTTGCCGTTGAGATCCAGACCCTTCGATTGCTGCGTGTTGACGCTGGTAGAAAGCGCCACAGCGGCCTGGCCCAACTGGTTCTGCACGCCATCCAGCACATTGCTGCGGTAGTTCAGCAACGCGCCCAGCGTGCCGCCGCTCAGCTTGCTGCTGACCACGGTCCCGGTGCTATCGAGCACTTCGGTGCGCGATGCGTCGTACTGATTGTTGCCGGTCTGCAAGGCGTACGACTGATTACCGCTCACCAGTGCCTGACCGCTGGAGGCATACACGCTGATGGTGCCGTCGGTCTGCGTAAAGGCAGACACGCCAAGGTAGCCGGACAGTGTCTGCACCAAATTGTCGCGCTGGTCGAGCAGGTCGTTGGGCACGTTGTTGCCCGCCTCGTGAATCTTGGCGTTGACGTCCGCCAGGTTGCTCGACACGTTGTTGATGCTGTTGACGGTGGTCTTGATCTGCGCATTCACCTGGCTCTGCTGCGCAGCGAACTGCTGGCCCAGCGTGTTGAACACGCTGACCATCTGGCCCGCATTGCCCAGCAACGACTGGCGGCTGGACGCCACGCCCGGCGTATTGGCCACCGTGCTGAAGGCACCGTAGAACGTGTCCAGCGCACCCTGCAGGTTGCCGCTGGCACTCAAGGCGCCGTTGAGCGTCGTCGCCAGGCTATTGGTGGTGGTCGCGCCCTGCATGCTGGAGTTGGCAGTCCACAGCGCCGAGGTCAGGAAGTCGCTATAGGCGCGCTGCACCGCCTGCACGTTCACGCCGCTACCCGTGGTGTAGTTCCCGCCGCCCGTGGTGATGGCCTCCGTCTGCAGCACCGTCTGGCGGCTGTAGCCCGTCGTGTTGACGTTGGAGATGTTGTTGCCGACGGTGGTCAAGGCCACCTGTGCGGCGTTGAGCCCGGAGGCACCGATGCTAAGAAGATTGGACATAGGTCATTCCAGGACAGGTCACTCGGAGGAGTTCGGCGGGGCGGCCACATTCTTGAGGTCGCCCTGCCCGATGGCGTCGAGTGCTTGACGCATCTGCGGGCTGTTGGCGATCGCAATAATTTTTTGCGCATAGGACGGATCGGTGGCGTAACCGCCATTGACCAGCCCCTTGGCGAAACCGACCACGTCCTCGCCATGGTTGAGCGCCTTGGCGTAACGCGGGTTGTTGGCAAGCAGTTGGGCGTAGTCGTCGAACGACTGGCCCGGGTTGTCGTACGAACGGAACTGGGCGCGCTTCTGCACCGCCACGCCGTCCTCAAATTCCAGCGTTGGCACGCTGACCTTGTCGCCGCCCCAACTGCTGCCGGCTTTCATGCCGAACAGGTTGTTGCTGGTATTGCCGTTGGAGTGCGTGGGCAGGTGCTTGCCCCACTGCGTCTCTAGCGCGGCCTGCGCCAGCACGGCGCGCACCGACACGCCGAGCTTCTCGGCGGCCTGCTGCGCATACGGCGCCAGCTGTTTGACGAAATCCGTGGCGTCCTTCGGCAACAACTTGAGCACCTTCTCGCCGGTGTTGCGTGCTGCGCTGGCCACCGAGTTCAGGCGCTGCTGCCAGCTGTCGCTGCCGTTGGGTGCTCCGGTGTTACCCGTGGCACTGCCGTCGGACGAGCCGCCGAGCGCGCCACCCAACTGCTTCATCAACATCTGTGCGATGCCGATGCCATTACCGCCCTGCGAGAGCTGCACGGACAGCTGCTGATCGAACATGTCGCGCCACTGGTTGCCGGCATCGCTGTCGAACAGGCCATCGCCACTGCTGGCGTCGCGCATCGACTTCAGCATCATCTGCGTGAAGATCGACTCGAACTGCTTGGCTACCGCCGGCAGTGCCGCCTTCGCGTCGCTTTGCGCCGTCTGGCGCAGCGCGGCGAACCCGGACAGATTCGTCCAGGTATTGAGGCTATTGGCGGCATCTCCCGGGAGCGTGCTCATGCTCTCACCGTGACCCGCGTTGAGTTCATGCGCCCGCCAGGGAGTGAGGCGCAGGGCAGCGTCATCACTCGGTTGTGTATCGACATACACGCCCTCGTTCTTCCTTGCCCTGCGCGCAAACAGCTTCCGGCGCGGGCCACGGTGAGAGCATGAGCACGCTCCATAGCCATCAGATCACCACCAGCTCCGCATGGAGCGCACCCGCCTGCTTGAGCGCCTGCAGGATGGAGATGAGATCCGTCGGCGACGCGCCCACCTGGTTCACCGCACGCACGATGGTGTCCAGGTTGGTGCCCGGGCCGAACTTGAACATGTGGGCGCCGTCTTCGCTGACCTGTACGTCACTCTGCGGCACCACCACGGTCTGGCCGCCCTTGCTGAACGGATTGGGCTGCGATACCTGCGGATTCTCGGAAATAGTCACCTGGATGGAGCCATGCGCCACCGCGGCCGGCGTTACACGCACGTCCGCGCCGATCACTACGGTGCCGGTGCGCGAATTAACCACGACGCGCGCGGGTGCGTCGCCCGGGGTGACTTCGATCGCCTGGATCGCGCCCAGCCACGCGACGCGCTGACTGGGATCGAGCGGGCCACGCACGTTCACCGAGCCACCATCCATCGCGCTGGCGGTACCGGCGCCGTACGTACGGTTTACCGCCTCGGCGATGCGCGTCGCCGTGGTGAAGTCAGCCGTATTGAGATTGAGTACGAGATCGCCGCCGTTGGAGAACGAGGAAGCCACCGCACGCTCGACCGACGCGCCATTGGGAATACGGCCGCTCGCGGAAATATTCACCTGCACGCTGGAACCGCTCTTGCCCGACGCGGTGATACCACCCACCACTACACTGCCCTGCGCCATGGCGTAGACGTTGCCGTCAGCGCCGCGCATCGGCGTCATCAGCAGCTCACCGCCGCGGATGCTCTTGGCGTTACCGATGGAAGCGACCGTTACGTCAATAACCTGACCCGGCTTAGCGAATGGCGGCAATTGCGCGGTCACCGTCACGGCCGCCGCATTCTTCAGCTGCGGACGGACGTTCGCCGGCACGGTGATGCCGAACTGCACCAGCATGTTTTCCAAACTCTGCGTGGTGAACGGCGCCTGCGTAGTCTGGTCACCACTACCGTCAAGGCCCACCACGAGGCCGTAGCCGATCAACTGGTTACTGCGCACGCCCGCGACCTGCACCAGGTCGCGGATCTTGTCGGCGTGCACGGGTTGATTTACCGAGAAGCACGCGCACAGCACGATGGCGGTGGTGCGCAACGCTGCTGCCGCGCGCTCGCGGGCGCGAATCAGCGTGGCATGCGTGAAAAGGTGACGGATGTTCATCAGTACGGCATCCACTTCGAGCTGAAGAAGCGCGACAGCCAGCCCTGCGTATTCGCATCGGCCAGTGCCCCCTTACCGGTGTAGCCAATCTGCGCGTCGGCCACGCGCGTAGACGGCACGCTGTTGTCCTGCAGGATGTCCTGCGGACGCACGATGCCGGCGATGCGGATCTGCTCCTGACCTTGGTTGATCGTCACCATCTTCTCGCCACGCACCAGCAGATTGCCGTTGGACAGGCGCTGCGCCACGGTCACCGTGATCGAACCCGACAACTGGTTGCTTTGGCTGCTGTCGCCGCTGCCGTCGAAGGCGCGGTTGCCATTGAGGCTGGTGTCCGCCGTCTGGCCGGCGACCTTGAGCGTATGGCCCAGGATGCTCGGCGCGGAGATGGTGCTGACGTCCTTCTTGCTGGTGTTGGTCGTGGCCTTCTTGGATGCCTGCGTGCTCTCCACCAGGGTGATGGTGAGGATGTCGCCCACGCGGTGTGCGCGCGCATCGTTGAACAGTTCCATGCCCTGCTCTGCGTGGTAGATCGAGCCATCGGTCGGCGGCGACGCCGGCTGCTCCGCCGGCATGGTGGCTGCCCACTGGTGATCGTCGCGCGGCGGCTGCATGACGCAGCCGGCCAGCGCGGCCAAGGCCAGCGCGACACCGATTCGAGGAAGGGAACGGAAGGACGCCATGACGGTTCTCACATCTTGTCGGTCAGGTCTTGCAGCATCTGGTCGGTGCTGCTGATCGCCTTGGAATTCATTTCGTAGGTGCGCTGCGTTTCGATCATGTTGACCATCTCGGCCACCACGTTCACGTTGGAGGATTCGAGCGAACCCTGCAGCAGCGAACCCATGCCGTTGAGTGCCGGCTGGCCGGTCTGCGGCGCACCGCTGGCGACGGATTCCACGTATAGGTTCTGGCCCATCGGCTGCAGGCCGGCGGGATTGATGAAATCCGCAAGCTGCAACGTGCCCAGCGTCTGCGGCGTGGCCGAAGCGGTGGTGGTCGCCGACACGGTGCCATCGGAACCGATGGTCAGGCTCTGCACATTCGGCGGCACGGTGATGGCCGGCTCCAGCGGATTGCCGTCCGCCGTGACCAACTGACCGTTGGGATCGGTATGCAGCGAACCATCGCGCGTATAAGCCACGGTGCCATCGGGCATGCTCACCTGCAGGAAGCCGCGGCCCTGGATGGCCACGTCCAGCGAGTTGCCGGTCTGCGTGATACTGCCTTCGGTGAAGAGTTTTTCGTTGGCAACCACTTTCACACCGGTGCCGAGCATCAAGCCCGACGGCGACACGGTCTGTTCGGTGGTCTGGCCGCCCGGCTGGCCCTTGTTCTGGTACATCAGATCCTGGAACGACGCACGCGAACTCTTGAACGCGGTGGTGTTGGCGTTGGCCAGGTTGTTGGAGATCACGTCCATGCGCGTCTGCTGCGCGTCAAGGCCGGTCTTGGCAATCCAGAGGGAAGAAAACATCGGTCACTCCTTGATTAAGCGGCAGCCTTAGTTGCCCTGAAGCAGCTTGAGGCTGGAATCGGCGTTGTCCTCGGAGGTCTTGATGGACTTCACCTGCATGTCGTACTGGCGCGAAAGCGCGATCATCTTCACCAGCTCGGACGACGGATTAACGTTGCTGCCTTCGAGTTCACCCGAATTGATGGTGACCGTGTCGTCGATGGCAGCGGTGCTGCCATCGCCCATGTGCATCAGGCCATCCGAGCCCTGCGTCATCTGCGTCACGTCCGGATTGACCAGCTTGATGCGGTCGATCTGCGACACGGAATTGGGGCCCTGCCCCTGTGGCACCGTGGAAATGGTGCCGTCGGAGCCGACGCTGATGTCTGTGGCTGGTGGGATGGTGATGGGCCCTGAACCGCCCATCACCGGATTGCCTTTCGAGTCTGTCAGCCCACCATCCGCGGTGAGCTGCAGATCACCCGCGCGGGTGTATGCCTCTGAACCGTCCGGCGACTGCACCGCGATGAAACCGTCGCCGCGCACCGAGATATCGAGCGCCCTGCCGGTATTGATCGGCGAACCCTGCCCGCTGCTCTGGCCGATGCCCTGCGCCACCGCGTTGATGCGCGCCGGCTGACCATCGCCCAGCACCGGCACGCTCTGGAACGCGGAGAGCTGGCTCTTGAAACCGACCGTGGAGGCGTTGGCCAGGTTGTGGCTCACTGCCTCCTGGGCGCGCATGATCTGCGTCGCCCCGGTCATCGCTACGTAGACGGAACGGTCCATGGCGATCTATTAACGAGAAACCGCGTTGAACAATGCCGACGCCAGCGTGTTGTCGGTCGACAGCACCTGCGCATTGGCCTGGTAGTCACGCTGCGCCTGGATCATGTCCACCAGCTGCGCCGTGGTATCGGCCGTGTTGGAGCTTTCAAGCGCACCCGACTGGATCGCGCCGAACTGACCCACGCTCGCCGTACCCATCACGGCCGGACCGGAATCGGTGCTGGCTGCCCACGTGGTATTGCCCATCTGGCGCAGGCCCTGCACGTTGGCAAAGTTGGCAATCGCCACCTGACCGATCTGCGTGCTCTGGTTGTTCGAGTAGTACGCCGTGATGACGCCCTTGCTATTGATGTCGATGCTCGACAACGTGCCTGCTTCGAAACCATTCTGCTGGATAGTGCCGGCCGAATAGTCCGTGCCGTACTGCGTGGTGTTGTTCACGTTGAGCGACAGCGTCATCGGCGACGAACCGTTGCCCAGATTCACCGTATTGAAGGCCAGCGTGCCGTTGGTCGGCGTAGCTAGCTTGCCGGTGGAATCAAAGGTCATCGGCTGCGTGCCGGCGTTCTGGCCGTCCACGTACAGATTGGCGTTCCAGGTGTTGGTGCCGGACTTCACGTAGTAAATCGTCGCTTGGTGCGAACCGCCCTGCGAGTCATACACGGTCACCGGCGAAGCGGCGTTGTAGCTGGTGGAATCCGTCGTGCTGAATGCGTTGGTCGGCACGGTGGCGCTGGCCGGCAAGTTAGACGTCATGGTGATGGTCGAGGTCGCCGTAGCGTTGCTCTGCGCCGTCACCCAATTGAAGTCCTTCAGCGTACTGGTATCAAAACCACCCGCGCCATTGGCCGCGTACATCTGCAGGCGCGAACCGTCCGGCGTGGTGACGTAGCCGCTCGGGTCTTTCTGGAAATCACCGGCACGCGTGTACTGCACACCACTGCCGTTGTTCACCACAAAGAAGCCGTTGCCGCTGATGGCGAGGTCCAGGCTGTTGTTGGTGGTCTGGATATCGCCTTGATTGAACTGCTGGGCCACGTCCTGCAGACGCACGCCGCTGCCCACCGCGGTGGAGTTGAGGTTGAGGCCAGTCACCGCGAAGACATCCGCGAACTCCGCGCGCGAACCCTTGAAGCCGGTGGTGTTGGCATTGGCGATGTTGTTGGCGATGACGTTGAGATCGGACTGGGCAGCGTTGATGCCGCTGAGCGCCGTATTAAGTGCCATGTTCGGTTCCTCGTGATGAGATGACGCTTAGCGCGTCAGAGAATCTGTGCCACCTGACTGAGCGGCACGCCGCCCACGCCCGATACCTGCAGGTACGTACCCAGCGAACTGCCGCCGTAACCCACAGCCGTCACCGTGCCGGCGACGTAGGTGTCCAGCGAGGTACTGCCACTGCCGGCCTGGATGGTGTACGTGCCTGCGGCGATGGCATTACCGTTATCGTCCTTGCCATCCCAACTGAACTGCGCAAGGCCAGTGTTCTGCGCGCCCAACGGAATATTGCGCACCACGTTGCCGCTGCCATCGACGATCTTCACGTTGACGGTGGTGGCGCTGGTGACGTTCACCGCTCCCTTCACCGCATCGGTACCGTCGAATGCGGCCGAGCTGCCTGGCACGAGCACCTCGCGATTCACCAGGTTCGACGAGCTGAGCACCTGCGAGGTCTGCATAGCCGTGTTGACGTTGCTGGCGAGCGACTGCAGATCGGTATCCAACTGCTGCGTCGCCGACAACTGGCTGAACTGCGCCATCTGCGAGACGAACTGCGAGTTGTCGACCGGGTTGGTCGGATCCTGCGCCTGCAACTGGGCCGTCATCAGCTTGAGGAAATCGGCCTGCGTCATCGTGCTCGACAGCGCCGAGTTCGCACTCGACGTGCTGCCCGAACTCGAACTGTTGCTGGACGTGTTGTTGGTAGTGCTGGGTATCGTAGACACGAGGGCTCCTCCCGGCTCACTTGCCGAGGTCGAGGGTCTTGATCATCAATTGCTTAGTGGTGTTCATCGCTTCGACGTTGTTCTGGTACGAACGCGACGCGGTGATCATGTTCACCAGCTCATCGATGGGATTGACGTTGCTGCCGTAGACGTAACCGTTGGCATCGGCCATGGGATTACCCGGCTCGTAGCGCGTCTGCACGTCGGCCTGGCTTTCGGTCACGCCCTGCACCTGCACGCCAACAGCGCTGTCGGCCTGCGAGTTCTTTGCGCCACCCACCGCCTTCTGCACGGCCGAGAACAGCGGTTCCTTCGCGCGGTACGCGCCTTCCGGCGTGCTCGACACGCTATCGGCATTGGCGAGGTTGCTCGCCACGGTATTCAAGCGCAGCGACTGCGCTGCCATACCCGAACCCGCGACATCGAAAATCTTGAACATAGACATCAGCCCTGGCCTCCTGTGATCGCCGTGCGCAGCATGTGGATCTGCGCCGTGATGAAGGAAAGGCTGGCCTGGTAATGCACGCCGTTGGCGGCGAAGTTGGCCTGCTCGACCTGCGTATCCACCGTATTGCCGTCCATCGACGGCTGCGTGGGCATGCGGTAAGCGAGTTGCTGCGCGGATTGCGCCTGCGGATCAATCTGTCCGGGCTGCGTGATGGTCATCGCCAGCGTGTTGCTGGTGCCACTCGCACTGGCCAACGCCTTCTTGAAGTCGACATCGCGCGCGAGATAGCCGGGCGTGTCGGCATTGGCCAGATTGCTGGACAACACTTCGCTGCGCTTCTGCCACGTATCGAGCGCCTGCGTGTGCAAACCGAACAGGTTGTCGTTGATGGAACTCATCGCTCACTCCTGCGGCGAGGGCCGCGGGATGACTTGAGCAAATTGCGTGCCACTGTTTGAGTGGTGCCTGGGAAGCCGCGTGGTTGTTGGGTTTGTTGCGTTTTTTGCGTGTGTCGCGAGATGGGTTTTACGTGGGGCTGTCGGAAAGTCGACGCGGGGTGTAGCGGGTTACTGACGGGGGTTTGGCGTTGGGGTGGTTGTTCACCGTGCCGCAGCAGCGAGCCTGCTCCCTCTCCCCTTTGGGGAGAGGGTTGGGGTGAGGGGTCAATCTCGCCTCACCGTTGTGATCGTCACCCCGGCGAAGGCCGGGATCCAGTGACCTTCCGCTTGGTTGTCGCGTCACGGCGACCTGGCCGCCTACGCGGCGGGCGTTTCGCCCTCCTACCGGAGGCCGAGTCACTTTTCTTTGCTTGCCCAAAGAAAAGTAACCCAGAGAAAGGGCACCCCCACTTGGCGCTGGCCGGTGAAGCCGGCCAGTTCGTGAGGGGTGGCCGGGCTTTTCGACAGGGCTTCCTGCCCTGGCGAAAAGGGATCGGCATCCTTGCCGATCCCCCTGCGGGCCTTTTCGTCCACCCCTCACCGCCGCACAGGGGGCCCGACGGTCAAAGGCGAAAGCGGACGGCTCGTGCAGCAGCGCTGCACATCGCATCGCGACAGGTCGCGTTGCTCCTGTCTTAGCGATCAAAGTCGAGGCAGAAGAGAAAGCAACGTAGCCCGGATGAAGCGCAGCGAGAATCCGGGAAGACTCGCGGAACCCTACTTCTAACCGACACCAACATGCGACGTCGTCAACAACACGTTGGGTCGCATCGCCACGCTCCGCGACGCGATGTGCAGCGCAGCGGCACGAGCCGTCGGCTCTAGCTCTTGATCTACCAGGTCCCCGTATGAGGCGGCGGGCGGGTGGAGAAAAGGCCCCGCAGGGGAATCGGCATGGATGCCGATTCCTTTTCGCCGGGGCAGGAGCCCCGTCGAAAAGCCCGGAACCCGACCGCGCACCTGGAGGGCCGCAGGCCCGAAAGGCGCCTCATCCGGGGTGCCCTTTCTTTGGGTTACTTTTCTTTACTCCGGGCATCCTGCCCTCCGCCCTTCGGGCCGGCTTCGCCGTTCGCACGCGCTCCTGCGCGTGCGTGGGCAAGCAAAGAAAAGTGACCCGGCCTCCGGCAGGAGGTCGGAACGCACGCCGCGTAGGCGGCCAGATCGCCGTATTGCTAAAACCAAACACTGAGGCTCTGGACCCCGGCCGGCGCCGGGGTGACGATTCTATCGAAACGCTAAGGCGAGCACCCACCCCTCACCCCAACCCTCTCCCCAAAGGGGGGAGGGAGAAAAGCAAAGAGCCAAGCACCGCTCCCAAAACTCAAAACTCCCCAAACCTCTCCGGCATTAAATCCAACACCGCCTGCGCCAACACATCCGGCTGAAACTTCGCCACAAAGCGATCCGCATTCACCTCGCGCACCATCGCCTCATTGAAAATTCCACTGATCGAACTGTGCAACACCACTTTCAGCGTCCGCAGCGCGAGCGTCTCGCGAATTGCGCGGGTCAACGCATAGCCATCCAGCCGCGGCATCTCGATGTCCGACACCACCAGCGTCACCCGCTCCTCGCCGGGCGATTCAGCGATGGCCTGCAGCCGCTCCAACGCTTCGCGCCCATCCGTCGCGACCACGCATTCCACATCCATCTGCCGGAACAGGTTCACCAGCTGATTGCGGGCAACCAGCGAGTCGTCCACCACCATCACGCGGCGCGGCTGCAGGTCGTGGACCCGGGCGATGCGCTGCATCGGGGCCGACAGCTCGGTGGGCGTGGCGTTGAGTGAGGCCAGTACATGCTCCACGTCCACCACCGCCACCAGCGCACCGTCCACGCGCGTTACCGCGTTGACGCGGCTGCCGAAGCCCAGCGCGGGCGCCGGCGCGGCGAGCGACTCGCCGTCGCACTGGACCAGCCGCTGCGGCTCGGCCACCAGAAAGCCCTGCACGCTGCGGCTGAACTCGGTGACCATCAGGTGCGCAGAAGTGACGTCGCGCAGCGAGGGGTACCCCAGCGCAACGGCCAGGTCGATGATGGGGATAGTGGTGCCGCGGTAATCGCAGCTACCGGCAATCAGGGGATGGGCGTCAGGCATGCGCTCCATCGGCGGGCGACGCATGACCTCGCGCACCTTGAATACGTTGATGCCAAACAGCTGCTCGTCGCCCATGCGAAACAGCAGTATGGCCACGCGGTTATGCCCCGCCAGCCGGGTCTGCTGCTCCACCTTGTCCATCCACGCGCTCATGCGGTTTCCTCGCGGCGGCCCAGCCGCCTTTACTCCCCGCGTATCGGCCGGGTCAGCCACGGCTTGAGCGCGGGATGGCCCTCATGGCACGTCGCTTGCTTCTCAAGTTCCGACGTTCGCCGCCGATGCCTGGGGCGACCCTTATAGGAAGGAACGATCCACCCATGAGTCTGATCTGGAGCCAGCATCTCGCCGATCTCGCCCGCGCCGCCGCCGCGGGTGACCGGGCGCAGGTCGCACAGCTATCGGCCCGGCACCCCCGCACAGCGCAGGCCTTGGCCCCGCTGCTGGCGGCTGTGTCCACTACGCGGCCACCGGTAGCCGTCGCCATGCAGACGATGGAACAACTGGGCCTGGTGCTCGGCGCGGCCCAACAATTGGCCCGCGAACAAGCGTCCATGCACAAGTCGGCACAGGAAAGCCGCGACGACGTCGGTCGTTTGACGGACGGCAGTGCCGGAATCTCGACATCACTGCAACAGATCGCCACCAGCCTGAGCTACGCGCGTCAGACTGGCGAAGGCAGCGAGCGCAGCGTGAGCGAGCTGGACGGTCAACTGCGCCTGCTGCGCACCGCTCTATCGGCCATGAATCGCAACCAGAGCAAGCTGGCCGAGCAAGTGGCGCAGATCCGCAAGCTCACCGGGGTGGTGCAGGAGATCGCCCACCAGACCAACCTGGTTGCCCTCAACGCGGCTATCGAGGCCGCCCGTGCGGGTGAAGCGGGTCGCGGCTTCGCCGTGGTGGCCGACGAGGTCAAGCAACTGGCTGAGAAGACCAGCCAGGCCACCGGCGAGATCGAACTGGTGACCGGCTCCATTGGGGAGTTCTCCCAACAGCTGGATGGCGACGTACAGCAAGGCCTGCAGCGCCTCGACCGCGCCCAGGGCGGCGTCAGCCAGACCGAAACCTCGCTGCATGACAGCAGCGAAGCGCTGCGCCAGATGGACGAGCGCATCGGCACCATGCATAAAAACCAGGACGCGCAGCACGCACGCGCCGTCGCCGCACAGGCCGCGCTGGGCGTATGGCACCGTCGCTCTGCCGAAACCACGCGCCAATCCGAAGCACTGAGCCGCGGCACCTTGCTCGGCCATCGCCTCGCTCTGGACTGGCTGGAGACTGAAACCGGTGAAGACCCGGCCAGCCTCAGCCTGACCGTGCGCGAAGCCGCGCAGGGTCTGCGCCAGGCTATGGAGCTGGCCCTGCAGGAACCGGCTGCGCTCGACCGCCGCTGGTTCGACACGCAGGCGCTCAGCCGCACGCTGGAACGCCTTACCGCCAGCCGCGGCAGCAACCCGGCGGCCAACGCACTTAGCGCCACGGGCACACGCTTGCGCGAACAAGGCACCGCCTTCGCCAGCTTGCTGTGCGATGGCCAAATCGATCAGGCAGGGCAGTTGATGCAGCAATTGGAGGGCGAGCGCGAAACCTTGCTCACCCAGCTCAACGCGTTGCTGGCCGACTTGTGAGCCGGCGCGTACTGGCCACCTTGCTGCTCAGCGCCCTCGTGCTGCCCGCCCATGCCGCGGAGCCGGCACAGGCGGCGCGTGCCAGTGCGGAGCAGTGGTTGCGCGGCCAGTACGAAACCCCAGGCAGCCGTGTCGTAGCCAAGGCCGCGGAACTGGATACGCGAACGCTGGAACTGGCGCCCTGCCCCGTGGCAACCAATGTCAGCCTGCAAGCCGGTGCGCGACTGATGCCGCGCATGACCGTACTGGTGCGATGCCCCGGCGCGGACGGCTGGACCCTGCATGTGCCGGTGCAACTGCAAGTTTTCCGTCAGGTGCTGGTGCTGGTGCGCCCCCTGCAGCGCGGCGACGGCGTACGCGCCGACGACGTGCGCACGGAGGAACGCGACATCACCCGCCTGGGCTATGGCTATGTGAGTGACATGGCGGACCTGGAAGGACGTACCCTTGCCCGCGCCCTGGGCGCCGGCAACGTCGTCACTCCGTCCGCCCTGGGGGGACGCAGCGCCGTGAAGGCGGGTGACCAGGTGCAACTGGTATCCCGGCTCAACGGTATCGAGGTTCGCGCCAGCGGCGTCGCGCTGGGTGGCGGGGACAGCGGTTCGCGCCTCAAGGTACGCAACGGCAGCTCGGGCAAAGTGATCGACGCCATGGTCATGGCACCCGGCGAGGTGCTCGCAGTTCCCTGAACCGACTCGCATAAACGATTAAAGTTTGCGGCCAGCCGGCCGATCCTGTCAGCAACAGGGCCAGCAATCCAAGAGAACGGACCCCATGAACACCACCATTTCCAACAACGGCTTGCCGAAGCTCCCCCAGCCCCCCACGGGCCAGGGCAGCAGCGCCACGCAGAGCCCCGCCAGCACAACGTCCAGCGACGCCACTGCCGGCAGCACGGGTACCACCGACCGCGTGCAGTTGACCGACTCCGCACGCGCCCTGCAGGAAGCAGCCCGCACCACCGACGGTGCCACCATGGACACGAAGAAAGTCGATCAGATCCGCCAGGCTCTCGCGAACGGCACCTACAAAGTGGACGCCGGCCGCATCGCCGACCGCATGATGTCGCTCGACAACCAGCTCAACGGCAAGTCATGAACCCGTCCCTGCAAGCCGAACTAGACCATGCCCTGACGGCCTCGGTCGAGGAGATGCGGCTGGCAGTGGGCGAATTGATGGACGCGCTTACCACCGAGCGCTCCGCCTTGGAAACAGCTGACGTCGACGCGCTCAACCACGCCGGCGCCAACAAGCACGAACTGATGGTGCGTCTGGAACAACTCGACGGCGAACGCGTGCAGTTGAGCCAAGGTGCACCGGAAGCCAGCCGCGTGCTGGCACCGAAGTGGCAAGAAGTTCTGCAGTCGCTACGTGCCTGTCAGCAGCTCAACCAGCGCAATGGCTACCTCGTGGGTATCCGTCTGCAGCAGGTGCGCAAGGCGCTGGCGGTACTTACCGGCAACGAGACGGAAGCAAGTGTGTACGGCCGCGCGGGTGACCTGCGCACGAGCCTGCGCTCGCAACCGCTGGCCGAGGCCTAAGCAAACATCAACATGCGCGCACGCCTCCACGTGTGCTCCAGTTTTGCCGGCGTCATTGCCGTCCCACTCAACCATCGTCCACACGTCGATCGATCATGAGCGAAGCCGCGGCCATCACCACAGCCCAGGACGTATCCACCGCCAGCGAACAACCGCTGCCAGTGATTCGCCTGCCCATGCTGGACAACCGGCGCGAGCTGTTCGCGTACGAGATCGTGTTCCAGGATGATGTCGAGAACGAAGACGTCCTTATGCGTCGCGCACTCGCCACCATCACGGACGGCGCCCTCGCCCGCCTCGTGCGTGGCAATCGCACCTTCCTCCGGCTCACGCACGAGCTGTTGATGGAAGAAACCGACGTGCTACAGCACCAGCCACGCTTCGGCGTGCTGCTCAAGCCCGAAGCGGCGACCGATCCCGCATTGGTCGAACGCCTGTCCCGCATGGCGCAGCGCGGTTGCCCGCTGATGCTCGATGCCGGCGACACGACACTGGAATTCAATCCCGCGGTCGAACCGCTACTGAAGATCGTGCAGTTCGTACGCCTGGATGCCAGCAAGCTCGATCCCGCAACACTGCGCTCGCGCAGCGAATACCTGCACGCGCGCGGCACCCACGTCGTCGCCGGCCAGGTAGACGACCACGACACCTATCACCGCTGCGAATCGCTGCCCTTGCAGGCGATCCAGGGCCAGTTCCTGCTCAAACCCGAACCGGTTGCCGTGCCTGTGTTGGCCGCGAGCCGCCTCAGCCTACTGCGCCTGATGAAGGCACTGCAGGAAGGCAACCCTGGCCCCGTTGAACTGGGCCAGATCGTGCGCGACGACGCCATCCTCAGCTACAAGCTGCTGGGCTGCGTAAACTCCGCCTACTTCGCCCTGCCTCGCCAGCTCAAATCCGTGCAGCAGGCCGCCATCTTCTTCGGCGCCGCCCGCCTGCGTAACTGGATCTACACCATGGCGCTGAGCGGTACCGGCGACCGTCCGCCGGAACTGCTGCGCGCTGCGCTGATCCGCGCACATATGGCCGAAAAACTGGCGCAGGGCATGCCTGCCGAACAGCGCGAAATGGCTTTCACCGCCGGTTTGTTCTCGTTGCTCGACGCCATGATGGAAGCGCCGATGGATTTCGTGCTGTGGCATTTGCCGCTCGCTCGCGAGATCAGCAGCGCGCTGCTGGAGAACAAGGGTCCGTTTGCCATGTTGCTGGATCAGATTCGTGCATGGGAAGCAGGCAACCTGCGCGGTGGCGAAGTGCAGCCGCAGGTGATTCGTCGCATGGCGGCGATTTATCTTGAAGCGACGCAGTGGGCGGATCACGTTTACGCGTTTGCGGATCAGCGGCCGAATTGATTTGTCTCTCAGCACGTAGTTGTTGAGAAGCTGATCTAGAGCGTTGCTCTTTCAACTTAGCTGCGCTTTCAAAGCACGCTCAGAGGCTGCGCGCGAAGAGCATTACGTGCCTCAGTCTTACTCCCTCGCCCCTTCGGGGAGAGGGTTGGGGTGAGGGGTCAATCCAGCCTCACCGTTGTGATCGTCATCCCTGCGTAGGCAGGGATCCAGTTTCTGTATCGCTTGGTTGTCGCGTCACGGTGATCTGGCCGCCTACGCGGCGGGCGTTTCTACCTCCTGCCGGAGGCCGAGTCACTTTTCTTTGCTTGCCCAAAGAAAAGTAACCCAAAGAAAGGGCACCCCCACTTGGCGCTGGCCGGTGAAGCCGGCCAGTTCGTGAGGGGCGGCCGGGCTTTTCGACAGGGCATCCTGCCCTGGCGAAAAGGAATCGGCATCCATGCCGATCCCCCTACGGGCCTTCTCGTCCACCCCTCACCGCCGCACAGGGGGCCCGAAGGTCAAAAGCACTGAGCCGAAGGCTCGTGCAGCGGAGCTGCACATCGCGTCGTGGCAGGTCGCGATCACGCGACAACCGAAAGCAAAGTCACTGGATCCCTGCCTCCGCAGGGATGACGGCATGGGCGAAACGGCGAGGCTAGATTGACCCCTCACCCCAACCCTCTCCTCGAAAGGGAGAGGGAGAAAAGAAAGTCGCGAGCCCTCACCACAGCGCGCGCCAACAGCGCAACACCAAAAGTCAGCCCCGCCGCCCCCTATCCCACTCCGCAAAAATCCCATGCATCGCCTCCAACCCATCAAACAGCGCCGCCGGCCCCGGCTGCAAAATGATCGGCGACTTGATCTCATAAAGCGCCCCATCACGCACGGCAGGAATCGCATCCCACCCCTCACGCGCTGCGACACGCTCCGGGCGAAACCGCTTCCCGCACCATGAGCCGAGGATGATGTCCGGCGCCGCGCGCACCACTTCGCCCGCGTCTTCGAGAATGCGATGCTTCGCCAACGACTCCCCTGACATCCGCGGAAACACATCCTCGCCGCCAGCGATCCGGATCAGTTCCGCCACCCACTGGATGCCGGTGATCAAAGGCTCGTCCCACTCCTCGAAATACACCTTCGGTCGGCGCTCGAACTGCGCAGCCGCCGCTTCGATGCGGGCAATCTGCTGCTCGGCTTTCCGCGCATAGGCTTCCGCTTTCTCCGCCGCGCCAACCATCGCACCCAATCGGCGGATGTAAGCGAGGATGCCGTCAACGCTGCGATGGTTGCTGATCCACACCTCTACGCCGGCCTTGATCAACTCACGCGCGATGTCTGCCTGGATATCGGAGAACCCAATCACGAAATCCGGTTGCAGCTTGAGGATCTCGTCGATCTTCGCGCTAGTGAATGCGGATACCTTGGGCTTCTCCTTGCGCGCCCGCGGCGGACGCACGGTGAAGCCGGAGATGCCGACGATGCGGTGCTCCTCACCAAGCGCATAGAGCACTTCGGTGGGTTCTTCGGTAAGGCAGACGATGCGCTGCGGGTAGTGGTCGGCGTTGCGAATATCAGTCACGCGTTCAATGTCCCAACACGGTCACCGTGATCTTGCGCTGGTGCGGATCAAGTCGGTGTTCCCATAGGTAAATGCCCTGCCAGGTGCCCAGTTGCGCCTTGCCCGCGTGCACCGGAACCACCAGGCTGACGCCGGTGAGGATGGCGCGCACGTGGGCGGGCATGTCGTCTGGGCCTTCCTCGTCATGGCGGAAGATGCTGTCGCCATCGGGCACGGCGCGCGCGAACCAGCGCTCAAGATCGTCGCGCACGGCCGGGTCGGCGTTCTCGCTGATCAGCAGCGAGCAACTCGTGTGCAGGCTGAAGATATGGGCGATGCCCGTATGCACACCGCTGGCGGCTACGACGTCACCCACCTTATCGGTGATCTCGGTGAAGCCGCGGCCGCGCGTGTGCACGACAAAGCCATTCTGGGCGACGTGATCGGCGGGCGTTGCACGCATGCTTGAAGCCTCCGAATGGCGGGTCAATCGAATCAGGGGTAAAGCAAGCGGCTCGTCCAGGTTTGGCCGTGGCGGCTCCAGCGCACGCGCTCGTGCAGCCGGTATTCGGCGCCGTACCAGAACTCCACCATGTCCGGCTCCACCACGTAGCCACCCCAATTGGGCGGACGCGGCACGTCGCGGCCTTCGAACTCGTGCTCGTAGCGCGCGTAGCGCTGCTCGAACGTGTCGCGATCGGGCAGCGTCTGCGATTGCAGCGACGCCCAGGCACCGAGCTGGCTGGCACGCGGACGCGTGGCGAAATACGTATCGGACTCTTCAGGCAGCACCTTGCGCGACACGCCTTCCACGCGCACCTGCACCGCGTTGCGCAGCTGCTTCCAGTGAAAGCACAGCGCCACCTGCGGGTGCGACTCGACCTGGCTGCCCTTGTCGCTTTCGTAGTTGGTGTAGAAGCGGAACCCCCGCTCGTCGGCCCCCTTGAGCAGCACGATGCGCGAACTCACGCGCCCGGCCGCATCCACCGTGGCCAGGCTCATTGCGGTCGGCTCAGGCTCTCCTGCCTTGCCGGCCTCGTCCAACAGTTGCACAAATGTGTCTAGGATTTCTGGTTTCAGCATGGGGGTCTTGAATCGTGGCTCGCGCGCGCCATCATGGCGGGCATGTCTCCAGATGCTAGCACGCAGAATTCGACCCTGGCCGGGCACCTGCTCGACCAGTACGCCGGGCGCATCGCCCGTTCCCGGCGCCCCTACCTGCTGGGCCTGTCCGGCCTGCAGGGCAGTGGCAAGAGCACCCTGGCGCGGGAGATGAAGGCCCAGGCCGATGCCCGTGGCTGGCCTACCGAGGTGCTGTCGCTGGATGACTTCTACTACTCGCGAAGCGAGCGTGAAGTCCTTGCTCACCAGATCCATCCGCTGCTGCGCACCCGTGGCGTGCCGGGTACGCACGAAATCGAACTACTAATGTCGGTGCTGGCTGCATTGCCGCAGGCATCTGACAAGCTGCCGGTGAGTTACCCGCGCTTCGACAAGGGCCGCGACACGCGCACGGCGCCGTCGAAATGGCCCAAGGTCACCCGGCCGCCGAAGCTCGTCATCCTCGAAGGCTGGGCGCTTGGGCTACGTCCCCAGCTGCAGGCCGCACTGGAAGAACCGGTCAACGACCTGGAGCGCGAGGAAGATCCGGAAGGCACCTGGCGCCACTGGGTGAACAAGCAGTTGCGAAGCTACCAGCCACTGTGGCGCAAACTGGACGCCCTGATCGTGTTGCTGGCGCCCAGTTGGGACGTCGTGCGCAAATGGCGCAGCCAGCAGGAGGAAGAGCTACTGGCCCGGCACGCCCCGCTGGCGATGGACGCGGAGGCCATGGTGCGCTTTCTGGCTCACTATGAGCGCCTGAGCCGGCACGCACTCGCCATCCTGCCCGAGCTGGCCGATGCCACGGTGGAATACGACGATGACCGACACGTCATCGCCGTCAACCACAGCTGATATTCAAAGTCGCTAACAAAACGTAGCGAGCGGCCGTCAGGCGGGTGCGGGCGGCGCGCAGGAACCGGAGTGTACTTGCGCGTACATGAGGATTCCGAGCACCGACCGCGCCCGCCTGACGGTCGCGCAGTAGTTTTGTTAGCGGCTCTTAGGCGGCCGGCTCCACCTGCACCGCCGTACCGTAGGCCAGCACTTCGGTCACGCCCTCGGCCACATCGTTGGCGTCGTAGCGCATGCCGATTACGGCGTTGGCGCCGCGTTCGGCGGCATGCCTCAACATCAGCTCAAAGGCTTCCTCGCGCGCCTTCTCGCACAGTTCCGTGTAGATGGTGATGTTGCCACCCACCAGGGTCTGCAGAGCGGCGCCGAGGTTGCCCACCACGCTGCGCGAACGCACGGTGATGCCACGCACGATGCCCATCGGGCGCACGATGCGATGCCCCGGCAACTCGTTGCTGGTGGTGACCATGTGGAGCGAGACGCTGGCTGGCATGGATGCTTCTCCTGGGTTGGTTGAATGGAACGTCGATGTACTTGTGGCTGGTGACTCAATTGTCACCGTCGAGCAGGGCTGCATATCCCAGACGTGCATCCGGCCATTGCGGTACGAAGCCGCTGGCGCGCAATCGGGCATTGCTCAAACGTTTGCTGCCGATGCCCGGTGGCGCTGCACCGTCGCCCGGTACCGGCGCATGCACGCGGCGCGCGAGATCGTCATAGAGCACGTCCAGTGGCAGCGGCGTGTCGTCGACACCGAGGTAAAGCGACTGCGGATCTTGCGCGAACAGCAGATGCACGATCGCCGCGGCCGCGTCGTCGACGTGGATGCGGTTGGCCCAGTGTGGCGTGGTGCGGGGCACGCGGGCCGTGCCGGCGCGCAACCGATCGATCAACTGCAGGCGACCGGGTCCGTAGAGTCCCGCCAATCGCAAAGTGACTGAGGGCGCGTGCGTATGCGCATAGCGCTCTGCGTCCAGCAATACGCGACCATTGAAGCCCGGTGGATCGACAGGCGTGTCTTCGTTGATCCACGCACCGTCATGTTCGCCGTAAACGGCGCTGGATGAGACGAACAACAGGCGTTGCAATTCGGAGCCGCCGAGCGCGCCAAGCAGATGCCGTAATCCATCCACGAACACGGCGCGATACAGCGCCTCGTCGCGGGCATCGGGCGTGGGCAGGTACACGACATGGCTGATGCCTGTGGGCAGGTCGTGCAGTGTTTCCGGCCGGGTCAGGTCGCCCTGAGTCCAGCAGATGCCATCGCCATCACCGGCCTGGGCGGTACGCCGCAGCGCCCAAACGTCGTCACCACGCTCACGCAATCGGTGCGCTACGCGCAGCCCCACGTCGCCCGCGCCAGCGATCAGCACGCGCGCGTTCATGGCATTCTCCTCGTCGAGAGAATCAGTCGTGCGCTTTCGCGCCTGTTAGCATTTACCCATGAATCCATCGTGCAACCTGTTCATCATCGGCCCGACCGGCGCCGGCAAGACGACTATCGGTCGTCGGCTGGCTGACCATTATGGGCTGAGCTTCGTCGATCTCGACCAGGAGATCGAGCGGGTCTGCGGCGTACCGGTCAGCACCGTGTTCGAGATCGAGGGCGAGACTGGCTTTCGCCAGCGTGAAACCACCCTGCTGGCCGAATGCAGCGCGCGCGCCGGCGTGGTGATGGCCACGGGCGCTGGCGCCGTGCTCGACCCGGCCAACCGTCGCCTGCTGGCCGAGCGTGGCTACGTGCTGTGGCTGCAGGCCACGCTGGAGCAGCAGTTGGAGCGCCTCGCCCAGGATCGCCAGCGCCCTTTGCTGGCCGGCGCGGACCGCGCGGAACGACTCACCGCGATGTCGCAACGACGCACGTCGCTGTATGAAGAAGTCGCGGACCTGGCCATCCCTGGCGCCCACGAAACCGTCCATACCGCCAGCCTGCGCAGCATTCTTCTGATCGACCAACATTGGCATCGCCAACACGCCGCATGACTACGCATACCCAGCCCCGCACCATCGACGTCGCCCTCGGCGAGCGCAGCTATCCCGTCTGGATTGGCCCCGGCTTGCTCAATGATCACGCCCGCTGGCGCGCTGCGTTGCGCGGCCGGCATGCACTGGTGATCAGCAACACCACCGTGGCGCCACTTTATCTGGAGCGCATAGCGGAAGGATTGGATGGTCTTTCATGGTCGTCGTTCCTCATCGACGACGGCGAAGCGCACAAGACCTTCGCCAACGTCGGCCTCGCGCTGGACGCATTGGCGAAACTGGGCGCCACGCGCGATGCGTGCGTCATCGCCTTGGGCGGTGGCGTGGTGGGTGATCTGGCCGGCTTCAGTGCGGCCTGTTGGATGCGCGGCATCGATTTCATCCAGATGCCGACGACACTGCTGTCGATGGTCGACTCGTCCGTGGGCGGCAAGACCGGCGTAAACCTGCCTGCCGGCAAGAACCTGGTAGGCGCGTTCCACCAGCCGCGCGCGGTGATTGCCGATACCGACACTCTCACCACGCTTCCCGAGCGCGAATACCGCGCGGGGCTTGCGGAGGTGATCAAGGGCGCTGCCATCGGCGACGCTGACTTTTTCGCGTGGCTGGAAGCGAACGCCGACGCGCTGAATGCGCGTGAGGCGGGCCCGCTGATCGAGGCCATCGCACGCAAGGTGCAATACAAGGCCGGCGTGGTTGCGCGCGACGAAACGGAACAAGGTGAACGCGCCCTGCTCAACCTGGGCCACACCTTTGGCCACGCGCTGGAAACTGCGGGCAAGTACAAAGTCTTGCTACACGGCGAAGGCGTGGCCGTTGGCATGCTGCTCGCCGCGCAGCTCTCCGAACGGCTGGGCATGAGCGAGTCCGCCGACACCACGCGCCTGCACCGCCTGCTCGACGCGGTGGGCCTGCCGACGACGATTCCGCCCAGCATGGAGCCGGAGCCCCTGCTCACCCTGATGCGACTGGACAAAAAGAATCTGGCCGGCACCCTGCGATTGATCCTGTGGCGTGGTATCGGCCAGGCGGACATCGTCAGCGGCGTGGACGAAGCCGACGTGCTCGCCGTGCTGCGCGACAACTGCCGTTGACCGGCTCTAGCGACACCCGATGACGCGCAGAACGAACGCATGGTTGCTCGCCCTGCTCCTTGTCGGGGTCGTCCACACTGCGCATAGCGCATCGCTACAGCGCTTCGACAACTTCCGGGTGCAGAACGTCTACCAAGGGCAAGTCGCCGCACCCATGCTTCGCAGTGCGCAGGACAAGCGCTACCGCACCATGATCCGAGACGCCGCCGCCAGCGAGAAAGTCAATTTCGCTGGCCACTACGTGCTTTCCGCCGTCGGCTGCGGCGGTGGCTGCCTGCAGATTTTTGCCCTGGACGCCCGCAATGGCGAGGTCTCCTGGCTGCCGTTCACTGTCAGCTGGGGCGTGGAGGACAAACTGTTCGATACGGAGATCATGCCGCTCGATTACCGCATCGACAGCAACCTGCTGGTGGTCGCCGGCAGCCGCAACGAACACGGGCACGGCACGTACAACTACATCTTCGAACACGGGCACTTCCGGCTACTGGATGCACACGAAGATCCGCCGAACGGGCTCTGGCCTTAGCAGCCACACAACACGTAGGCCGCCCGCGCGAAAAGGCGCACTGCCTCGCCACTGGGCACGAAGCCTTCTAGAATGCGAGCTCTGCGGCCTACCGCCCTTTTTCCTCGAACCCGACTCCATGCGCCTCTACCTGCAAGCCATGTCCGCCACCGCCGAGGCGCCGCGCTACGTCCAGATCGTGCTGGAGCAGGATCTGCTGGGTGGCTGGACGCTGTATCGCGAATCGGGTGTGCAAGGCGGTAAGGCCACGCTCAAGCGCGAGCAGTTTCTGGAGCGCGACGATGCACTCGCCGCGTTCGAAAAAGCGCGCGACGCGCAACTCAAGCGCGGCTTCCGCGTGATGTTCAGCCAGGGCCAGGACGGCCCTTACGGATCCTGAAATGAGTGATGCCCTGAAGAACGACCGCTTCCTGCGCGCATTGCGCCGGGAGGCCACCGACACCACGCCCGTGTGGGTCATGCGCCAAGCCGGCCGCTACCTGCCGGAGTATCGCGCCACCCGGGCTCGCGCCGGCAGCTTCATGGCGCTGGCGCAAAATCCGGAGCTGGCCTGCGAGGTGACGCTGCAGCCGCTGGAGCGCTTCGAGCTGGATGCAGCCATCCTGTTCTCGGACATCCTGACCATTCCCGACGCGATGGGCCTGGGGCTGAGCTTTGCCCAGGGCGAAGGCCCGCAGTTCGCGCATCCGGTGCGCACGAAGGCCGACATCGAGAAACTCGGCGTGCCGGACATGGAAGGCGAGCTGCGTTATGTGATGGACGCTGTGCGCCTGATCCGCCGCGAGCTGCATGGCCGTGTGCCGCTGATCGGCTTCTCCGGCAGCCCCTGGACGCTGGCCTGCTACATGGTGGAAGGCCAGGGCTCACGCGATTTCGCCCGCCTCAAAGCCATGTGCTGGAGCGAGCCCGCCCTCGCCCACCGCCTGCTCGACACGCTGGCCCAGGCCGTCACTGCGTACCTGATCGCCCAGGCCGAGGCCGGCGCGCAGGCGCTGATGGTGTTTGATACCTGGGGTGGCCTGCTCGGCCCCGCGCCGTTCCGCGAGTTTTCGCTGCGCTACATGGCCCAGGTAGTCGAAGCACTCAAGGCCCACCCGGCCAGCCGCGAACTGCCCGTGATCCTGTTCTCCAAGGGCGCCGGTCGGCACTTGTCGGCCATGGCCGACACCGGCTGCGCCGCCTTGGGCGTGGATTGGACCATCGACCTTGCCGACGCCCGTCAGGCCGTGGCTGGCCGTGTGGCGCTGCAGGGCAACCTGGACCCCGCCATCCTGCTGGCCGATCCGGAAGTGATCCGCCGCGAGGTGCGCCGCGTACTGGACAGCTACGGCAACCATCCTGGGCATGTGTTCAACCTGGGCCACGGCATTACGCCGGAAGTGAATCCGGAGCATGTGAAGGTGCTGGTGGATGAGGTTCACGCTTATGGGCGGAAGCTGCGGGGCTGAGCCGCGAATGCTTCTCAAGGGGCGATGTGCAGCGTTGCTGCACGAGCCTTCGGCTCGGCGCCTTTGACCTTCGGGCCCCCTGTGCGGCGGTGAGGGGTGGACGAGAAGGCCCGCAGGGGGATCGGCATGGATGCCGATCCCTTTTCGCCGGGGCAGGAGCCCAGTCGAAAAGCCCGGCCGCCCCTCACGAACTGGCCGGCATAGCCGGCCAGCGCCAAGTGGGGGTGCCCTTTCTTTGGGTTACTTTTCTTTGGGCAAGCAAAGAAAAGTGACCCGGCCTCCGGCAGGAGGTCGGAAGCCCGCCGCAGGCGAGCCAGGTCGCCGTAGCGCGATAACCAAGCGCAAAGTCACTGCTGGATGACCAGCCATTCGGCTGTTGCAAAGCGCTCCCTGCCCTTGCCCCTTTTGTGGGATTCGCAGGGATGACGGCGACGATAAAACGGTAAGGCTAGATTGACCCCTCACCCCAACCCTCTCCCCGGAGGGGAGAGGGAGCAACGGCGACGCAAGCCCGGCCGCCAGCCAAAAATGGCACCCCAGCGCCCCCACCCGTACAATCGACCCTTTAACGTCAATCCCCACGCGCCAGCCTCGGCGCGCAATCGCGAGCCCCTGATGGACAAGAGTTTCGAGCCCGGCCAGATCGAATCGAAGTGGTATGCCGCCTGGGAAGCCAGCGGCGACTTCAAGCCGACCGGCCAGGGCGAGCCGTACTGCATCCTGCTGCCGCCGCCGAACGTCACTGGCACCCTGCACATGGGCCATGCGTTCCAGCAGACCGTGATGGACATGCTGATCCGCTACCAGCGCATGCGTGGCATGAACACGTTGTGGCAGGTAGGCACGGACCACGCCGGCATCGCCACGCAGAAGATCGTGGAGAACCAGCTCGCGGTAGAGAACAAGACGCGCCATGACCTGGGCCGCGAAGCCTTTATCGAGCGCGTGTGGCAGTGGAAGGAAGAGTCCGGCTCCACCATCACCAACCAGATGCGTCGACTCGGCGTCGCTGCCGACTGGTCGCGCGAGCGCTTCACCATGGATCCGGGTCTGTCGGCCGCGGTGCGCAAGGTGTTCGTCGACTGGTTCCGCGCGGGCCTGATCTACCGTGGCAACCGCCTGGTGAATTGGGATCCGGCACTGGGCACGGCGGTCTCGGACCTGGAAGTGAACAATGTCGAGCGTGATGGCCATATGTGGTCCATCCGCTACTACACAGCAGACGGCAAGGACAGCGTTGTGGTCGCCACCACGCGTCCGGAAACCATGCTGGGTGACGTCGCCGTCGCCGTGAATCCGGAAGACGAGCGTTATACGCACCTCGTCGGCAAGACGTTGCGCTTGCCGCTGAGCGGCCGTGAGATTCCGGTGATCGCCGACGACTACGTCGATCGCGAATTTGGCACCGGCTTCGTCAAGATCACGCCTGCGCACGACTTCAACGACTACGCCGTCGGTCAGCGCCACAACCTGACGCCGATCAACATCTTCACGCTTGACGCGAAGGTCAATGAAAACGGGCCGGAGAAGTACCGCGGCATGGACCGCTACGAAGCACGCAAAGCCGTGCTCGCGGACCTGGAAGCGGAAGGCCTGTTGGTGGAAACCAAGCCGCACAAGCTGCAGGTGCCGGTGAGCCAGCGCTCGGATGCCGTGATCGAGCCGATGCTCACCGACCAGTGGTTCCTCGACCTCACCAGCGAGAAGGGCCGCAAGGAAATCACCGAGCCGGCGCTCGACGCCGTGCGCTCGGGTGAAGTGAAGTTCGTGCCGGAAAACTGGAGCACCACGTACACGCAGTGGCTGGACAACATCCAGGACTGGTGCATCAGCCGCCAGCTGTGGTGGGGCCACCGCATCCCTGCGTGGTACGACGAAGCGGGCAACATCTTCGTCGGCGAAGACGAGGCCGACGCACGCGCACATGCCACCACTCCGCCCGTCGGCGCGCTGCGCCAGGACGACGACGTGCTCGATACGTGGTTCAGCTCCGCGCTGTGGCCGTTCTCCACCCTGGGCTGGCCGATGGACGGCCCGGTGAAGGACGAGCACGGCAACGTCGTGGCGAACTGGGACACGGACAACGTGTTCCTGCCCAGCGCCGTGCTGGTGACGGGTTTTGACATCATCTTCTTCTGGGTCGCGCGCATGGTGATGGCGACCAAGTACTTCACCGGTCGCGTGCCGTTCCGCCATGTCTACATCAATGCCATCGTGCGTGATGCGGAAGGCCAGAAGATGTCCAAATCCAAGGGCAACACGCTCGACCCGCTCGATCTCATCGACGGCATCGAGCTGGAGCCGCTGGTCGCCAAGTCGACGAAGTCGCTGCTGATTCCGCAAGTGCGCGAGAAGGTGGAAAAGCGCATCCGCAAGGACTACCCGGCCGGCATCCCGTCCATCGGCACCGACGCGCTGCGTTTCACTTTCGCCGCGCTGGCCAGCTACAGCCGCACCATCAACTTCGACATCAAGCGTGCCGAAGGCTACAAGGCGTTCTGCAACAAGCTGTGGAACGCCGCGCGCTTCGTGCTGATGAACATGCCAGAAGGCGAGCTCGCCGCACCGGCGAATGGACCGGTGACGAAGGCGGAGCGCTGGATCCTTACGCGCCTGAAGCAGACGCTCACCGATGTCGAACAGCACTTCGCTAACTATCGCTTCGACCTGCTGGCGCAGGAACTCTATGAGTTCACCTGGAACGAGTTCTGCGACTGGTTCCTGGAATTGTCCAAGCCCGCGTTGAACGGCGACGATGCCACCGCTGCAGCCTCCACGCGCCACACACTGGTGGTGGTTCTGGAAACCATCCTGCGCGCGCTGCACCCCATCGTGCCCTTCATCAGCGAGGAGATCTGGCATTCGGTGGCGCCGAAGCTCGGCCTCGACGCCAAGTTCCTGATGGAGCGCCCGTGGCCGAAGGCGGACGAGATCGTGGCCGACGAAGCCGCCACCGCCGAGATCGAATGGTTCAAGAACGTGCTCAGCGGCATCCGCCGTATCCGTGCGGAGATGAACATCCCACCGGGCAAAGTGCTCCCTGTGCTGCTCGCCGATGGCGATGGTGCAGACCGCACTCGCGCCGCTGCAAACACGGCGAACATCAGCTTTCTGGCTCGTGTCGACGCACCGCACTGGATCGAATCGGGCAAGGACGAACCCGCAGCTGCCGCTGCAGTGGTCGGTTCGATGCGTGTGCTGATCCCGCTCGCCGGCCTGATCGATCTTGGTGCAGAAAAAGCCCGCCTCTCGAAGGAAATCGCCCGCATCGAAGGCGAGATCAAGAAGTGCGAAGGCAAGCTGGGCAACGCCAACTTCGTCGCCAACGCACCGGAGGAAGTGGTTGCGCAGGAACGCCAGCGCATCACCGACTGGACCACGCAGGCCAACGCACTGCGCGAACAGGCGCAGAAGCTGGGCTGAAACTAACGTCGCGACGCTCGACGCGAATGTATGTTCCTCGCTCTAATCCACCAGGATTAGGGCGAGGGGCATCCAGCGTCGATCGCGCAACCGGGCGCTCGCATCTCGCGCTCTGTTTGCGACAACCCATGCCGCTTCACGGACAGATACTTTTCTACCAGCGATGCGGCGAACGATGGCGCCGCGCCACGGCGGCGCGTCAGGTTCACGGCGCCGGGGACAAATCCAGTGCCATCACGATGGCGTCTTCGCGTCCTTCCTTGGCCGGGTAGTACTTCGGCCTGCGCCCGATCTCCTCGAAACCGATCGAGCGATACATGGCCTGCGCCACCGGATTGGACGGCCGCACCTCAAGGAACACCCTGCCCGCGCCATTCCAACGGGCGATGTCCAGCAAGCGCCGGAACAGGAATCGCCCGAGCCCGAGCCCCCGGTGATCGGGACCGACACAGACGTTGAGGACGTGCGCTTCATCAGCGGCCACCGACAGCACGCCATAACCGGCAATCACACCGTCCACCCACATCACCCAGCTCGGGTGACCGGCCTTCAGGCAGTCATTGAAGATGCCCGCTGTCCACGGGAAATCGTACGAAGATGCCTCCATCGCCGCCACGATCGGCACGTCGTCGCGACGCATGGCGCGGATTTCGGCGTGAGGACGGGCCACAGCGACCATGCAGGACTACTCCGCAGACGAGGCCAGCGCGCGACGCAGGCTGCGCAGCGCGTTCCAGAGCCTACGCTTGCCGGCGCCTGAGGTCAGTACGCCAGCGGGCTCATCGGCCAGCACGATATGGGCGCGGCTCACGGTAGCCGCCGGCAATTCGCGCCCCAGCGCCCGCGCCTGCGCCTCACCGAAGACGAGATACGCACGGGCCTCGGGCGGGTTAGCCAGTTGACCCTCAGTCACTTCGATGCGCGGCGCCCTGGCCACCGCGGCGCCGCAGGCCATCAGCGCACGCCCCACCAGATCGAGCTCCCGCGGCGAGCAGCCAGCGGGCAACACCACCACGCAATCACCTGTCATCACCGCAGACATGGCGTCGACTGCGGAGACGTCCACAGCCGCCGACTCTGCGGCCGCCACGCGACGCACCCACGGCGTGACGCCCAGCGCGCGCAACACACGCTCGCGATGCGGCAAGGAAGTGGGTGCAAACCCGGCCATCAGACGACTCCCCGACGCCGGCGACGCGTGGCGCGTCCCCACACCGTCATCGCAGGGCCAGACAGCAAGTACAGGGTGAACACGACGAACAGCACACGCGGTGGGTCAATGAAGAACGGCACCAGCACCAGCACGCCGATCAGTACCCACAAGAACGGCACACGGTCGCCCATCGGCAGCGATTTGAAGCTGTAGTAGCGAAAATTACTGACCATGAGCAGGCCCACCAACACAGCGATCACCGGGGTGACGAAGCACACCTCCGCACCGATCACGCCGAACTTATCCATGCTCCACACAAAGGACATGCACACGGCCGCTCCCGCCGGGCTCGCCAACCCCTGGAAATAGCGCTTGTCGATCACGCCGACCTGGGTGTTGAAGCGCGCCAGCCGCAAGGCCGCGCAGGCTGCGTAAATAAAGGCGGCGGCCCAGCCGATCTTGCCCCAGGTGGGGCCGTAGTCCTTCAGCGCCGATAGCGACCAGGTGTACATCACCAGCGACGGCGCCAAGCCAAAGCTGATCAGGTCCGACAGCGAGTCGTACTGCACACCGAACTCGCTCTGGGTGTTGGTCAGGCGAGCCACGCGACCGTCCATACCGTCCAGCAGGGCTGCCACGAACACGGCGATAGCCGCCGAGCTGAAATCCCCGCCGATGCTCGTCACGATCGCGTAGAACCCGGCGAACATCGCACCGGTCGTGATCAGGTTCGGCAGCAGATAAATCCCCCGATGGCGCGGGGGGCTGGCGGGCGTACTGTCGCTCATGAATCAATCCGTGACGGAATACGCGCAGTGTAAACCATCCCCCGCTTGAGTCCGGCTGGAGGGGGTGCAACGATGCTACGGCCTCGCAGGAGGGCGTCGCCGGCCTCGCCGGTCCACCGGGATATGCCCGGAAACGCCGCCGGAGCGAGCCCACTTTCTTTAACCTGCCTTACGCCCCGGAGTCCACCATGCGTCGCCTGATGATTGCCACTGCGCTGCTGCTCGTTGCGCCCCTGGTCGCCGCCCAGGCATACAAGTGGAAGGACGCCAACGGCACCGTGCACTACTCCGATGCACCGCCGCCGCAGGGCACCAAGTACAACAAGGTCACCACCAGTGGCTCGGTGGAACCACTGGCCGCACCGCCGGCCCAGACTGCCAGCACGGAACCGTCCAGTGATGCCGCCAAGCCGGCAACGCCCCAGCAGCCGATGGCCGACACCCCGGAAAACCGCGCAAAGCTGTGCACCACGCTCAAAGCCAACATGGACACGCTCAAGGGCAGCGGCCCCGTGATCATGGAAGAAGGTGGCCAGCAGAAGGTTATCAACGCCGACCAGCGCCAACAGCAGCAGGCCACCTCCCAGGCGCAGTACCAGCAGTATTGCTCGGGCACCTAAGCGCATCCCGGCGGCGCAAGCGCACGGAAACTGGCACGGTCAGCCAAGTCACGTGTCGCGGGCCGCTATAATCGCCCTCTTTCTCCGCCGGATCCGTTCGCATGCGCCTCAGCCAATTCCACCTGGCCACCGTCAAGGAAGTCCCTGCCGACGCCGAAATCACCAGCCATCGCCTGATGCTGCGCACCGGCATGATCCGCAAGCTGGCCTCCGGCCTGTACACCTGGTCGCCGTTGGGCCTGCGCGTGCTGCGCAAGGTGGAGGCCGTCGTCCGTGAGGAAATGGACCGCGCCGGCGCGGTCGAACTGCTCATGCCGACCATCCAGCCCAAAGAGCTGTGGGAGGAAAGCGGTCGCTGGGCGAAATTCGGCCCGCAGCTGCTGAAGATCAAGGACCGCAAGGAGCAGGAGTTCTGCTACGCGCCCACGGCCGAGGAAGTGATCACCGACTTCGCGCGCAACGAGCTGAAGAGCTACAAGCAGCTGCCGGTCAACTTCTACCAGATCCAGACCAAGTTCCGCGACGAGATCCGCCCGCGCTTCGGCGTGATGCGCGCGCGCGAGTTCCTGATGAAGGACGCCTACTCCTTCCATCTCTCCCAGGAATCGCTGGCTGAAACCTATGACGCCATGTACCAGGCGTACACACGCATCTTCACCCGCCTGGGCCTGACGTTCCGCGCTGTGCAGGCCGACACCGGCGCCATCGGCGGCAACGCCAGCCACGAATTCCAGGTACTGGCCGATTCGGGCGAAGACGCACTGATCTTCTCCGACGGCTCCGACTACGCCGCCAACATCGAGAAGGCCGAGGCGCTGGCACCCACCGCCGAGCGCGCCGCCGCGTCCGCCGGACTCCAGCGCGTGGATACACCCACGCAGAAGACCATCGAGGACGTCGCCGCCTTCCTGAAGGTCACGCCGCAGCAGTGCGTGAAGACCATCCTGGTGCGCGGCACCGAAGGCCTCGTCGCGCTGTGCGTGCGCGGCGACCACGAGATCAACGAGGTGAAGGCCGGCAAGCTGGCTGAGATGCCGGGTGATTCCGTGCTGGCCTCCGAGGAGGAAATCCTCGCCGCTACCGGTGCCCGCCCCGGCTTCATCGGGCCGGCTGGGCTGCCGGCGAACATCCCCGTCATCATCGATCGCAGCGCGGCCGTGTTGGCCGATTTCGTCTGCGGCGGCAACCAGGACGGCACCCACTACACCGGCGCCAACTGGGATCGCGACGCCCGCGTGACCCGTGTGGAAGACATCCGCAAGGTCGTCGCTGGCGACCCTTCGCCGGATGGCAAGGGCACCCTGCAGATCGCGCGCGGTATTGAGGTGGGTCACGTGTTCCAGCTCGGCAGCAAGTACGCCGAGGCACTCAAGGCCACCGTGCTGGATGAGAACGGCAAGGCCCAGGTAATGCTGATGGGCTGCTACGGCATCGGCGTCAGTCGCATCGTGGCGGCCGCCATCGAACAGCGCCACGATGACGCCGGCATCATCTGGCCCGAGCCGATGGCCCCCTGGCGCGCGGCTGTGTGCGTGATCAATCCCAAGAACGTGCCCGAGATCAGTCAGGCCGCCGAGTCGCTCTACAAGGCGCTGCAGGCCCGCGGCATCGACGTGGTGCTAGACGACCGTGGCCTGCGCCCAGGCGCCATGTTCGCGGATATGGAACTGATCGGCATTCCACATCGCGTGGTCGTCAGCGAGCGCGGCCTCGCCGCCGGTACGCTGGAATACCGTGCCCGCAACGAGGCCGAAGCCCGGGCCGTCACGCAAGACGAGCTGTTCGCACTGCTCGGTTAATGCAGGATCAGTTGTCATAAAAAACGGCCGCGCAAGCGGCCGTTTTTCTTTATTGTCCGGCGCTGACATTTTCAGCCCGGTTCCATTGGCCTATCGCAGTCATTTACGGTCCGACGCCAGACATTTTCCACCGAACGGTCGGCCATCGATTAATCGTCATGTGCCATGCGTCATGATTCGAACTAAAGGGGGATGGGCGCCACATAAATCCACAGGGCCCATTATTGGAATCAGATGAAACAAATGGCTTTACCCGTTCCTGGCAATGTCGGCTTTGCATCAAAACGTTGAATCGGTAAAAATCAATAAACCATAAGAGGTACTGCCCTAAGTTGCGGTGCCCGTGCAAGTAGCCACACTCACCCCCGGGAGTAACGCATGGCAGTTGATATCAAGAACCTCAACCATAATCAGCTCAACGACCTGATCAGCAAGGCGCAGACTCGCCAGCACGAATTGCGCAAGGAAAAGGTTTCCAAGCTTCGCGAGAAAATCCACGCATTGATCAAGGCCGAGGGTTTTTCGGTTGAAGATATTTTTGGCAGCGCACGCGCCGGCAAGGCCCGTCGCAGCGGTGGCACAGTGGCTCCCAAGTATCGCAATCCCGCTGATCCTGAGCAGATGTGGTCGGGTCGCGGCAAGCGTCCGCGCTGGTTCAATGACGCACTGAAGGCCGGCAAAAAGGAAAAGGATCTGGCGATCTGATCGTCCATCCTGTAAACAAAAAAATGCCGACCCAAGGGTCGGCATTTTTATTTGCGGCCTCGCATTTTTACAACGAACGGCGTGGCGCAATAAGCAGATCGCCGAACAACAATCCGGCCACCAACGCAATGAGCAGCGTTACCAGCAGCAAACTGGTGTCCATGCCCAACGTGGTGTCCCGCTCGAGCAAATACGACACGCTGCGAAACCCTGTACTTCCCGGCACCAGCAGGATGATGCCGGGCTCGCGAATGATGGCGCCCGGCCGGTGCACAAAACGCGCATACAGATTGGCAAGACTGCTCAGGATCAATCCGCCCAGGAACACACCGAACGGCGCCGCCGGCAGTTTGGCGGCCAACGCACCACCCCAGCGCGTCGCCAGATATCCGATCACCACCGCCGCCATGACCACCAGCCAGTCGCGCCGTGCCGCGCGGAAGGAAATGGCAAAGGCGAAAGCGCCCAGGATCAACGCCGGATAATCCGTCCACGATGGCAAAGGCGGCAACGCGTAATCGCGGCCTTCGATGCCGAATGCCGTACACAGCGTGGTCGCTGCCACCGCACCAAAGGTGAGTTTGATAAGCGTCGCGATCGCACCACCCATGCGTGCCACGCCCGCCACCAGATGCTGGCTGGAGATCTCGCGCACCGCCGTGGTGAGTGCCATGCCCGGCATGAGCACGATCAATCCCGCCAGGATCACTGACTTGATCGCCAACGGCACCACGAACTGGCTGACTACGATAGCAATGGTCGTAGCGACCAGCGCGCTGATGGCCTCACTCGCCACGGCCAGCCGAGGCCGTGTGGCAGAAAGCACAGTGATCGTGCCGATGATGAGGCCGATCACCGCCGCCGCGATGAGATCCGCCCACGAGCTATGCAACAGCAGCGCCACAACACTCGCCGCCGCCAGGCCGTAACTCGCGATCACGCCCGCCTGCGCGCGGCGCGTGTCCGGCCGCCCCAGTTCGCGGAGCTGGCGAAACCCTCCGCGCAGATCGATGTCGCCCGCGATCACCTTATCGGCGATAGCATCGGCGTCGCTCAACCGCGCCAGGTTCACGTCGCCCGGCGCCAGACGCATCACCTGGGTGACCTGAGCCACCTCGTCCTCACCCTGCGTGAGGTCGGTGAACGAGATGATGATGGCCGTGGGACTGGACCAGACGTCCGCCACCAAACCCAATCGTTGCGCCGCCCCGCCGATAGCCCCCTCCAGGCGCGGCGCCGCCGTGCCGTACTGGTGCAGACGACGCGCCAGCTCCAGCAGGAACGCGATGCGGGTGTTGAGCGGCGCCATCGCCTGTGGCGTGAGGATGAGGGGCGGATTCATCGCGTGGTGGTCCGGGCGACGGTGGTCGCTGGCGATGGGGTGGTGGTGGGCTTGGCCTGGGGCATGACGGTAGTAAAACTGATTTGGACGGCTATGTCAGGGGGAGGAGTCTGGGGTTTGTCATCTGAATAGGGGTTGTGTTGGTGGTGTGCGTGTCGTTTGCTCGACGTGGGCGTTCGTTCTGCTCCCTCTCCCCTTCGGGGAGAGGGTTGGGGTGAGGGGTGGGTGCTCGCCTTACCGTTTGTTTCGTCACACCGGCGAAGGCCGGGGTCCAGAGCCTCGGCATATAGTTTTAGCGATACCGCGATCTGGCCGCCTGCGCAGCGGGCGTTTCGACCTCCTGCCGGAGGCCGAGTCACTTTTCTTTGCTTGCCCAAAGAAAAGTAACCCAAAGAAACGGCACCCCCACTTGGCGCTGGCCGGTGAAGCCGGCCAGTTCGTGAGGGGTGGCCGGGCTTTTCGACAGGGCTCCTGCCCTGGCGAAAAGGGATCGGCATCCCTGCCGATCCCCCTGCGGGCCTTCTCGTCCACCCCTCACCGCCGCACAGGGGGCCCGACGGTCAAAAGCGCCGAGCCGAAGGCTCGTGCAGCGGAGCTGCACATCGCACGGATGCGGAAAGGACTTAAAGCAGACCTCGCTACGCTTCCCTACCGGTGTGGAGGACTCGATGCGTGACGGCATCGCTTTTTCTCTTCTGCTTTGACTTTGTGCGCTTGGCAGAAGCAACGCGACCTATCGTGATGCGATGTGCAGCTCCGCTGCACGAGCCGTCTGCTTGCTGCTCTTGATCTACCGGGTCCCCGTATGAGGCGGCGGGCGGGTGGAGAAAAGGCCCGCAGGGGAATCGGCATGGATGCCGATTCCTTTTCGCCGGGGCAGGAGCCCCGTCGAAAAGCCCGGAACCCGCACGCGCACCTGGAGGGCGACAGCCCGGAAGGCGCCTCATCCGGGGGCCCTTTCTTTGGGTTACTTTTCTTTGGGCAAGCAAAGAAAAGTGACTCGGCCTCCGGCAGGAGGGCGAAACGCACGCCGCGTAGGCGGCCAGGTCGCGACAACGCGACAATCAAACACCGAGGCTCTGGATCCCGGCCTACGCCGGGATGACGGCTAGAGATGAAACGATACGGCGAGCACCCGCCCCTCACCCCAACCCTCTCCCCAAAAGGGGAGAGGGAGCAAAGAACGGTCCCCTACTCCGCCGCCCTCACCAACAACGTAGTCCCATCCACCCCCACCACCTCCACCATACTGCCGACAGGCAAATCCGGCCCACTCACCAGCCACAAACTATCGCCCACCTTCGCCTTGCCCCGCCCATGGACGATAGGCTCAGCCAGCACATAGCGTTGTCCGATCTTCTGCTCACCACGTCGGTTCAGCAGCGCATCACCCGGCTCGTTGCGCATCAGGCGCGGACGCAGCCCGTACCAATAGGCCGCACAGGAAAGAAACGAGAGCACCACGAACACCAGCGCCTGCGCGAGCAACGACATACCCGGCGCAACCAGCACCACCAACCCGGTGACGCCAGCGGCGATGCCGATCCACAGCATGAAATAGCCGGGCAGGATCACCTCGATGGCGATCAGCACCAGCGCGAGGATCCACCACAGGTAATGCACGGCGATCTGTTCCATGGTCGTCGCTCAGCTCATCGACGGTGGCGTGCGGCGGCCCGTGTTGCTGGCCTGCTGTTGGCTGAGCGAATCCTTGGCGAGCTCGGCAATGCCTGCCAGCGAACCGAGGATGCCGGTGGTTTCCATCGGAAGCAGCAGCATCTTCTGGTTGGGCGAGTGCGCCATTTCCTTCAGCGCCTCGACGTACTTGTTGGCGACGAAATAATTGAGCGCGTTGACGTTACCGTTGGCGATCGATTCGGACACCATGGTGGTTGCCTTGGCTTCGGCTTCTGCCGAGCGCTCGCGGGCTTCAGCAGCGCGGAAAGCAGCTTCCTTCTCACCCTCTGCCGCCAGAATCACTGACTGCTTTTCACCTTCAGCCTTGAGAATGGCTGCCTGACGAAAACCTTCGGCTTCGAGAATGTTTGCACGCTTCTCGCGCTCGGCCTTCATCTGGCGCGCCATCGAATCAATCAGATCTCGCGGGGGCGCAATGTCCTTGATCTCGATGCGATTGACCTTGACACCCCACGGATGGGTGGCTTCATCCACCACGTTAAGCAGCTTGGCGTTGATGGCGTCGCGCTGGCTCAGCGATTCATCCAGGTCCATCGAGCCCAGCACCGTGCGGATGTTGGTCATCACCAACGCCAGCGCGGCCTGCTCGAGATTTGCCACTTCATAGGCGGCTTTGGCTGCGTCCAGCACCTGATAGAACACCACACCGTCGACACGCACCACGGCGTTGTCCTTGGTGATGACGTCCTGCGAGGGCACGTCCAGCACCTGCTCCATCATGTTCATCTTGCGACCGATGCTGTAGATGAAGGGGACGAGGAAATGCAGGCCCGGTGTGAGCGTGCGCGTATAGCGACCGAAGCGCTCCACCGTCCATTCGTAACCCTGCGGCACCATGCGCACCAGCTTGGCGACCACAATCACGGCGACCGCGATCAATACGAGAGCAAATATCGAGCCCATTGCCTGCCTTCCCATTCCATGAAGATGGGATCGAGTATAGGCGAGCCCGGCGCCGACAAAGTGTCTCAGAGCCTGTTTGTAGTCTCCGCGTAGCCCGCGTTGCTCTTGAGTGGCCAGCCAGCGGCGGCGCGTGGCGCAGCGCCTGCCTGGTGGGCAGGTCAAGCCGCGCGCTGTCGCTGGCTGGCCACTCAAGAGCAACCCTTTGGGCCGGGTCTGTTTGCGCGCAGGCCGGCGTCATCACTCAGTCGTGTACGGACGTACACTCCCTCGCTCTTCCTTGTCCTGCGCGCAAACAGCTCCCGGCGCGGGCCACGCGGAGACTACAAACAGGCTCTTAGCCATTTGATTGAGCGTTATCTTGACCCTAGCGGGAGCAACAGGCTGACCCGCAGGCCGCCATCCTCCCGGTTGTTGAGCGCAATGCGGCCGCCGTGGGCTTCCACAATCTCGCGCGCCAACGCCAGACCCAGCCCGGTGCCGGATCGCTTGGTGGAATAGAACGGCAACAGGGCCTGCGCCAGCACCGTCTCGCTCATGCCAGGGCCACGGTCGGCCACCTCGATGCGCGCATCACGGGCGACGATCATGACCGACAGCGATACTTCGTCGTCGGCGCTGCCCGATTCGTGTGCGTTCTTCACCAGGTTGATCAATACCTGCTCGATCTGCGCCGTGTCGAACCAACCGGGCTGCTCGGGCAAGGCGCTGCCCAGGCGGAATTTGCAGTGCAACGCCAAGCCGTCCAGGAACGGCTTCCAGTCGATCGCCTTGGGTTGTGGTGCGGGCAGCTTGGCGAAACTGGCGTAGCCGGCAATGAAACCATGCAGATGCCGCGCGCGCTCACCGATGGTGGCGAAGACGCCCGGCAGGCGCGCGGTGTCGCCCCGGCGCGCGAGTTCCGCACCGGAATGCGCCAGCGAGGAAATCGGCGCCAGCGAGTTGTTGAGCTCATGACTGATCACGCGGATCACGCGTTTCCACGTGGCGACTTCCTGTCGCGACAGTTCGCGCGTCATGCGCCGGAACAACTGCAAACGATGCGGTCGCCCCTGCAAACGGAAGCTGCGCTGCGATAGGTGAAAGGTTTCCTCACCGCCGTCCATCTCCACGGTCAGCAGCGCATCCTCGCCGCTTTCCACCGCGCGACGCAGTGCTTCCGGGCTGTCGCTGAGCAGCTCGCCGAAATCCAGACCGTGCAAGGTGCGCCCCTCGTTGAAGAGATGGCGCGAAGCGATGTTGGCGTAGGTCACTCGTCCGCTGGCATCGGTGAGCACCAACGCGACGGGCGTGTTCTGCACCACCGTATCCAGCAGTAACTCGCGCTGTGCAAGGTTCTGGCGCTGCTCGCGCAAGGTCTGCCCCAGCGCGTTGTGCATGCGGATCAGCTCGCCCAGTTCGTCGCGGCGCGTGGCCGCGATGGAAAAGCTGAAGTCACCGTCGCGGTAACTGGCCACGGCGCCTTCGAGCGCGCGCAACAGCTTGGTGATGGGCGATATCACGCGATGGCCCAGCCACAGCGACAAGGGCAGCAGAAAGGCCATCGATACGAGGATGCCGCCGTAAAACCCGAAATGCGCCGGCGTTCCGAGGTTGATGCCTAGCTGGCGTAGCCATACCAGAATCTGCGGCAACGGCCACTGCGTCACACCAGCGTAGATAAGTGCGCCTGCGATACCGGCAAAACCAAGCAGCATCACCATGCGCGACTCGAGCGAACGCAAGCCCAGCCACATCAAACCTCTCCCCCGCAAACGACGGCCGTCAGTGACACGCGCCACCCGGCCCCATCGGCACGCAATTGATATTCGGCCCGTGGCCGTTGTTGATGATCACGCGGATCGGCGTCTGGTCGGGCGGCGCCTTGTCCTTAGCGGGACCTTCGTTGAAATTGAAACGCTGCGCGTCGCCAGCGGCCGTGCTAAGTGTGTCGCGATAACCACTCGCCACGGTGCTCGCCGGCGCAGGCGAGAGCTTGCCCCAGTGATCACTGGATGAGGCTGGCACAACGCTCTGCGCTGTTGCGTTGGCGCACAGCAGTGCGGTGACGAGAAGCAGGTAGCGATAGCGCATGACGGACTCCATCGACCCTCCTGACATCATCCTCGGCCTTCACCACTAGGGCAACGCCGTCAGC
Organism: Dyella sp. AD56; assembly: GCF_002878475.1. Taxonomy (NCBI): domain Bacteria; kingdom Pseudomonadati; phylum Pseudomonadota; class Gammaproteobacteria; order Lysobacterales; family Rhodanobacteraceae; genus Dyella; species Dyella sp. AD56. The sequence continues at coordinate 54,775 of NZ_NRDP01000002.1, forward strand.
CGCGTTACACCTGGGCCAGTCCGTAACGCTCCATACGGCGATACAACGCCTGCCGCGACAACCCCAACGACTGGGCGGCACGACTGACCACGCCGCCGGCCTTATCCAGGGCAGCCTCTACCGATTCACGACTGGGTTCATCCAGATTGCGCGCACCTGCAGCGGCCAACTGCGGTAGGTTGAGTAGCTCCGGCGTGATGCGACCATCGGTGGCCAGCAGCGCAGCGCGCTCGATGGCGTTCTTCAACTCGCGCACATTGCCGGGCCACGCATAGCCCAGCAGTGCATCGCGTGCGGCATCGGTCAGTTCGGCGCGGCTGTCGAGGAAAAAATCAGCCAACGGCATGATGTCGTCCACGCGGTCGGACAACGACGGCAGGTTCACCTCGATGACGTTGAGGCGGTAGTACAAGTCTTCGCGGAAGGCACCTGCGCGGATCATCGCCTTCAGGTCCGCATTGGTCGCGCTCAGCACACGCACCTTCACATGGCGCGTGCGGCCGGAACCCAGTCGCTCGAACTGGCCAGTTTCCAGCACGCGCAGCAGCTTCACCTGCCCCGACAGTGGCAGGTTGCCGATCTCATCGAGGAACAGCGTGCCGCCATCGGCCAATTCGAAACGGCCCTCGCGCGCTTTGTTAGCGCCGGTGTACGCGCCCGCATCGGCACCGAACAGTTCGGCCTCGATCAGCTCACCCGGCAAGGCGCCGCAGTTCACTGCAACGAACGGGCCGCGCTTCACACCCGAATTGGCATGCACGATCGCGGCGATACGCTCCTTGCCGGCGCCGTTGGGGCCAGTGATGAGTACGGGTACATCGGAGCGCGCCACCTGGCAGGCCAAGTCCAGCGTGCGCGCCATCGCCTCGGAGGCGAACACGATGCCGTTGAGGTCATAGCGGCGCTGCAGGTCTTCACGGCGCTTGCGGCGTTCGTTGCGGGTGCGCGTCACCTCGCGGGTGGATTCGGACAGCTCCAGCAGGTTCTCCACCGTGGTGAGCAGCTTGGCGTCGTCCCAGGGCTTGGCGAGATAGTCCGCCGCGCCGGCCTTCACCAGTTCCACTGCCGTTTCCAGGTGCGTCCAAGCGGTGAGCAGGATCACCGGCAGGTCGGTATGGCGATGGCGGATATCGCGGAACAGCGCGATGCCCTCCTCGCCCGAGGTGGTGTCGGCCGTGAAGTTCATGTCCTGGATCACTACGTCCACCCGCTCGGTTTCGAGCATCGCCAAGCCTTGTTCGGGCGTGAGCGCGGTGAGCGGGCGGATCTCATGCAGGGAAAGCGCCAAAGACAGCGCTTCACCCACGGCCGGGTTGTCGTCAATGATCAGTACGGTTCGCATTCGTCGCTTGCACATGTATACGTGGATGCAGCTCCACGCCAAAAGGTTGCCATCATTCTGTCGATTCGTCGCTGTCGGTGATTCAGCCGCCCGGCGGAGCTGGCGGTGCGGGGGGTGCCGGAGGCGGTGGTGGAGCCGCTGGAGCCTCGTGCAGCAGGTCGACGCGGGCCTTAGCAGCGAGCATCACTTGTTGTTCGCTGCCGTTGCGATGCACCTTCAAAGGCATGGGCGAGGCGCCGTGGGCTCGCAGCGTGGCGACCAGATCGGCGACGTGCACCACCGGTTTACCATCGGCCTCGAGGATCACGTCGCCCGCGGAAAGACCCCAGAGATCCACCGGCGTTTCTTTCACCACCCTGACGCCACCGCCCTTCTCCGTCGCCAGATGCATGTACTGCCCCTCGCTGCGCCAGCGCAGGGTATCGGTGGACTGCCAGGCGAACCAATCCAAGGCCAGCGCCTGGCTCGCCGGCAGCAACAGGCCAGCGACCAGCAGTAAGTGCTTCAACGCTCGTCGCATGTCATCCCTCCCCGCAGAAGCGCGCGCCGCCTTCGACGGCGCGCGCCATACATCAACCGGCAGCCGGGTGCGCCGGCGCCTTGCCTGCCTTCACCGCCGCGATCCACGCGTCGGTGCGAGCTTCCAGCACGTCCAGCGGCAGCGCGCCACCATTGAGGATCTCATCGTGGAAGGCACGGATGTCGAACTTGTCACCCAATTCCTTCTTGGCACGCGCGCGCAGCTCCAGGATCTTCAGCTGACCCGTCTTGTAGGCCAGGGCCTGACCCGGCCACGTGATGTAACGGTCGGTCTCGGCCTGCACGTCCGGCTCGTCCTCGCTGGAATGCGCGTGGAAGAAATCCACCATCTGCTGGCGCGTCCAATGCTTGTAGTGCACGCCGGTGTCGAGCACGAGGCGATCGGCGCGCAGCAGTTCATCGGAGAGATGGCCGTAGTACGACAGCGGGTCCTTGTAGAAGCCCAGCTCATGGCCGAGCTGCTCGGCATACAGAGCCCAGCCTTCAATGTAGGCGTTGTAGCCGGCCTGCTGGCGGAACGGCGGCAGACCCTGCAGCGTCTGCGCGATGGAGATCTGCATGTGATGGCCCGGGATGCCTTCGTGATAGGCCGTCGACTCGATCGTCAGCACGCTACGGTTCTGGTAGTCGCCGGTATTGACGAAGATCTGGCCCGGACGCGAACCGTCCGGCGTACCCTGGTGGTATTCGGCAGCGGCCGCTTCCTTCTCGCGGAACGCTTCCACCGGCACCACTTCCACCTTGGTTTTCGGCAGCAAGCCGAACTGCTTGGGCAGCTCCGGCTGCATGCCGGCGAGGTAATCGCGATAGCGGTTGAGGATGTCCTCGCGCGAGGTGGCATGCACCTTCGGGTTGGTCTTGAGCGATTCGCGGAAGCTCGCCAGGTCCTTGAAGCCCTGCTGCTTGGCAATCTCGGTCATCTCGCCTTCGATGCGCTTCACTTCGGACAGGCCGATCTCGTGGATGCGCTCCGGGCTTTCCTTGGTGGTGGTCATCTGCTCCACCTGGAACGCATAGATCGCATTGCCGTTGGGCAACTGCCACACGCCGGGCTCGGTGCGGCCGTGCGGGGCATAGTCGTTCTTCACGAACGCACCGAGCTTGTCGAAAGCCGGGCGTACCTGCTGGTCGCTAGCGGCGAGGATGGCGTCGTGCAGGCGCTTCTGATCAGCGGCAGAGACCGTCTTGGGGAAGTGCTTCAGCGGCTCGGCAAACACGCTGTCCATGCCAGCGGGCTTGCCGATGCTGTCGATCTGGGTGACCACTTTTTCAAGCAGATACTTGGGCGGCATCATGCCGTTCTTCAAGCCCAGGCGCGCGGTTTCGGTCGCCTGGTCGAACAGCGCCGGTACGGCCTGCAGACGCTTGAGGTAATCGTCGTATTCCTTGGTATTGTCGAATGGGACGGAGCTGACGAAGCCGGCCAACTGCAGATGCACGCCGCTCATCTGTTCCAGCGGCATCTCATCCACCTTCAGCTCGTGCGCCTTCAGTGCGTCGGTGAGCCTGCGCACCATCAGCTGCTGGTTGAGCTTGTCCTCCTCCGAGAAGCCGGTGGTATCGATGGCCTGGAAGCGCTTCAGGAACGCCTTGTCCACCGCGTACTCACGGTCGGCAAAGGCCGGGGAGTTGTCCGCCCAGCGATCGTTGTAGCGGAGGTCGCCCAGGATCGTGGCGAACTCAGGCTGCGTTTCCAGCGTGTGCTGCCACTGCTCGGCGAGCAGGGCGTTGAGCGCCTTCACGCGGGTGGGTACGTCCGTCGTAGCGGCTTGCACTGTGACGGCACACGCCGCCGACATCACCACACCCGCCAACAACATACGCGGTCCGATCTTCATGGGGTCACCCTCGGGTTGAGATACGCCTATTCTGCACACAGTCCGCCCGCCCGCCCGTGCCGAACCGCACGGGAGGCCGTTCAGTTAGAGCCTACTGACGCTATTCGCCTGGCCCTAGACGGAGCGGGTAGCCACGACGGGGGGCACCGCGGCCGCCCGCATGGCGGGGCCGAGCACCGCCAGCTGCCCGATAATCCACAACGACAACGCACCCACCGGGAAATAGATACCGGGTAGACGCGGCAACTCGTAGTGCACCATCAGCAACAAGTTGATGCCGTAGGCCAGCACCATGCCCACGGCGATGCCAATCGTGGCCAACAGGAAATTCTCTGTCTGGAAGTAGTTGAGGATGTTCACGCGCGTGGCGCCCAACGCGCGGCGCACACCGATCTGCCGGCGACGCTGGGCTACCCAGAAACTGCCCAGGCCCACGATACCCAATGCAGTGACCACCAGCAGTGCGATGCACACACCCACCAGGAGGCCAGCCATCGCCCTATCGTTCTGAAAGAAGTCCTCGCGCATATTGCTCAACAGATGCTGCTTGAGCACAACACGATGCGGGTTGATCTCCTTGAGCTTGGCCACGGCGGTCTTCAGCACGCGCTCGCGGTTCTTCGGATCGTCTACTCGCACAATGTACTCACCGTTGGACACACGCATAGGCAACACCATGCTGTAGCCCGCGATCGAGTCATCCCAGATCGATGGCCGCACAAGATCCTTCACCACACCCACCACGGTGAATCCGTAGTCAGACATGAAGAGCTGCTTGCCCACGGCCGATTGCCCGGGCCACATGCGTTGAGCCAGCGCTTGCGTGATCACCACGGTCTTGGGTATGGCCTTGGGATCGTGCCGAGCCACCGCGTTGAGTACGTCTTCCATGTCCATATAGTCATCAGCCGTCAACTCGCGCCCGGCGATCAGTTGCGTACCCAATGTCTGGGTGATGTTCACACCGAAGTAGTTGGTGGCATTGGTCGTAGCAATGCGCTGCTTGGGATCAAGTTTGATCGAAGCATTGGACGAGGAGTTGCCGAACGGCACCTGGCTGACCGATGCCACCGAGACGACACCGGGGATCTGCCGTAGCGCGGCGAGATCTTCCTCGCTACGGGCCTTCTCGTCCTTGCTTGCTCCGATATTGGCCAACGCGATGTGCAGCAGGTGCTGTTCGTCCACACCGCTTTGCATGTGGATACGCTCGATGCGCTGGTTGATGATGAAGACGGCGTTGCACACGATGGCGCAGGTCAGCGCGATCTCCAGGATCACCAGGAAGGCAGTGGTCTTGTGGCGACGCAAGGTCGACAGAATGGGAAGAATTTCCATCACCTGATCCTTATTGGCTCTTCAGTTGCAGCGCAGGGGTGATCTGGCAGGCACGCCAGGCCGGAAGCAAGCCGGCGAGCAGGGTTGTGCCCACCGCCAGTAGAAAGGTGAACAGCAGCATGCCCACGCTCATATGCGCGAGCGCCGCATAGCTGGACGGCTGTTTGCGTACCAGCCATAGCCCAACAAAGGCCAGCAACAGACCGAAAGAGCCACCCGCCAGACCGATCACACCGGACTCCACCAGCAATTGCGTGAATACCTCGCGCTTGGACGCACCCAGCGCGCGCCGCACGCCGAGCTCGCCGGCGCGGCGCAGAAACTTGGCCAGCATCAGCCCCACGGTGTTGACCAGGCACACCAGCAGGAAGCCCAGCGCCAGCCACGTCTGCAGGCGCACGTCGCCCGGCACCACCTTGTTGACGTCCATCCATTCCATCAAGTTGGGTAGTTCCACATTGGGCGGACGCTGGAAGCGACCCAAGGTTTTCTGCTCCTGCGAGTAATGCACCAGGAACTCACGATACGCAGCGACCTTGGCCGGGCTATCCAACTGCACCCAATACTGCAGCCACACGCAGGGTGCGGTTTCGGCGTGATCGTCGTCGCCGCCGCCGCTACCCCAGCAATCGGTACTACCGTCGTGCGCGAAATGCGCATCGCGGGAGGTGCTCAACGGAACGAACACATCTTCTGTCGTGCCGTAGTTGCTACCCGTGTTCAGGTCGTAGAAGCGCGGCGTGGGTCGCCAATCGTCGAGCACGCCAATGACCTGGAGTGCCGCATCCTTGATGCGCAGCGTCTCACCTACGCTGTTCTTGCCACCGAACAGCTTCTGGTTGAGCGTGCGAGTGATCACCACCACGCGAGCCTTGGCGTCATCCTCCTGCGCGCTCCAGGGGCGTCCATAGAGGAACGGCACCTTGAACATCGGGAAGAAATCGCTCGTTGTATAGCGTGCATCGCTAAAGAACGGATCCATGTTGGCTTGCGCCGGCTGCACCGCCACGGAGCCGCCGGTCATCAACGCTTGACGGTCGGCACGCTTGGCATGCAGCAGGTTCTGGCCATCCGGCCAGGAGACCTGCTCGGGTGGGCGCTTGCCCTCTTCGTAGCCGTCCATGTCCCTTGGATCTATCTGGGGATAGAACAGCGTGGTGCTGGTTCCCGGCAGCGGATCGCCCGACAGCACATGGAGCACCGTCAGCGTCGTCATGCTCGCCCCGATACCCAGCGCAATGGCCAGCACCATCAGCGCGGTGAGCATCTTGTTGCGCCTCAGGCTACTCAGTGCCAGATCAAGGTAGTAGCTAAACATCGTTATCCCCTTATTGCGTCCGTTCCCGCCATTACACCGACCGCGTGGCCTCTACCGGTGGCACGCGCGATGCGCGCAACGCCGGCGCAAGTACCGCGCCCTGCCCCAGCAACAACAGCATCACCGCACCGATGACCAGATAGGTCAGCGACAGGCGATGCATTTCAAAACGCGTCACCATCCACAGGTTCATGGCGATGGCGAGCAGCACGCCGACCAGCGCACCAGCGCAGCTGATCAGCAGGTTCTCGGCCATGAAGTAGCGCAGGATGTCTCGCCTGGTGGCCCCGAGCGCACGCCGCACACCGATCTGTTTGCGGCGCTGGCCCACCCAGAAACTGGTAAGGCCTACGATGCCCGCCGCGGTGACCGCCAACAGCACCAGGCTGATCACACCCATCAGGATGGCCATGCCGCGATCGCTCTCATAAGCCCGCGCACGCACTTCGCTGAAGCTGAGTACACCGTCATCGTCGTTGATCACACGGCGTGGGTTTTGCGCGAACAGCGCCTTGACCGCCGCGTGCATGGCCGCGTCCAATTGCCCGGGCCGCGTGCGTACGATGTAGAACGTACCCAGCGAAATAGTCAGTCGCTCGGGAATGATCACCGAGCGATAGGCGAAGTCCGAGGCCCAACGTTCGACGCTTTGTGCCTGCAGTAGGTCGACCACACCCACGATGGTGCCCGGGCCACCGATCAGATAGATGGTTTTGCCCACCGCGTCCTCGCCCGGGAAAAGCTTCTGGGCGAGTGCCTTGGTCACGATCACCACCGGCGGTGCCAGCTTGTAGCGCAGGTCCATGTGACCGATTTCATCGGCGCGAAAATTGCGACCGGCCACCAGCTTCAGGCCCAGCGTATCGATAAAGTTCTGGTCGCCGAAATAGATCGTCGCCCCGGAGCTGTCCTGCAATTGATCGGGCTTGAGCTTGACCGAATCGTCCCAGCCGCTACCGCGCAACGGGTACGAATTGCTGGGCGTCACATTCTGCACGCCAGGCACCTGCCGCAACACCTGCAGATCCTCGCGAATCATGGCATCGAGCCGCGCGGAGTCCGGTGCTCCCACCCATTCGCTCTTGATGACGAAGATATTCGGCTCATCGATGCCCGTGGGCTCGGACAGATGTGCAACGCGCTGGTGAATGATAAACAGCGCATTGCAGACGATCGCCAACGTAAGCGCGATCTGCATGGCAATCAGAAAGGTGCCCGCCTTGTGGCGGCGCAGTGCGGAGAGAATCGGTTTGATCTGCATGTCCGCTCCTCCCTTAGTTGGACTTCAGTTGCCAGGCGGGCTGCACTTGCGCGGCCCGCCAGGTGGGGTAGAACGCCGCAAAAACCGTGGCGGCAATCGCCACCAGCAAGGTCAACAGCATCAGCGACACATCCAAATGGGCCAGGCGTGCAATCTGCGGTTCGAACACCAGACCCAACCCAAACATACCTATCGCCGTGAGCACCAACCCAAGCGCGCCGCCGGCCAGCCCAACCATGGCCGCCTCCGCCAGAAACTGGCGGTAGATGTCCGCACGCGAGGCGCCGAGCGCCCGGCGCACGCCGATCTCCGGTGCGCGGCGCATGAACTTGGCCAGCAGGAGGCCAATGGTGTTGACCAGGCAGATCACCAGAAAACCCAGCGATAGCGATAGCGAAATGCGGCTTTCCGGCGGCACGGCATGCTGGAAGTCCAGCCACTCGCGCACGTCACGCAGGCGGTTGTTCGGCGCCCAGTTGAAGCGTCCCGCATCGCGCTGCTCGCGCGCGTAACCGTCGAGGAACTGCCGGTAGGCCTGTACCTGCGCGGCATCATCCAGTTGCACCCACGGGCTGATCCACACGCATTCACCGCTCAGCCAGCCATCCCAGCTATCTCCGCGCTTGCCATCGCTACCGCAATTGTTGTTGCCGTAGGTGTCGATGCGTTGCCCTATGGCATAGGTGAAAGGGATATAGATCTGCGATGGGTCCGCGTAGAGGTTGCCGTCGAAAATGTCGAAGAAGCGTGGCTTGGGATCCCACGTGTCGGTCACGCCCACGATGCGAAACTCGCGATCATCCAGCGTGATCTGGCGCCCCACGCTGTTGGCGCCGCGAAACAGCTTCTGGTTGAGGGCGCGGCTGATCACGATTACCGCCTCGCGTGATTCGTCCTGACTGTTGTCCCACGCGTTTCCGTACAGGAACGGCACGTCGAACATGGTGAAGAAGTCGCTATAGGTGGCATAGCCGACGGCCTTGAACGGCATGCGATGCGGGTCATCGGGCATCACCGAAAGGCCGACCGGGAACAGCATGGTTTGCCGCACCGCCTTGTGTGCACGCATCAGAGCAATGGCATCGGTGTAGTTGAGCGCCGACGGTGGCTCGCCGTGGCGGTTGTACTGCGGCCCACGGTTGTCGATCAGTGGCACGAAGAGCTTGGACGATTTCTGCGGTATCGGATCGCCCGACACCGCGCGGAACACGGCGAACGTCACCATCGACGCCGCGACACCAAAACCGATCGACATGATCATCAATGCCGTCAGCAGGACGTTGCGCCGAAGACTCGCCGCGCCCAGTCGCAGGTTGTGGGCAAACATGCCGCTCATGAACACCTCATTTCGTCCAAACACTTCATGCCACTGGCACGCTTCCTAGCGTGCCGTGCCGGATCACACCGAACGCGTCGCTTCCACCGGAGATACCCGCGAGGCCCGCAGCGCCGGCGCCAGCACCGCGCCCTGCCCCAGCAGCAGCAGGGCAACCACGCCGACCAACACGTAGACCAGCGACAGGCGTGCCATCTCGAACTGCGTCACCAGCCACAGGTTCATACCGATGGCGAGCAACGCGCCGATCACGACGCCCACCACGCCAATCAACAAGTTCTCGGTCAGGAAGTAGCTCAGGATGTCGCGCTTGGTCGCGCCCAGTGCGCGCCGCACACCAATCTGTTTGCGGCGCTGGCCCACCCAGAAGCTGGTGAGACCCACGATGCCCGCCGCGGTGACGCCCAACAGCACCAGACAGACCACGCTCATCAGGATCGCCATGCCCTTGTCGCCCTTGTAGGCGTCATCGCGTACCTGGGCAAAGCTGCGGACGCCGCGTTCTTTGGAAATCACGCGCATGCGATTCGCTTTCACCAGCGCTGCCGGCGCCGCCTTCATCACGCTCTCGAGCTGACCGGGCTTGGACCGGATCAGGTAGTTGGTGAAGGGGCCAGTCAACATGACCGGCTGAATCAGCGAGTTCTCGTAAAAATCATCGGACCACACGGCATTCCACGGCACCCCCAGACGCTCCACGATGCCGGTGATGATGGTCGGCTTCTTCGTATCGCCGATATAGATAGGCTTGCCCAGCGCGGATCCATCCGGATACATCTTGTCGGCCAGCGCCTTGCTCACGATGACGATGGACGGATCCGGCACCGATTGAGGATCGGCCTGCACAATCTCGTCCGCGCGGAAGTTACGCCCGGCTACCAGCTTAAGCCCCATCGTTGCCAACACGCGTTCATCTCCGAAGTACTGCGTGGTGTGAGCCTTGGAGTCCTTCGCATCCACGTCGGTGCGCACACCGGTGGACCAGCCGCCACCACGCAACGGGTAGGAGTTGATCGACACGGCATCCTGCACGCCGGGAAGCTGGCGTAGCACTTGCAAGTCCGCCTGAAGCAGTGGTCCGGCGTTGTTGTCGACGACACCGACGAACGTGCTGTGAATGGCCATCACATCCGTTTCGATCATGCCGGTGGGCCGTTGGACGCGGTCCAGGCGCTGATGAATGATGAAGACCGCATTGCAGACAATCGCCAGCGTCAATGCGATCTGCATCGCGATGAGGATGGTGCCTGCCTTGTGTCGCTTGAGCGCGGCGAGAATAGGCTTGATGTGCATCATGATCATCGCCTCAGTTAGATTTCAGCTGCCATGCCGGCTGCACCTGCGCAGCACGCCACGTGGGATAAAAGGCGGCTAGCACTGTCGTCAGCACGGCCACGAGCATGGTCAACAACACCAGGGACAGATCGAGTTTCGCCAGCTTGGCGACATCCGGCTCGAATACCAGCGACACGCCCATCACGCCCAGACCGGTGAGCAACAACCCGACCACGCCACCCGCCAGACCAACGGCGGCGGCTTCGATCAGGAATTGCAGGTAGATCTCCTTGCGTGGCGCACCTAGGGCGCGGCGCACACCGATCTCGGAAGAGCGGCGCATGAACTTCGCCAGCAGCAACCCCACCGTGTTGACCAGGCAGATCAGCAGGAAGCCCAGCGACACCATCAGCGAAACCTTGGCCTCCTGCGGCACGACTTTCTGGTACTCCAGCCATTCGGTGACATTGCGCAGACGGGTGCTCGGCGCCCAGCGGAAGCGGCCGGAGCGCTGCTGTTCGGCTGCGTAACCATTGAGATAGGCGCGATAGGCATCGGCTTCGGACTTCGTCGGCAACTCGGCCCAGAAGCCGAGCCACACACACTCCGATCGAATCCACGAATCCCAACCCTTGCCCGGGTCGTGACTGCAGTTGTTGTTGCCGTTGGTCGCCGTCTGCAACTCCACGGCGCGCGTGAACGGCATGAACACTTGGATGGGATCGTCGAAGCCGTTGGTGTTGGTGACGTCGTAGAACACCGGCTCGGGGTTCCACTTGTCGGCCACACCGACGATGCGATAGTCGCGCCCGTTGAGGTTGATGTTCTTGTCTACGCTATTGGCGCCGTTGAACAGCTTGTCATTGAGATCCTTGCCGATAACCACCACGGCGGCGTGCGACTCGTCTTCGCTGGCCGACCAGGGGTGACCGTAGAGCATGGGGATATCGAACATGGCGAACGCATCCGCGTACCAGGCGTAGCTCGTTTCGCGGAACGGCAGCATCGACGGATCGGCCGGCACAATGGACATCTGCGCGGGATACAACGCCGTCTGCCGCTTGGCGCGCTTGTCGCGCATCAAATTGATAGCGTCGGTGTAGGACATCGCATTGGGCGGCTCGCCCTTGTTGTGCTGCGTGGATTCCGGCCCCCAGTTGTCGATCTGCGGCACATAGAGCTGCGAGGACTTCTCAGGAATCGGGTTGTTGGAGGTCGCGCGGAACACCGAGTAGGTGGTCATCGACGCGGCCACACCACAGCCGATCGCCAACACCATCAGCAGGGTCAACAGCGGGTTTTTCCTGAGACTGCGCAAACCAAGCTGTAGGTAGTAGGCGAACATGGTCGTCCTTCACTCAACGGAAACCACCTCCCGCATGCGCGGGAGGTACGGTGGCAATACTCAGGCCGGGGTGCCGGCGCGAGCCGAGGTCACGGCGTGGTGGAAACGCGGGTCTTCCGCCAGATCCACTACCTGACCATCGATGATGTGCACGTTGCGCTGGGCGCGAGCGGCCAGTTCCGGATCGTGCGTCACCATGACGATGGTTGCGCCCTCGCGATGGATCTCTTCCAACAACTCCATCACGCCGCGGGCCATCTGCGTGTCCAGGTTGCCGGTCGGTTCGTCCGCCAGCAGCAGGCGCGGCGAGCCGGCCAGTGCACGAGCGATGGCGACGCGCTGCTGCTGGCCGCCGGAGAGCTCGGCCGGATAGTGCTTGGCGCGCGAGGCCAGGCCCACGCGTTCCAGCGCGTTCATGATGCGTTCCTTGCGCTCGGCCGCCTTCATGCCGCGATAGCGCAACGGCACTTCAACGTTATCGAACACGTTGAGGTCGGGAATCAGATTGAACGCCTGGAAGATGAAGCCGATCTTCTCGTTGCGGATGCGCGAGCGCTCGTTGTCGTTGAGGTTGCTCACCTCCACGCCGTCGAGGTGGTACTGGCCACCCGTGAAGGTTTCGAGCAGGCCGGCGATGGTGAGAAAGGTGGTCTTGCCCGAGCCGGAGGGACCGGTGACCGCCACGAACTCGCCTTCGTTGACGTTGATGTTGAAGTCGCGCAGCGCATAGGTCTCCACCACTTCGGTGCGGTAGACCTTGGACAGATGAGTCATCTTGAGCATGGTGTTGTCCCTTGAGTGGTGGTTAGTTGCTGATGGCGACGCGCTGGGCGCCCTTGAAGCTGTCGGTACCGGAGATCACGATGTTGTCGCCTTCCTTCAGGCCATCGAGGATCTCCACCTTATCGATGCTGCTGGCGCCGGCGCGGATGGTGTGTTTCTCCGCCACGCCGTCGCGCACGATGTAGGCGTAGCTGCCGCCGGATTCGTCGACGAAGGAGCCGCGCTGCACGGTGAGCACGTTGTCGCGCTTGTCGAGCAGGATGCGCACGGACAGACGTTGGTTCTGACGCAGTTGCTTGGGCGTGGCGCCGTCGAAGCGCAGGCGGGCGGCGACTTCACCGTTCACCACTTCGGGCGAAATGGCGCTGACCAGACCCTTCCAGGTGCTGCCGTTGCCGCTGATCTCGCCGGTCATGCCAATGCCGAGATCACGCGCGAAGCTTTCCGGCACCTTCATTTCCACTTCGAGCGCGCTGAGGTCGATCACGCTGAGCAACTGCGCGTCCTTGGCGACGGTGGCGCGTTCGGCGATAAACAACTGACCCACCTGACCGTCGACCGGCGACTTCACGTTGAGGTCTTCGACCTGACGCTGCAGGTCTTTCACCAACAGCAGTTGGCGTTCGTGCGCGAGCTTCTTCGACTGGATGTCGAAGTTGAGGCTATCTGTGTTGGTCGCCAGATCGGCCTTGGCATGCTCGAGCGTGATGCGCATCTTCTCCAGCGTGTCCTTGGCCTTGTCCACATCCATGCTGGGCACGGCCCCCTGAGCGAACGCCTTCTGATAGCGCGCGAGGTCGCGCTGGGCGCCCTGCTCGTCGATGTTGGCGTTGTCGTAAGCCTTCTGCAGTTCGCCGCGCGTCTTGCGCGCATCGATCTGCGCGCGCAGGTAATCCACCTGCATGGCGTCGGCCGCGCTCTGCTCCTGAGCGAGCTTGTTGGTGAGTTCGGGGCTCTCGATGACGGCGAGTACCAGGCCCTTCTTCACCGCGTCGCCCGCATGCACTTTCAGCGTCACAGCGCCACCGTAGACGGCATAGAGTGTCGGGCTGACAGCCGCCACCACCTTGCCCTCGGCAGCGATGTCCCTCACGAAGGGGCCACGCCCGACGGTAGCAAAGGCAAGGCGCGAACTGCTGACCGAGGCATCGGCCGAGAACAGACGCCCAATGCGCGGACCGAATAGCGCCAGCAGCGCCAACACAGCCACGCCGATGCCGATCAGCATGAACCGGCGCTTGGGATTGGATTTGACCTCGACCAGGCGGTCTTGTGCGGAGGTATCACGAATCATGGATGGGTCCCTGGCCGCGGACAATGCGGCCCCTGACCTACATAGGCAATCTGCGTGCCAAGCCAAAACTCCCGATTTATTCGCTATTTTTCAGCCACTTGAGAACACCCCGCCAGGCCGGACAATTGTCCGCGGACACCGCCACGGACAGACGGACAAGCGTCCGTGGACACTCCTCAAGGCCTGTTCGGCTGCGGCAGTGGCTGCGGCTCTCGCTCTTGGCTCCGGCTTTTGACCTACCGGGTCCCCGTATGAGGCGGCGTGCGGGTGGAGAAAAGGCCCGCAGGGGAATCGGCAAGGATGCCGATTCCTTTTCGCCGGGGCAGGAGCCCCGTCGAAAAGCCCGGAACCCGCACGCGTACCTATCGGGCTTTAGCCCGATAGGCGCCTCATCCGGGGGGCCCTTCTCTTTGGTTACTTTCTCTTGGGCAAGCAAGAGAAAGTGACTCGGCCTCCGGCAGGAGGTCGAAAGCCCGCGGCAGGCGAGCCAAGTCGCCGTATCGCTAGAACCAAACACCGAGGCTCTGGGTCCCGGCCTGCGCCGGGACGACGGTCGAGATGAAACCATCAGGCGAGCACCCACCCCTCACCCCAACCCTCTCCCCGAAGGGGAGAGGGAGAAAAGCTGGGGTTACGCGTTGGAATGACGAACGGCGAGATGCGAAACAGGCGCTCAGGCACCCGAGCCGGGTGCCAAATCAACCGCCGCCGCACGCGCCACATCGCGCGCAATACCCCGCCCCAGCGGCGAGAGCCGCCCCAGCGGCAACGTATCCAACACCTTCAACGATGCCAACCGCGTAGACCGGAAACACAGCAACTCAGCAATCGCCGCCTTACACGCCACCTCCCCCGGACACACCGGCGCCGCCGGCAGCGGCGTACCGCACGCAAGCAACGCATCCCATGCCAAATAGTCCGTGTCGGGCAACAGATGCAGACGTGCGCAAAACGCACCGCCCGCATCAAGGCAATCGATCCATTCGCGCGGACCGTCCGCGCCGATCATGCTCGACGCTCGCAACTCCTCCGTCTGCAGCAGCGGCGCCAGATCCGCACGCGCCACCAGCCAGCCCGGTGCGAGCTCGCGATTGGATCGCGACGACTGACAGGCGGGCAGATAGAGCACGCCGCCCAGCAGCGGAAGGTGCGCGGCGAGTTCCGTGCCGGACATCGGGACCGAGGTCCGGCTGATGGTCCAGGCCCCGGTATCGGCAGAGGACCGGACCGTGGTGAAAGCGTGCGCAAGCCAGCCAAACATCATCTTGCTCCTTGGAGAAAAGCCCTGGAGAAGACCCGGCTGGCGTTCGGCAAGAAGCGCGTGGCGATAGGCCCGGTGAATGTGCCCGGCGCGAGGCCGGTAAAAATGGAGGCATCCCTGCCCATGAAGCTTCCCTCGGGGGGACGGTGCAACCGTCGGTGGTCCCGCCGTAGCGCGGATCACCACCTCACTTACTTCGTGAGGATCAACTTGTCGTTTCGCGTCAGGCGCAAGTGGTACTCGCTGCCCTGATGCTGGATCACCAGCTCCCGGCCGCCCTTGAGTAGCGCCTGGCTGGACACGCGGCGCATCGACGCGTCCGGCGCAATAGGGGCCGAAGGCTTCAGGCTGAGCAGGCGAAACGGGCGGGCCAGTACTTCGGCCCCCTGGGGCAGGGACAAAACCGTCGTGGTCATGATGAAGCTCCGCAGGAGAGTGTGGTGACACTTTTGATGATAATGATTCTCATTTAAGTGTCAACCACCTGATTTACGGCCCCGCCCGCTCCTTCGCCAACTTGGCGTCGAGCTTCTGGGTCCCTTCCTCCGCATAGGCGCGGCAGGCACCTGTGTCGATCAGCGGATTGGGCTTCACCCCTGCATCGCGGCGAGCCACGCGCTCAAGGAAATCGCTCTGGTCGGGGTGCGGCGACATCAGGATGTCGCAGGGCAGCGCGGCGATCAGGGCAATGCCATGCCGATAGTTGGTCACGCGCTCAGGATGCGCCGGGTCGCTGTAGCGATAACTGGAACCATCGGCGGTGAAAGCGCCAAGGCTGTCGGCATAGACCATGTGCAAGCAGCGACCGCTTTCGCACGACGCCCACGTCCAACTCGTACTACCCGGCGTATGCCCCGGCGTGTAATGCGCGGTCACGGTTACGTCGCCAACGCGCACCACGCCGTTATCCGGAACGACGTCGACATGCGAAACCGGCGGATACTCCGGCGCCTCGCCAAACTGCGGATCGTCGGGAAAATGGCCGCCCACCATCAACTCCTTCGCACCGACCTCGCTGGCCACCACGCGCGCGCCGCTGTCGCGCGCAATGGCGGCAATAGCGCCTGCGTGATCGGAATGCGCGTGCGAGTTGAGGATCAGCTTCAGGTCCTTCAAGCGGAAGCCCAGCGCCTTGATGTTGGCCTCCACCTGCGGCGCATTCTCCGGCAGCGTGCCGTCGATCAAGATCAGGCCATCCGCCGAGCGGATCAGAATGGAAGAGAGTCCGTGGGTGCCAACGTAATAGGTGTTGCCGTAGACGCGAAACGGCTTTTGCGGCTGCGTCCATTCCGGGTGATCGGCGTGAGCCGAAGCGGCGGTTAAGGCGAGGCAGCCGAATAACGCGTGGCGAAGGAGCTTCATGCGGTGGCATTCCTTGTGGAGTGTTCACGCATGATGACCAGCGCATGCGAACGGCGGGGACCGTCATCAGGCGAGGCACGGGCAAAGTCTGGCAAGCCGCGGGCAAAACCGGTGACCCGACACCGGCTTCGCCTTCCGTTGAGGACCTTGCTTCAGGCCACCGCTTGCTCGATATGCCTGAGCACCTCTGCGTCCAACTTCGGCAACAGGGCCAGCGCCCCCAGGTTCTGCTCCAACTGCTCCACCTTGCTTGCCCCGAGCATCACCGTGGACACGTGCGGATTGACCAGGCACCACGCAATGGAGAGCTGCGCCATCGACACACCAAGCTCGGCCGCGATCGGTGCCAGGCGTTTCACCTTGTCCAGTCGCGAGGCATCGTGCTCCAGCACCGCCTCCTTCAACCACTCGTAGCCTGGCTGCGCCAGCCGCGACTCTGCCGGCACGCCCTGGTTGTACTTGCCGCTCAACAAGCCGGAGGCCAGCGGCGACCAGATGGTGGTGCCCATGCCGTAGGCGTCGTACAGCGGCGCGTACTCCTGCTCTACGCGCTCCCGGTGCAGCAGGTTGTACTGCGGTTGCTCCATCACCGGCGCATACATATGGTTCTCTTTCGCCACGCGATGCGCTTCCACGATGGCTTCCGCCGGCCATTCGCTGGTACCCCAGTAGAGCACCTTGCCCTGCCGTACCAGCGTGTCCATCGCCGCCACCGTTTCGGCGATCGGCGTATCCGGATCGGGGCGATGGCAGAAGTAGAGATCCAGGTGCCCCACGCGCAGCCGCTGCAGTGCCTGATTGCAGGCTTCGATGACATGCTTGCGCGACAGGCCGCGCTGCGTGGGCAGCGGGTTGTCCACTGCGCCGAAATACACCTTGCTCGACACGCAATAGCTGTCGCGCGGAAAACGCAGGTCGGCCAGCACGTCGCCCATCAGGGTCTCGGCCACGCCGTTGTTATAGGTCTCTGCGTTGTCGAAGAAGTTGATGCCGTTGTCGTGTGCTGTCGCCAACAGATTGCGCGCCAGCGAACGCCCCACCTGCTTGCCGAACGTGACCCACGCGCCGAACGACAGTGCGGACAGTTGCAGGCCGGATTTGCCAAGACGTCGATATTGCATGGGGGCGCTCCGATCAGTGGTGACTGACCAGCATGCCAAGAGCACATGTCGTTCGTCCATCACCGTGGTTTACACGCGATACCAACGGGAGCCGCCCTAGACTCTTTGGGTTTGGCACCTATCACGCTTTCCAACCGGAGCGAGACCGCATGTCAACGATGAAGGGTTGGGCCGCCGAGCAGGCTGGCAAGCCGCTCGTGCTTTCGGAGTTTGATCTCGGCCCGCTGGGCGCCGAGCAGGTGGAAGTGGCCGTGGACTACTGCGGCATCTGCCATTCCGACCTATCGATGATCAACAACGAATGGGGCATGGCGCGCTTTCCGTTTGTGCCCGGCCACGAAGTGATCGGCCGCGTCACAGCACTCGGCCCTCAGGCCAAGGGACTGACGATCGGCCAGCGCGTGGGCATCGGCTGGAGTTCCAGCAGTTGCATGCACTGCAAGCAGTGCCTGTCCGGCCATCAGAACCTGTGCGGCGAACTGGAGGCGACCATCGGCGGCCGCCATGGTGGCTTCGCCGACAAAGTGCGCGCCCACTGGGCATGGGCCATCCCGCTGCCCGAAGGCATCGACCTGCCCAGCGCCGGCCCGCTGCTCTGCGGCGGCATCACGGTGCTCAAACCGTTTCTCGCCTACGAGGTGAGTCCGACGGCACGCGTCGGCGTGGTCGGCATCGGCGGGCTGGGGCATATGGCGGTAAAGCTCGCCAGGGCCTGGGGCTGCGAGGTGACGGCATTCACCTCCACCGCAGCCAAGGCCGACGAAGCCCGCGCATTCGGTGCGCATAACGTGGTGTCCAGCCGTGACGCTTCGGCCATCAAGGCCCTCGCGCGCTCACTGGACCTGCTGCTGGTCACGGTGAACGTATCGCTGGACTGGGGCGCACTGATCAACACACTCGCACCGCGCGGACGCATGCATGTCGTCGGTGCGGTCGTCGAGCCGATTCCGGTATCTATCTTTCAACTGATGGGTGCGGAGCGTGAGATCTCCAGCTCACCCACGGGCGCCCCCGAGGACATCGCCACCCTGCTTGACTTCGCCACGCGCCACGATGTCCGGCCTCAGGTAGAGATGTTCCCGATGTCGGACATCAATGCCGCGCTCAAGCATCTGGAAGAGGGCAAGGCGCGCTACCGCATCGTGCTCGATGCGAAGGCTTGAGCGGTGACGCAGCCATGACCGTCGAACTATGGCGCAGCGTGCTGGGATGGTCCGCCGTCCTCAACCTGTTGCTGGTGACGGTGTGGTTCACGCTATTTTTGACCCTGCACGACCGCATGTATGCGTGGCACAGACGCTGGTTCCGTTTCAGCGTGGAAACCTTCGATGCAATCCACTACGCAGGCATGGCCGGCTACAAGGTCGCCACCTGGTTGCTTTTCATCTTTCCCTACATCGCGTTGCGCATCTGCACGTGATGCAGACGCACGAACGGTCGCCGCCATGGCGACCGTTCCCCACAGACAGCCGATCAGGGCAACGTATGGACGCTTGATCGCCCGTCGAGCCCTTGGTCGCCATCGGGACGCCATATGGTGCTCTTCAGTGCGTCACCCGTCGCCCAGGCTTTCAGTGCGGCAAGCAGCGTTCCGTTGTCGCCGTCCTTGCGAACGTAGAAGTCCAGGTGACGGAAATCATCGCAAGCCGTTTCGCAGTGGTAGCTGGAAAAACCCAGCGCCTCGATCTGGCCGTACTCATTGACGATCACCGCTGCCGCGCTGCCGCCACATTCGCGCGTCGGACAGGCCGTGAACAGATAGCGGTTGCCTGCCAACGTCTGCACCGACGGCGACGAGCCCCCCAACGCCGCCAGCGCCTCTTCACTGATCGAACGGCTGCCGCGGAAATAGCTGACCTTGTTATCTCCCGCGAAATGCCCCAGTGCCGTCGCGAAACCATTGGCATGCGCCAACTGGTTGGCGTTCGCGCAGGTCGACGGATCGATCATGCGACACGGACCTACCGGCGCCGCCGTAGCGGCCCACACCGTACTGGGCACGATCAACAACAACAGCATGAAACACACAATGCGTGCGAGTTTGTACATGACACCCTCCCCTAGGAGCGACCTTCCTTCTGGATCCGCGTCAGGCCGCCTCCGTGCCGGCTCCGGCAATCACGCCGGTGGCTTGCGCCTTTGCCGGCGCCTGACGCAAAACACGTTCACGCAAAGCAAGGAACGGACGCTCCACCCCGTAGTAAAGCACCGCCCCCACTACCAGTACCGCCAACGCATACCCCGCGAAGGTCAGTACGCCGTGGCCGTCCAGCCATGCCCCCGTCACGGATTCCGTCATATGGAACACCGCTTTGTGTGACAGGTACATGCTGTACGAGACCGCCGCCAGCCACCCCGCCCCCGGCACCCGCAACCGCGCGAGCACGCCGGACGCCTGGGCACCGGCAAACACCAGCAAGCCCATTCCGAAGGAAAGCAACGGATATCCCAGCACCGTGGGAATGAAGCCGGTCCGATCACGGAACAGCCAGATCGAACCGCCGACTACCGCTACCCCTGCGAGCAGAAAGCCGTTGGCATGGCGCCCCCATCGGGACCAGAGGACGGGCCGGTAGACCCTGGCCGTAGCCAGCATCACACCCATCAAAAGGCCGTCCAGACGGGACCACGTTGGATAGTAAACGCCCTCGAGGAACATTTTGTTATAGGAATTTTGGTCAACGCTCTCGAGCGGCTCCATCCCCCACACCCAGATCCCACCACGCACCAATATGCCCCCCAGCACCACGACCGAGCAGACCACCGCGAACCGATGTACCGAAGGACGCCGCACCAGCCACCATGCCAGTAGCGGAAACAGCAGGTAAAAATGCTCCTCCACGCACAGCGACCATACGTGGGAGAACGCAAGGTGATACCGCGCTTCGATCAGCAGGTTCACCGTGAACGTAAGGAACTGCCACAGCGGCTGGATCTGATCCACCTCGCGAATGGAAGGCCAGATGAAATAGGCGGCCACCACCACCAGGTAGGCAGGAAGGATGCGAAACGCACGGCGCAGGTAGAAATCCCCGAAGCGGAACGTGCCACCCTCCGCCAATGGCCGCAGCACCTGCGAACCGATCAGGAAGCCACTTAGTACGAAGAACAGGTCCACACCCATCCAACCGTTCTTCTCGATGCCACCGAAATGGCCCCAGCCATCGACGACAAACGAGTGGAAAATCATCACCCACACGATCGCAGTCGCGCGCAGCACATCCAGCCCCGGCAATCGGTTCACGCCTTTCCCCTATCCCTGGTTTTCCCCGGCGGCTTCGACGCGCTGGCATCGAATGGAAACCGCAACATCGAAATATAACGCGGTGGCTTAGGTGGGGCGTGGCGGATTTATGGCGAGGATGGGGCAGTTGTTTGGATGGCTGGTTTGTTTTGGGGCGCTATCGCGGGGGATGCTTCGACGGGGCTTTTGCCGTCATCTCGATGATGGCCTGATCAGCACGGAGCGCTGCGGCTTCGCTCCCTCTCCCCTTCGGGGAGAGGGCCGGGGTGAGGGGTGGGTGCTCGCCTCACGGTTACATCTTTAGCCGTTATTCCTGCGAAGGCAGGAATCCAGTTGCACTAGTGGTCGGCTATCGCCTCGTGCGCTCCCGCGACCTGGCCGCTTACGCAGCGGGCGTTTCGACCTCCTGCCGGAGGCCGAGTCACTTTTCTTTTGCTGGCCCAAAAGAAAAGTAACCCAAAGAAAATGGCCTCTAGAGCTCCGGTAGCGTCGTGTTGAATACGAACCTTGGGGCTTGAGGTAACCGACACTGGGCGAGCTCTTTATTGAGCGATACGGCTACACCGCAAGGCACCGATACGCTGAGGAGCTCTGCATTGCGTGGGGATAAGCCCGAACGGATGAGGAATCGTGCGGTTTGGCAACCTCCGCCGCTACACAGCGGGTACACCGAAGCGCTTCGCAACGCGCCGCTGCGGAGAGGACTTAAAGCAGGCTTCGCTACGCTTCCCCATCGCTGAGGCTAGGCAAAGAAGACGCTACGCTTTCCCACCACTGGGATCAGGTAAAGGGAACGCTACGCTTCCCCACCACTGGGGCAAGGCAAAGAGGACGCTACGCTTCCCGACCGGTGTGGAGAACTCGCTATACGGCGGCACTCCATTTCTGCCTTTGGCTTTGTGCACTAAGGCAGGAGCAACGCGACCTGCCGCGATGCGATGTGCAGCACAGCTGCACGAGCCGTCGGCTCGGCGCTTTTGACCTTCGGGCCCCCTGTGCGGCGGTGAGGGGTGGACGAGAAGGCCCGCAGGGGAATCGGCATGGATGCCGATTCCTTTTCGCCAGGGCAGGAAGCCCTGTCGAAAAGCCCGGCCGCCCCTCACGGACTGGCCGGCTTCATTGGCCAGCGCCAAGTGGGGGTGCCCTTTCTTTGGGTTACTTTTCTTTGGGCAAGCAAAGAAAAGTGACTCGCCCTCCGGCAGGAGGGCGAAACGCCCGCCGCGTAGGCGGCCAGATCACCGCCACTCGACAATCAAACACCGGGGCTCTGGACCCCTGCCTGCGCAGGGGTGACGAAACAAACGGTAAGGCGAGCACCCGCCCCTCACCCCAACCCTCTCCCCAAAAGGGGAGAGGGAGTAGAGCCAAGGCGCCAGCCCACTCAACGCAACGCCACCAACACCACCCCAAGCCCCCCTTGAGGCGCCGATCCAGCCACCCAATCGGCCACGGCTTCCACACATCGAACAAACGGAACAACGCGAAGCCCACAACCACACTCCACCACGGCGCCACCAGCGCCGGGATCAAGGCGATCCACAAGCCCACGAACTCATCCCACACGATGCTGCGGTGATCATCCACGCCCACCGCGCGCCCAGCCACGCCGCAAGCCCATACGCCTATCGAGAACGCCACCGCGATGGCGAAGACGTACAGCTGCAGCGGCAACGTGCGTAAAAATAACCATGGCAGCACCGCCGCCAGCGAACCGAACGTGCCCTGCGCTACCGGCGCGAGGCCCGAACCGAAACCGCAAGCGAGCCAGCCGGCCGGCGTGGCGAGCAACTGACGGCGTTGTTCAGGGGTAAGGATTTTTTTGTCGCTCATGCGAAGTGGTCCCAGCCGCGGTGCGCGGCTTCCAGCCATTGTCCCTGGGCGTCGCGCACGCGTACGCCCTCGCCTTCCACCATGCGACCGATGCGCGTGGCGCCACAACCCAAGCGTGCAAGGTCGCTCTGCACGTCGGCGACCAACGCGGCCGGCACGGTGAAACACAATTCGTAATCATCGCCGCCGGCCAACGCAAAGTCCCGCACGGTCAGCTCGTCGAAGCTGGCCATCAGCATGGGCGAACGCGGCAGCAATTCCGCGTCGATCTCCGCGCCCAGCCCGCTCTCTTCGCAGATATGGCCGAGGTCGGCCAGCAAGCCATCGGAGACATCAATGCACGCGCTGGCGCGGCCACGCAGCGTAAGCCCAGCGGCGAGGCGTGGCGTGGGTCGGTGAAGACGTTCGATCAGGTACGCAGCGCGACCGTCGCCTTCATCCACGCGCGCACCACGTTGCCATAGCTTGAGCCCTGCGGCGGCATCACCCAGCGTGCCGGTGACCAGCACCACGTCGCCGGCGCGTGCACCAGCTCGCGTCAGCGCCTTGCCCGGCGGCACGAATCCATGCACGGCCACGCTGATGGTCAGCGCACCGCGCGTCGTGTCGCCGCCAATCAGTGCAAGGCGATGCGGTTGCGCCAGTTGCGCAAAGCCTTCCGCATAGTCGTCGATGAACTGGCCGAGCTGTTCCGCCGGTTGCGGCGGCAAGGTCAGCGCCAGCAGCGCCCATGCAGGGCTCGCGCCCATGGCAGCGAGGTCGGAGAGATTCACCGCCAGGGATTTCCAGCCGATGTCGGCAGCCGCCGTGCCTGCGGGGAAATGTACGCCTTCCACCATCGTATCGATGGCGATAGCGACTTCTTGCCCGACAGGCGGAGCGACCACGGCGGCGTCATCGCCAATGCCCAGCTTTACGTCCTCGCGCCCCTGTGCGGTGCGTTCGCGGATGCGGTCGATCAGTCGAAATTCCATGGCGAGCTTCCTCGTCGGAATGGCAGGACTTATCGACTGAAGACGATGGTCGGGCTGCCGTGATAGAGGGTGTCCTGCCAGTGCGTGAAGCCGGCTTTCTCGGCCACGCGGATGGAAGGCAGATTCTCGGGAGAAATGATGCACACGGCACGTCGGCCGCCAAAGTGCTGCTCGCCCCAGGCCACGGCGGCGGCTACCGCTTCGCTCGCGTAGCCCTTACCGTGAACATGCGGCGCCAGCACCCAGCCGAACTCCAGCATGCCGTGCAGCGACGGCTCCATCTCGCGCTTGAAGTCGGCAAAGCCGATGTCCCCGATGTAGCGGCCGGTGGCTTTCTCTTCCACAGCCCAGTAGCCGTAGCCGAGCACGCTCCACAAGCCCATGTATTGCAGGAAGCGCCGCCATACTTCTTCGGCGGTCAATGGACGCCCGCCGATAAAACGCGTCACGTCGGGATCGGACCAGATAGCGACGCGTTCGGCATGGTCTTCAGCACGGTGCGCACGCAGGCGCAAACGTCCGGTATCGAGCACCGGAACCACGGACGTAACTTCCGTGGCGCCGTCCATCAACCGCGCTTCTCGGTCGAACGGAGTGCGGTGGCCAGCTTATCCAGCACGCCGTTGACATAGCTGTGGCCATGATCAGCGCCAAAGCGCTTGGTCACTTCAATGGCCTCGTTAATGATCACGCGGTACGGCACGTCCGGGCGATACTTCAGCTCGTACGTAGCCAGGCGCAAGGCCGCGCGCTCGATCGGGTCGATCTGGCCGACTTCGCGATCCACGTAGGGCTTCAAGGCGTCGTCGATGGCCTCGACATGCTGCTCTACGCCGCGCAGCAGATCCTCGAAGTACTCGAGGTCAGCCACTTCCATATCCTGCTCGTGGCGGAACTGCTCGATCACGGCAGCCATGCGGCTACCGCCGATCTGCCATGCATAGATGGCCTGCAGCGCGCGGCGACGCGC
The DNA here is from genome assembly GCF_002878475.1 of Dyella sp. AD56. Classification (NCBI taxonomy): domain Bacteria; kingdom Pseudomonadati; phylum Pseudomonadota; class Gammaproteobacteria; order Lysobacterales; family Rhodanobacteraceae; genus Dyella; species Dyella sp. AD56. Next base: position 79,207 of record NZ_NRDP01000002.1, read on the forward strand.
ACGCGAGCGTGCGGCCAGGTCGATGCCTTCGGGACGCGTCATCACAGCTTTCCGTAAAGGTTGACCATCTCGAGCGCGGCCAGTGCAGCATCCGCGCCCTTGTTGCCGGCCTTGGTGCCGGAGCGCTCGATGGCCTGTTCGATGTTGTCGGTGGTGAGCACACCAAACGCCACCGGCACGCCGGAGGCATAAGCCGCCTGGGCCAGGCCCTTGGCGCACTCGCCGGCCACGTAGTCGAAATGCGGGGTGGAACCACGGATAACCGCGCCCAGCGCGATCACAGCGGCGTACTTGCCGGAGTTGGCCACTTTATGGGCGGCCAGCGCGATTTCCCACGCGCCGGGCACGCGGATCAGCTCGATCGAGTCGTCCTTCACGCCATGGCGCACCAGCGTGTCACGCGCGCCAGCCACCAGGGGCTCGACGACAAAGCCGTTGAAACGGCCGGCGACAATGGCAAAACGGCCCTTGGGCGTGGCGAAATCGCCTTCGATGATCTTCATTGAACGTGTTTCCTGGGGTATGGCCCGGCGGGGCCGTCTATTTTACGGGATTTGGGGCAACGTGCCCGGATCGGGCCGGGAGATCGCCCCGGCAAGCACCGGATGCCCCCGGAATGTCAGGCTGGCGCGCCCTGCCGACACCTGCAGGCGGCCCGGCGCACCAAACGGAAGGGTGAATTTATCCACCTCATGGCCAAACGGCAGGCCATGGATGATCGGGATACGGGCCACTCGGGCGATCTGCTCGAAGGCAGCCCCGGTGTCGTAGCCGTTGTCATAGGTATGCGGGCGGCAGTGGGTGAAATGGCCCAACACCAGCGCCTTCTGGCGATCCAGCACGCCCGACAAGTGCAACTGGTACAGCAGGCGTTCGATACGGAACGGGGGTTCGCCCACGTCCTCCACGAACAGAATGCCGTCGTCGATCGCCGGAAAGTACGGGGTGCCCAGCAGGCTGCACAGCATGGCGAGATTGCCGCCCCACAGTGGGCCTTCGACGTCCAGCGTCGCCTGCGTCGGGGTGCTCCAGCTCGCCGTGGACTCCGGCTCGCCCACGGCGCGCCAGAAGTGTTCCCACATGAGTCCGTTGAGTTCGGGTGCGCCGAAGTCAGGCCCCAGCATCGGGCCACCGAAGGTGATCAGCCCGCACTTCACGTAGAGAGCCATCTGGATGGCCGTGAAATCGCTGTGGCCGACCAGCAGGGTGTTCGTGCCCGCAAGGCGCTCGCGCAGGGCGTCGTAGTGAATGTGCTCCAGCAGGCGCGTGGCGCCATAACCGCCCCGCACCGACAGCGCGATATCCGGCAGCGTGTGCGCCGTGGCTAGCGCATTGATGTCTGCCACGCGCGCGTTGTCGTTGCCCGCGAAGCGATGCTCCACGCGATCCAGCACGTCCACGCCCTCCACGACGCAACCGGCCGAACGCAGGCGCGCGATGCCGCGTGTCATGGCATCCCGGTCATGCGGGTAGCCCGACGGAGCGATGAGGCGGAGGGTCGGTGAGGTCATGGTGGGGGCTCTTGGCTCAAAGTCCGGAGTATGCCGACCGGGACATGGCGCGGAAGTGGCGTGGCGCGGCAAAGCTTCTGCAGGAGCGCGGAACCTGCGCTCCTGCAGGACTCACGACGTTTACACGTACCCGGTCACTTCCAGGCCGAAGCCGCCCAGGCCCACCATCTTGCGCGGCGTGCCCAGCACGCTCAGTTGGCGAATGCCGAGGTCCGCGAGGATCTGTGCACCCAGACCCAACTGACGCCACTCCTGCTGCTGCGCCTCCTCCGGCGCTTGCAGCGCCGGCTCGCGATTGAGTCGGCGCAGCAGTGCGTCGGCCGTATCTTCGCCCGACAGCACCAACAGCGCGCCACGACCTTCGTCCGCAATGCGGCGTAGCGCGGAAGTCACGGTGAGGCCGAGATCGTCGCGCTGCAAATGCAGTACATCGGACAAGGTGTTGCGCACGTGCACGCGCGTCAGCACCGGCTCGCCGTCGTCCACCGTGCCGCGCACCAGCGCAAAGTGCAGGCCGTGGCGGATTGCATCGCGATAGGCCACCAGGCGGAACGGGCCGAACTCCGTATCCACCTCGCCCTCATACACGCGCTGCACCGTCTTTTCGGTTTCCAGGCGATAGCGGATCAGGTCGGCGATGGTGCCAATCTTCAGGCCATGCTTCTTCGCGAAAATTTCCAGTTCGGGGCGACGCGCCATTGAGCCGTCTTCGTGCAGGATCTCGATCAACACCGCCGACGGCTCAAGGCCTGCCAACGCAGCAAGGTCGCAACCTGCCTCGGTATGGCCGGCGCGCGTAAGCACACCGCCCGGCTGCGCCGTGAGCGGAAAAATATGACCCGGCTGCGAGAGGTCCTGCGGCTTCGCATCCGACTTCACCGCCACCTGGATGGTGCGCGCACGGTCATGCGCCGAAATGCCCGTAGTCACGCCTTCGGCCGCTTCGATAGAGACGGTGAAGTTGGTCTGGTAGGGCGAGGTGTTGTCCACCACCATGGGCTTGAGGCCCAGCTGGCGCGTGCGCTGTTCGGTGAGCGTGAGGCACACGAGGCCGCGCGCCTCGCGCACCATGAAGTTGATGTCCTCCGGGCGCACCATCTGCGCCGCCATGATCAGGTCGCCTTCGTTCTCGCGATCTTCGTCGTCGAGAATCACAACCATGCGGCCAGCGCGGATGTCTTCGAGGATTTCGGGGATGGTGTTGAAGCTCATGGATGTGTCCAAAAGAGATTTACGGTAGCGCCGCCTGTATACGTCATCCCCGCGAAGGCGGGGATCCAGCGCCTTGAATGCGTATGAAAGTCACTGGGTCCCCGCCTTCGCGGGGACGACGAGCATCAAGCAAAGCCATGCTGCTTGAGGAACGCCTCATCAAGCTTCGGCTGATCGCCGCCGGCGATCAGCCGCTCGATATAGCGCGCCACCACGTCCACCTCGATGTTCACCGCGTCACCCGCCTTTCTTGCGTGGAACGCTGTGTGTTCCACCGTATGGGGAATAAGGTTCACACCAAAGCGATGCCCATTCACCTCGTTCACGGTGAGGCTGGTGCCGTCGATGCAGATGGAACCCTTGGCTGCGATGTAGCGCGACAGCGCGGCAGGCACTTCGAACACCCAGCGCAGCGAGCGGCCGTCCGGCGTGATCGACACCACCTTGCCCACGCCGTCCACGTGGCCGGAGACCAGATGCCCGCCGAGGCGATCAGCAAGGCGCAGCGCCTTTTCCAGATTCACCGGATCGCCAGCCTTGTGCTTGCCCAACGTGGTGAGCGACAGCGTTTCGTTAGAGACGTCCGCGCTGAAACCGCGCGCCTCCAGCGTTACCGCCGTCAGGCACACGCCGGACACAGCAATGCTGTCGCCCAGTTGCACGTCGGAAAGATCGAGATCGGCCGTATCGACGTACAGGCGTACGTCACCGCCACGCGGTTCCAGCCGCGCCATGCGGCCCACGGTCTGAATGATGCCGGTGAACATCAGCGCACCTCCGGAAGGGAGGCGGCAAAAAAGTAGCAACGATGCTTGGACATGAAACGTTTCCCGCGTCGAAAAACATGCGAAAAACGCCCCAAGGCGTCAGGCAGGCGCACGCCAGCGAAGGCGAGCACCGTACCGTCTTCTCTCATCCGGACTATCTGGAAGCCATCGCTGGCTGCCAACCGTCGGCTCCGGCATTGGACCGGATCTGCTGACCTTCCGATGACCTGGAAGCGCTCGCGGGCTCATCCCGAAGGACCTACCGCCGGTGGGGAGTTTCGCCCCGCCCTGAAGACGTCGTTTTGTGGTTTTGCCGGCGAACCGGCCCGGGGATTCTAGCACCAACCCCGGCGAGGGCCGCCTCGCCCGTTGTCCACGGTGGTGAACACCGCGTCCTTAAGGCTGCTTCATGGCCTGCACCAGATAGTCGATCAGCAGGCGCACCGCGGGCACACGGTCTGCCCCCGGCAACCACACCAGATGGATCGGAGACTCCCCCAACTGCCACGGCGACAACACCTCGACCAGGCGCTTCTGCGTCACCAGTGGATCACCCATGTAATCGCCCATGATGCCAATGCCGACCCCGGCCAGCAGGGCATCGCGCACGGCCTGGACGTCATTGCACCGCATGACGGGATCAATGCGCACAGAGCGGCGCCGACGTTGTTGATGGAGTTGCCACAGCGAACCGGTGCGCAATCCGCTGAACTCGAGGCAGCGGTGATGCTTGAGGTCGGCGGGGTCATCCAGCGGCGGTGCCGTCTTCAGGTAAGCCGGTGAGGCACAAAGATAGCGGCGCATCGTTCCTACCTGCCGGGCCACCACGTTGGCGTCCGCCAGCCGACCCACGCGCACCGCCACGTCGACCCTCCCTGCCACGAGATCGACGTAGGTGTCGTCATAGGTGGCGTCGATGCGTATCTGCGGATGCCGCGCCATGAAACGCGCTACCAGCGGCGCAACACGCTCGCGCCCGTAGGTGCGAGGCAAATGCAGGCACAGACGCCCCTGCGGTTCGCCATCCTGCGGACGCAGATCCACGGCCAGGTCGGTCATCACCTGTTCCAGTCGTTCGCAATGCGCCAGCAACTGCTCACCGCGCGCGGTGAGCGTGACGCGACGCGTGGTGCGCATGAACAACCGCGTGCCCACGGCATCTTCCAGCGAGGCAATGCGCCGACTCAGCACGGATGGTGTGCAACCGGCCTCACGCGCGGCCTGCGAGAAATTCAGCAGCCGGGCGGAAATCGCAAAGGCGCGCAGCTCGCGCACCCGGGTCGGCGTCAGTTCGAATGATTTATTCATTGAGCGAACAAATGATGTGCGATATGCAGAGATTATCATCAGAAGCGTAGAGCCCGAGGATGGCGCCATTCCCCACGGAGTCTCGCCATGCGCGCCTATCGCCTCCCCGCTTTCGGATTGGACCAACTGCAACGTGTCGACCTGCCGGAACCCCAACCCGGTTCCGGCGAAGTACTGGTCAAGCTGGAAGCGGCATCGCTCAATTACCGCGATCTACTGATGGCCCAAGGCGGCCTCTATCGCGACGTGAAGCTGCCGATCATCCCGGTGTCGGACGGTGCGGGCACCGTGCTCGCCGTCGGTGATGGCGTCACCCGCTTCAAGCCAGGCGACCGGGTGACCACCGTCTACAAATCGCGCTGGATTGCCGGCGCCATCCGCCCGGAATGGGTCGGTGCCGAGCCTGGCGGGCCGGATGATGGCGTGATGCGCGACCTAGCCTGTTTCGACGCTTACGCGCTGGCGCACGCACCCGCACACCTGAATGCCCTACAGGCCTCGACGCTGCCCATCGCTGCACTCACCGCGTGGCATGCGCTGGAACTGGCACACGTCACCAGCGGGCAGTCGGTGCTTGTGCTGGGCACGGGCGGCGTGTCGCTGTTCGCCCTGCAGTTCGCGAAGATGCGCGGCGCGCGCGCCATCGTACTGTCCTCCAGCGACGAGAAGCTGGAGCGCGCCAAGGTTCTGGGCGCCGACGTCGGCATCAACTATGTCAGGCATCCGCAGTGGAGCCCGCAGGTACTCGAAGCTACCGGCGGACGCGGCGCGGATGCGGTGATCGAAACGGTGGGTGCCTCCACGCTACGGCAATCGATGGATGCGGTGGCCATGCACGGCTTTATCGGGCTGGTGGGCTTCATGGGTGGCAACGAGGCATCGCTCACCCTCACTCAGGCCCTGCTCAAGCGCATTCACCTGCAGGGCATTTCGGTGGCGCCGCTGGAGTCGCACGAACGCATGAATGCCGCGGTTGAACTGACCCACCTCGAACCGGTGATCGATCGCGTCTACGGCTTTGACCAGTTGCGTGATGCCTTCGGCCTGATGGCCACCGGCAAGCACTTCGGCAAGATCGTCATCGATTTCTCGAAGTAACGATTGCCGCCAGCTTCCGCGCGCTTCCCTGCAGGAAGCGCGCGGCACTGTCACCCGCCGATGGCTTGCCCGCTTTCCTGGCGATACTGGCGCAGCACCTGATCCATCACCCAACTGGTGCGCGCGCCGCTTTCAGCCGTAGAAGGGCACGCGCCCTTCTTCCCGGTCAACTCGGCCACGATGGTTTCGATCAACGGCTGCTGGATGTGCGACGGATTGGCCACGCGGTACTCGTGCGAGCCATCCGCGGTTTCCACGTGGATCGGTCCGTCACCAAAAGTGGCGAAGGCGATGCGCCCCTTGTCCCCGATCACTTCAATCTGGTCGTGATGCTTGAAGCTGTCGAAGTTCCAGATGCCCGTGCCCAGCATGCCGTTGCCAAACGCAAACGACATCGCGACGCCGTCTTCCACACTGTATGCACCGAGCTGATTGCTGGCCTGCCCATCCACCGCAACGATGGGACCGAACAGCCAGTCAAGGATGTCGAGTGTGTGGCAGCCGATGTCCATGAATACGCCGCCACCGGAAATCTCCGGCACCACATGCCACGGCAGATTCGCCGGATCGTGGTAACGCCGATGGTGCGGTTCGTACAACACCGTATTGACGATGCGCGGCTTGCCGATGGCCTGCTGACCGAAGATCAGCTCGCGCACTTTCTGAAAGCGCGGCAAGCTGCGGCGGTAGTAAGCCACGAAAACCGGCACGTTCGCCTGCTTGCCCGCGTGGATGATCGCCTCGCACTCGGCATGGTCCATCGCCATCGGCTTTTCCACGTAGACCGGCTTACCTGCCGCGATGCTCATCAGCGCGTAGCGCTTGTGCGTTGACGGCGGCGTGGCGATATAAACCGCGTTGACGTCCGGATCGGCGATGAGTTTCGCGGCATCGTCGTACCAGCGCGGCACGCCGTGGCGTTCGGCGTAGTCACGCGCCTTCTCGCCATCGCGTCGCATCACTGCGATCAACGCGGAGTTGGGCGTCTTGCTGAAACCCGGACCACTCTTCACCTCGGTGACATTGCCGCAACCGATGATGCCCCAGCGTATCGCTGCCGTCGTCATGTGGTCTTGAACTCCTGCTTCAGGAACTGCTGGTGATAGGCGTGGAACACATTCACTTCAGGGTGGCGTGCGCGTTCGACGAGATGTGCGCGCAGAGCCTCGCGCACGCAAGGCTGTAGCGACGAGAGGTAGTCGAGACTGTACTCGGTATGGTCGAGCACACCGAAATGCAGCGTGGGTGCGTACTGCGTCGAGTGGAAGCCCAAATGGATCGTGATACGGCGATCCTTCAGGACGCCACCCCAGCCGCGATGCACGGCGTAGTTGTTGTAGAACACCGCTTCGCCCGGCTGCAGCAGGATCTGCTGACCGGCAGACAACTCCGCCGCGTCGACAGGCGCCATTTTTTCGGTGTTACCAAAGATGGCCCGCTCCTGCGCATTGAGCTGCCGACGATGGCTGCCCGGCACGATCCACAAGCAGCCATCCGTGGTGAGCGGCATGTTCATCTGCACGTAGTTGTAGTGGTAGTCATCGCTGAACCAGCTCAGGTCGACCTGATCGTCCGGCACCTGCAGCACATCGCGATGCCAGCCCTGCCGATAGTCGACACCGGCATCGGCGTAAAACAGCGACGCGCCGTCCACGATGATGCCCTCGCCCAACAAGTCACGACATACGGCGAGGACACCTTCGTTGCAAACGATGTCCTGGATCCCGTGAATCGCCTTGCCGGGCTGCAAAAACTGTAGATTGCTCATGCGCTGCGACTGGCCACTTTCACGTCGCGATTCGTCCACGGCGGCAACGTAACGGGCAACGGTCGTATCGTCGAGGAGCTTGCGTACCAGGTAACCCTGTTCGCGAAAAAATGTGCGCTCAGCGTCACTCAGGACGTGAAGCGGCGGATGGGACGGAGTCATGGTTTGCATCCAGGCTGCCAGACGTTGGGAAATGCCTTCAGGCGATGGGGCGAAGCTGCAATCGCAGGTCGTCGCCCAGCACCCGACGGTCGATGGTGCGCAACTTCCAGCGCGAGGCCATGTCCGTCAGCAATGGCAGGCCGAGCAAGGGTTGTGCGTTGTCACCAAGCAGCACGGGAGCGATGTAGAGCAACAACTCATCCACCAACCCAGCTGCAAACAGGGAACCGCACAGATTCGGACCAGCCTCCACGTGCACTTCGCTGATATGCCGCCGCGCGAGTTCATCCATCACCGCGTGCAGATCCATCGCACCGCCCTTCTCCGCCACCACGGCCAACTCCACCGCCTGAAAGCGCGGGTCCACCGGTGCGTACTGTTCGTTGTGCAGCACCAGCGTTGGCATAGTGCCATCAAGCACGTGGCTGTCCGACGGCGTACGCAGGCGATTGTCGAGCACCACGCGCCACGGCGGCGTAAATGCTTCGCCCTCGGGTAGCCGCACGGTAAGACGCGGATTGTCCGCCAGCACCGTACCCGACGCCGTAAAGATCGCGGAACTACGCGCGCGCCAACGCTGCACGTCCGCACGTGCCGCTTCGCCAGTGATCCACTTCGACTCGCCATTGGCGAGCGCGGTGCGTCCATCCAGACTCATCGCCAGCTTTACGCGTACCCAGGGGCGCCCACGCTCGATACGGCTGAAAAAGCCGATATTGAGTTCACGCGCAGCATCACGCATCAGCCCAGTTTCCACCGCGATACCCGCATCGCGCAGCTTGCCGATGCCTCGACCTGCGACCTGCGGAAACGGATCCTCCCCAGCAATCACCACACGCGCCACACCCGCCGCAATGAGTGCATCCGCGCACGGCGGCGTGCGGCCGTGATGCGCGCAAGGTTCCAACGTCACATAGGCCGTCGCCCCACGTGCCTGCTCACCCGCTTCGCGCAGTGCATAGACCTCGGCATGCGGCTCACCCGCCCGCTGGTGATACCCCGTGCCAACGACCTGCTCGCCGTGGGCGATTACGCAGCCAACGCGAGGATTGGGATGCGTGGTGTAGAGGCCACGCTCGGCCAGGCGCAGGGCGTGAGCCATGTGGGCGTGATCGGTGGCGGTGAATGTTGAGGACATTGCTGGGGGCTTTGGGGGCGATGGGTAGTGGCAGTTTAGGGGATGAGGGTCGCAGTGGATGTTGGCGTTTCGCGTTCGCAGCACTTGGGGATGGGTATGGGGCATGCCTTCTGTGTTTCGCGCTTTGCCGGTGTGGTCCCCGAAGTGAGTGTCCGAGAATTGGGCAGCCCTACAGCACTACTCCCTCTCCCCTCCGGGGAGAGGGTTGGGGTGGAGAACTCGCTACGAAAGGGCATCGTCCGTCCTCTTTGACTTTGTGCCCTAGAGCAGAAGCAACGCGACCTGCCGCGATGCGATGTGCAGCTCCGCTGCACGAGCCGTCCGTCTCCCGCTTTTGACCTTCGGGCCCCCTGTGCGGCGGTGAGGGGTGGACGAGAAGGCCCGTAGGGGGATCGGCATGGATGCCGATTCCTTTTCGCCAGGGCAGGAAGCCCTGTCGAAAAGCGCGGCCGCCCCTCACGAACTGGCCGGCTTCACCGGCCAGCGCCAAGTGGGGGTGCCCTTCTCTTTGGTTACTTTCTCTTGGGCAAGCAAGAGAAAGTGACCCGGACTGCGGTAGCAGTTCGGAAGCCCGCCGCAGGCGAGCCAGGTCGCCGCAACGCGACAACCAAGCGATACAGAAACTAGACCCCAGCCGTTGCCCCCTTTTGTGGGTGCGCCGAGATGACGGCTCAGTTGGAGCAATGCGGCGA
>NZ_NRDP01000020.1:0-124234 GCF_002878475.1 Dyella sp. AD56
CTCCAGATCCTTGATGCGTTGCGTCTCGCTGCTGGTCACGCCAGGACGTACGCCGGTATCGACCTCTTCACGCTTGATCCATTCCAGCAACGTCTGCGGCACGCAGCCAATCTTCGGGGCAATCGATTCGACCGCCGCCCACAGCGACGGATACTCTCCGCGATGCTCTTGCACCATGCGCACAGCGCGCTCACGGATCTCAGGTGAGAACTTGTTTGACTTCTTCATGGCTCCATCTTCTCAAGAGTTGGAGCCTCCACCAATCCCGGGGCGATTCAGTGGGTGGTGCCGGGAGCTATCGAAGGAATTCGGGCGGGCTCAGTTCCAAACGGAACAGCGTCGGGGTTTGTTGACCTAAGCAAAGTTGGCGAACTGAGCCCTGGGACCTACAGGGGGAATCCTCAGTACGTTAGATTTGGACAGCACGTTGCCAGTCCGAATTTCAGCACCGGAGGAACGATTAGTGACACGGTCTCGGAGCTGCTGGCAGGAAAGTCGCCGGATCTGATTGGTGATAGCCCAATTCGGGTCATCTATAGAGACGGTACCCCCTTCACTTTGGACAACCGGAGATTGATCGCCTTCAACGCAGCCGGAGTCGATAACATTCCCTTCCAGGTGGTGAACGCAAGCGATCCGGAGATTGCAACTTTGCTACGAAATCCATCCCGTCTGAATCCAATAGCCGGAGAGGGGCGATACATTGTGGTTGCCCCTAAAGCAGGGCAGGTGGCTGCGCGTCAACTGTTGTTGGAAAATGGCTTGATAAAGTGAGATTCGCATGAGTAACTCCAAAGCCGAACTTGTCATAAGTGACTTCTTGATATCCCCGGTCTGGCGTTATGACCCAGACAAGGAAATCTTTGAGCCCTTAGTCGATATTGATGCCCCGATTGGCTCGATCGATGAGCTGCACTTTTATGCTCGATTTACCACGCGGCTCGGCCAGAATTTTCAAGGATCAGTGACGGGCAAGGGGGATATTGCGATTGGCATTTTTTTGAATGATCGCTGGTACTCCTTGAACAAGGATTGGAAGCAAGCATCTCTGGAGCAGCTTGGCGCCATGATTCGCGACTCCAATATGCAGGCGGTGAGCTCACCAACAGAACTGCTTCCTTTAAGGTTCGAGACAATCATCAACAAGAAGCCGTTTGTTGATTGGAGCGGCGAGTTTGATTTCCAGCAGTAATATCCATCAGAACGCCCGCGATAAGCGGGCGTTTTGTTGTTCCAAGCAGTGCACCGAGCTATCCCGATGGCCTGGCATATCGGTTGGACTTGCCTGACCACCTTGCTGGTCCTGATGGATTCAAAACAGGGGTCAGAGTGCACTTTTTGATGCATGAGCCCCTTTGCGGGGCCGGCCAATTTTCGCCGGTCCCGCACGTGGGTTGAGCTGGGCCTCGATCGCTGCGCGAAACCGCTCGGAACCCAAGGCATGCTGGCGTTGAAGATGGAGCCGAATGCTATCGAGGTCATCAGGAGATAGCACTTCGTCCAGCAGGACGCGGTAAGCCGCACAGCGTTCGGTTTGCGTGTTGCCGAGTGCGAGATAGCTGGCGTGCGGGTGGATGAGCTTGTTGTCTTGTCCCGTGGCGTGGGCGGCATAGCTTGACCAGTGCCAGCCCGCAAGATGCGCCGCCATGCGCGGCTGTAGACGCCGGCACTACCCGCCAAAGCCCATCACTTCTTCAAGCTGCGAATCATCTCGACAAACTGCGCGTGGAATCGCTCATCGATATCCATCGCCTGATTGATCCGCTCGATCATCGGCTGAAACTGCGTGTTCTGTCTGAAGTCGCCACCGAACTCCCACAGGATGATTTCGCGTAGCGTCGTCTCCCGCACGCGGCCGGTGGAGTCGCTGTCATCCGGATCTACGTTGGCCAACAGGGTCCGCAGGCGCTGGCGAAGCTGTTCGATGGAGTGCGCTTGCGTTGTTGCGGCCTGGTCTTTGCCGGTGAGCATCGTTGGCGATGCCGTGGCGGAGGAACCCGTCGACTTGGCCTTGCCCTGGGCCAGAGCACGCATCGTTTCCAGTAACGAAGAGCCTGGGGTGATGCGGTCGGTCGGCATGCTGTGGTTCCTTGGTGCGATCAACGCAGTGAGTTTAACGGTGAAGGTGCGGGCGAGCGGGTCATCGGTCCACCGCGCCGGGTGTTTGTCGGACGTGTTAGGGGCCTTGGAGCCGAAGCAACAGGCGTCTGGCCGCCTCGACTGCCGCCAGAACTTGCGAACGGCAAATTCATGTAAGTGATTTTACGGCGTTTAATGACGCAATATATTGCGATCCATTTGGCTTATTGACAGCTTCTTGACAGCGCACCTAGTCTCGCCGCGTCGCAGCCCAGATCAACATCACGGATCTGCTGGACAGCGCGGGGGCGCTGTTTTGAGGGGCTGGAATGCTAGGGGGCGTACGGTTTTTCGCCGTGCGTAAATGGATTTACGTGTACGAAATCATTCCGGACGCCGGGCGGCATTTCGCCCAGTTCTTCGTATCTATCCGCGGGCAGCATCGAAAGTTTAGGGTCGTCGCATGAGTCGCGTCGCATCCCTGGAAGCTTTTGCGGACCGCGACCCAACCAATCCCGATCTTCTTTGCGATCTGCTCGACAGCCTGGTGCTGGAGGGGCTGGTTCAGCGCGCTCGCGAGCGGCTGGAGCGGGCTCCGCAGGCGCTGCGTGCCATGCCGGGCGTGGTGTTTCGCGATGCACGGTTGGCGCTGGTCGAGGGTGATCTGCCCAAAGTCATTGCGCTGCTGAACCCGCTGGTTTCAGCGCTGCAGCCGGCACCGGCCGGGTTGTGCCATGACCTGGCCTATGCGCAGTTCACGCTGGGAGAGCCCGATGAGGCGCTGCGCACGCTGAGCAAGGCATCGGCCGTCGAAGGTGATGACGTCATTTCCATTGCACTGTTGACCGCGCGCATCTGGCATCGCCAGCAGCGCATTCGCGAGGCGCTTGCCTTGTTGGATGGTTTGCATGACCCGTCGCGACAGGCCGAGATCGACGGTTTGCGTGCACTGTTGCTGCTGGACCATGGCCAGGTATCCGATGCAGCGCATGAGGCATTTCGCGCGTTGTCGCTGGATCCAGCGCAGTTCGAAGCCGGACTGGTGAGCGGTTCGTTGGCATTGTCGGCGCGGCGCGAAGACGCGATTCCGACTTTCCAGCGACTGGTCGCCATGCGTCCGAATGCGGGCCGTGCCTATCTTGGCCTGGGCGAAGGGCTGATGATGTCCGGCGATATCGTGGCGGCCACGGCCGTGCTCGATCGCGCTGTGACGTACATGCCCGATCACATCGGTACGTGGCATGCGCTGGCGTGGTGCCAATTGCTGCAGGGCAAGCTGGACGATGCGCAGCGGAGCTTTGATCAGGCGTTTGCGCTGGATCGCACGTTTGGCGAAACACACGGTGGTCGCGCACTGATCCACGCGCTTCGCGGTGAGCGCGAAGCGGCCAGTGAATCGATCAAGCGTGCGCTACGGCTCGATCCGCAGGGGCGCAATGCGCGTTACGCGCAGAGCGTGCTTCTGCTGGATGAGGGCCGGGAGGCGGAGGCGCAGTCGATCATTCAGGATCTGGTGGCATCGCCCCAGGCGGGGCGTCCGCTGGTTTCGCCGGATTTCGTCAATACGCTGCGCGACCTGCTGCGTCCGAAGCAGGGCGGCAGCCGTGGACACTGATGTCGCCATGCATTTGCTCGCACAAACGCTGTTGACGGCGGCGAAGGTGAGTGCGCCCATTCTTGTCGCCACGTTGCTGGTGGGCGTCGTCATCTCCATCGTGCAGGTGGTGACGCAGATTCAGGAAATGACGCTGACCTTCATCCCGAAACTCGTGGTGGTGGTGGTGATGTTCGTGATCACGGGCGCTTGGATGATGGCGGTGGTGGTGGAGTTCACGCGGCATTTGTTTGGCCTGGTCGCGGGAATGTAAGCGCAGTGAAGATGGATACGGATCTTGTTGTTTTTCTGCTGGCTATGGCGCGCTTTTCGCCCTTGCTGATGGTGCCCGCGCTGGGCCCGCTGGCCTGGGTGCCGGGGTATGTGCGCGTGATCATGCTGACGGCATTGAGCGTGATTGCGCTCGGCTCGGCGGACATGCATGCCATCCAGGCGCATGTCACGGAGTCGCCCTGGCTGTTCGGGCTCGCCATGGCGGGCGAAAGCCTGGTCGGGCTTACATTTGCGCTGGCGACGGTGCTGCCCATGGCTGCGTTGGGCTTTGCGGCGCGCATGGTGGACATGCAGTCGGGCGTGGCGGCTGCCAGCGTGCTGAACCCCTCCACCCGCACAACGGAATCACTGTTTGGCACGGTGATTCAGTGGAGCGGCATGGTGGTGTTCTTTGCGCTCGGCCTGCACGTGGTGCTGTTGCGCGGGCTGGTGTCGTCGATGCAGCTGGTGCCCATTGGCAGCGGCAGCGTGGTGGTTTCTCCGGGAACGTTCCTCGGCCTGCTGTCGACGCAGTTCCTGCTCGGCCTGATGGTGGTGCTGCCGGTGATCCTGGGCCTGTTTGCCATCGATCTGGGCACGGCGTACGCAAGTCGCTCCATGCCGCAGGCCAACATCTATTTCGTGGCGCTTCCGTTGAAGCTGCTGGCCGGCTTTACGCTGCTGGCCGCAACGTTGAGTTTTGCGCCGCCGCTGATCGAACGACTGTTCCGCAACGCCTTTGCTGCGTTGCCGATGATGGGAGGCCACTGAGGTGGCCGAGAACGATCAGAACAAAACCGAACAACCGACGCCGTTCCGTCTTGAGGAAGCGCGGAAGAAAGGGCAGGTACCACGCAGCCCGGAGATGACTGGCCTGGTGGTGACCTTGGTGTTCAGCGTAACGCTGTGCATCACCGCCTACACCTTGGCGCATGCCTGGGGTCGCTCGTTCGAGCGCATGATGTTGATGGCCGGCAATGCACCGGCGCCTTCAGTCGGCCTTATGCGCTGGATTGGCGCCACGTTTCACCCGGTATGGCAGGCGATGGTGCCGCTGGTGATCGCATTGGTGATCGCGGCCGTGGTGGCCAACCTCGTGCAGACCGGGCCGGTGTTCAGCACCGAGCCGCTCAAGCCTGACTTCTCCCGCCTGAATCCGGCGCAGGGCTTCAAGCGGATCTTCTCGATGCGTCTGCTGTGGGATCTTTTCAAGCTGACCTTCAAGGTTTCCTTGCTCGGCGGCCTGGCCTGGCTGTTGGCCGGCAAGCTGCAGCATCAGGTGTTGGCGACCGCCAATGCGTCGCCCAAGGCGGCGGGCGTGCTGCTGCAATCGGTGTATGTGCGGGTCACGGTCTGGACGTTGGCCGCGCTGGCGTTTGTGGCGTTGTTGGATCTGTTGTTCTCGCGCCGCGAGTACCTGCGCAAGCTGCGCATGAGCCACAACGACATCAAGGACGAAGTAAAACGGCGCGAAGGCGACCCGGACGTCCGCCAGAAGCGCAAGCGCTTGATGGTGGAGCTGCTCAAGCAGTCGCGATCCATTCGCCGTGTGCCGGAGGCGGACGTGGTGCTTACCAACCCCACGCATCTTGCGGTGGCGTTGCGTTATCGGCCGCGCACCATGCGTTCGCCGGTGGTGCTCGCCAAAGGCACTGATGCCGTGGCTGCCGCCATGCGCAGCAAGGCCGCCGTGTCGGGCGTGCCTTGCCTGCGCTCGCCGGCACTGGCCCGCGCGCTGTTCCGCGAATGTGGCGTGGATCGAACGGTTCCCGATCATCTCTATAGCCAGCTTGCCCCGGTGTACCGCTGGCTCATGCGTCGGCCCGGCAACAGGATTTTCTCGTGAACACGCTCTTTGGTCAGATCTGGAGCGGCAAGCGCGACATGGCGCTGGTGCTGGGCATGATCGGCATCCTGATCATCCTGTTCACGCCCATTCCGCCGGGGTTGCTCGACTTTCTGCTGGTGCTCAACTTTACGACGGCACTGTTGGTGCTGCTCATTACGTTCTTCACCGAAACGCCGCTGAGCTTCTCCACGTTTCCGTCACTGCTGCTGATCACCACGCTGTTCCGCCTTGCGCTGAACATTTCGGCGACGCGCCTGATTCTGGACAAGGGCAATGCGGGGCGGGTGATCAACGCGATTGGCTCGTACGTGGTGGGCGGCAACTACGTGATTGGCCTGGTGGTGTTCCTGATTCTGGTGGTAGTGCAGTACGTGGTGGTCACCAGTGGCGCGCAGCGTGTAGCGGAAGTGGCGGCGCGCTTCACCCTGGACAGCATGCCCGGCAAGCAGATGAGCATCGACGCCGACATGAACATGGGGCTGATCGATCAGCATGAGGCCAAGCGTCGCCGTGCCCTGGTTGAGCGCGAGGCTAGCTTTTACGGCGCAATGGACGGCGCGACCAAGTTCGTGAAGGGCGATGCCATCGCCGGCATCATGATCATCCTGATCGACATCATCGGTGGGCTTGCCGTGGGTATGGCCCAGCGCGGCTTGCCTTGGTCGGATGCAGCTCACCAATACACCTTGCTCACGGTTGGCGACGGCATCGTGACGCAGATTCCCTCGCTGGTGATTGCGGTGGCGACGGGCATCATCATCACGCGTGCGGCCTCGGACGCGCAGCTGGGTACCGAGGTGACGCGGCAGGTGCTGTCCAACTCGCGCACGCTGCTGATCGTGGCATTGGCGTTGCTGGGCGTGCTGATGCTGCCCGGTCTGCCGGCATGGCCGGTGTTGGTGGTGTTGGCAGGTGTTTGCGCGTTGATTTTCTTCTCCGTGCGCAGCAAGCAGTCGAAGGGACAAGATGAGCAAGAGCAGGCTATGCCCGAAACACCGGCTGCTCGCTCCGAGGAAGACATTTACAAGTTGATGGCGGTCGAGCCGATCGAGATCCATCTCGGTACGGCGATCGTGGCCACGTACAAGGCCAAGAATCTGGATCTGGGCGAACGCATCGCCACGTATCGCAAGCAGTACGCGCTGGAGGCAGGTTTCATCCTGCCGAAGGTGAAGTTGATCCAAGAGGCGCCGCTGCCCGAACGGGGCTACGAGCTGCATGTGCAAGGCTCACGGGCGGGGAAGGGCGAATTGCATTTCGATGCGTTACTAGCCATTGATCCGGGTGGCAAGCGTCCGCGCCTGGAAGGCAAGGAAACCAAAGACCCTGCCTATGGCCTGCCTGCGCTATGGATCTCCCCGGACCAGCGGCAGTTCGCTCGCGGCGCGGGTTACACCTTGGTCGATCCGGAAACGGTATTGATCACCCATCTGGGCGAAGTAGTGAAGCGGTATGCGCCCGAGCTGCTGACCCGCGCGGAAACCGAGCGGCTGGTCACGCGTGTGCGTGAGCAGCAGGCATCGCTGGTGGATGAACTGATTCCCGGTGTCATGTCTTACACGGACGTCCAAAAGGTGCTCCAACAGTTGCTGCGAGAGCAGGTCAGCATCCGCAATATCGAGGCCATCCTCGAAGTGCTGGTCGACGCGGGCAAGACGCTCAAGCAGACCGACGAGCTGGTAGAGCGCGTGCGCGAGCGGCTTGGGCCGGTGATCTGCCAGCGCGTAAGCAATGCGCAGGGCGAATTGCACGTACTGACGCTGGCGACAGAGCTGGAGCGCAATATCGTTACGGCGCTGCGCCAACGCGAGGGCGCTGGCCTGTTGCTCAGCGATCCTGGGCAGTTGGAGGCGCTGCTCGGCGGCCTGGCCAAGCAGTCCGAGGCGATGATGGTGCGCAGCCATCTGCCTGTGCTGCTTTGCCCCAGCGCGCTGCGCAGGCATCTTCGCGCGCTCGTCCAGCGCAGCCTTCCCCATATCACCGTGCTCGGCATCAACGAGGTGCCGGCCTCCCTGGCAGTGAAGTCATTTGGCGTCGTCACGGCGACGCAGTGAGGAGTTCATGAGTAACGTTATTTCCAGTATTGCCAGTTACCTCAGCCGGGACGTCGAGTCGCTTGATGTCATCAGCCAGAACGTCGCGAATATGCGGACGGCCGGCTATCGCACCGAGCGTCTCAAGGGTGACTTCCGTACTGCGACCGGCGCCGATGACCGCGCCCTCAGCTTGCTGGATGGCAACCTCGACAAGACCGGCGCGCCGCTGGATCTCGCCATTCAGGGTGCGGGCTTCTTCGTGGTGGACCAGAACGGCCAGGAGCGCCTGACGCGCAACGGGCAGTTTCATATCGACGCCGATCACCAGCTGGTGGATGCCATGGGCCGCCCCGTGTTGGGCGAAGCCGGGCCGATCACGCTCGACAGTGCCTCCGTACACATTGGTGTCGATGGCGCCATCAAGGATGGCGACAAGGAGATCGACACGCTGAGGATCGTCGGCATCGCCAACGCCGATGGCTTGCGCGAGATCGGCGATGGCCTCTATGCGTACGACGGTGCGACCGGCGACTGGAACGGCACCTTGCACCAGGGTGCACTGGAGCGATCCAACGTCGACCCCGGCACCGAAATGGTGCGCCTGATGGAAGTGACCCGGCACGCGCAATCCGTGCAACGCGCCATTCAGGCCTATGACGCCGCCATGCAGAGCGGTATTTCCCACCTTGGCGACAACGCCTGAGGAGCACGAGATGATCGACGCGCTTTATATCGCCACCTCCGGCCTGAAAAGCCAGCAGAGCCAGATCGATACGCTCTCCAACAATATTTCCAACATGCAGACGCCGGGCTTCAAGGCCAAGCGCGTTGCGTTCGGCGACATCGCGACCATGTCGCCTGCCCAGGTGGCCGCAGGGCTTTCGCCGGAGAGCGAAGGCGCCGGTTCGGAAATTATTGCCACGACAGCGCTGTTCTCGCAGGGTCAGGTGATGCAGACCAACAACACCTGGGATCTCGCCATCCAGGGCAGCGGCTTCTTCGAAGTAGTGGACGGCAACGGCAACCATCTGTACACCCGCGCCGGCCAGCTTCACGTGGATAGCGAGGGCTACCTCTCTACGGTCGATGGCAATCGATTGGCGCAGGAAATCCAGATTCCGCCGGACGCCGCGCAAATTCAGATCAACCAGAGTGGGCAGATCTACGCGAACGTCGGCGGCAGTGCCACGCAGACATTGTTGGGCACGATCGAGCTGAGCGTGTTCCCTTCTGCGGACGGGCTGCAATCGGTGGGTGGCAACAATTTTTCAGCCACGCAGGCCTCGGGTGACCCCAGCGTGGAGAAGGCGAACGAGAACGGCACTGGCAGCATTCTGCAGGGCTCACTGGAGAGCTCGAATGTGGACATGGTGTCGGAGATGTCTTCGCTGGTGATCGCGCAACGGGCCTATCAGCTCAATGCACGCGTGCTGCAGGCATCTGACCAGATTCTCGACACCATCAATAATCTCCGGCAGTAAGCATGCGCCTGCTTCTTTTCGCTCTCGCCATCTTGCTGTTGCCCCTGCGCCTTATGGCCGGGGATGCGCAGCAGACAGTGGTCGCGTCCCGACTGGTCGATGCGGCCCAGATCGTGCTGCGCGAGCGCCTGCCGGGCAACGGCGATGCGACGCTGTCCACCATGGGGGCACCCGAGGACGTTCGTGTGCCCACCGGTGTGGTGAGCATCAAAGCCCGCGACGTCAGCGGGCGCTGGCCGCGTTCGCGCGTTGGCGTGCCGGTGGATGTGTTGGTCGATGGCAGGGTTGTTCGGTCTGCCACCGTATGGTTTGCCGTGAGCGTGCGCGGCAAAGCGCTCACTTACAGCGAGGACGCCGCCATGGGTGCGTCGGCGCAGTCCCTGCGTACGCAGGCCACCGACATTGACATGGCGTCGCTCCAGGAAACGCCAGTCGAAAGCCCCGAGGCACTGGATGGCCTGCGTTTGCGCAGGCCGGTGCAGGCGGGTGCGCCCGTTCTGTCGAGCGATTTTGAAAAGATTCCAGACGTCGATCGACGCGAGAAAGTGCGTGTGCTCGCGAGCTACGGCGCCATTCATCTGACGACGCACGGCGTCGCCAATAGCACGGGGAATGCGGGGGACGTGGTTCCCGTGCTGGTCGATGGTGCCGATGTGCCGGTGCGTGCCCGGGTTACCGATAAGGGAGTGGTCGAAGTTGTCCAGTAAACACGTCATAGCTCTCATTCTGGCCTGCGTGCTGATGGCGCCGCGCTTGCATGCTCAGCATGCCGACGGCTCAATGATCGAGCCAGATACTTATCGGGGCCTGGCTGCCGACCGGCGTGCCCATCAGGTGGGGGACACCCTCACCGTGGTGGTCACCGAGACGGCGCAGGCATCCGCCAGCGCCAATACCGATGCGGATAGCGGCGTACAGCTTGCTGCCAACGTGCAGAGCAAGCGTTCGCAACATAACTACGGCGTCGGTTTGTCAGGTTCGGATGCGGGTGAAGGCAAGACGACCCGCGCCGGCATGCTGCAGGCGCAGCTGACGGTGCGTGTCATGGCCGTGGAAGGCGACGAGATGCTACGCATTCGCGGTGAGCAGACCGTGGTTGTAAACGGCGAGAAGCAGCACTTTGCGCTGACGGGGCTAGTGCGGCCGGAGGACATCTCGTCCACAAACGTGATCCTTTCCAACCGGATCAGCGAGGCGAACATCGAGTTCACCGGCCAAGGCGACGTATCCGAAGCCCAGCGCCGCAGCATCCTTTATCGCATTACGCGCTGGTTGCACCTCATATGAAATATCTTGGCTTTGTCATTGCGTTGCTGGGCATAACCGCATTTCCCGTGCACGCGGATGCTGTCAGCGTCCGCCTGAAGGAAATCGCCCGCATCGAGGGTGTACGCGACAACCCGTTGACGGGATACGGCCTGGTGATCGGCCTGGCAGGTACGGGCGATACGAGCAAGAACCACCTCACGGTGCAGTCGGTGGCCAGTACGCTGAGCCACTTTGGCGTGAACATCAGCCCCGATGATCTCAATAGTCGCAACGTGGCGGCTGTGCTCGTGACGTCGACATTGCCGGCGTTTGCCGAATCAGGGCAGAAGCTGGATGTGTCGGTGTCCTCGCTGGGTGATGCGCGCAGCCTGTCGGGCGGCGTATTGCTGCTGACGCCACTCAACGGCCCGGATGGAAAGCTTTATGCCCTCGCGCAAGGTGCGCTTTCCGTCGGCGGTTACGACGTGCGCTCGTTCGGCAGCGTGGAGCAGAAGAACCACCCCACGGTGGGTCGCGTGCCAGATGGTGCGTCGGTCGAAAGGGAGGCGCCACTGGGGCTTAATACGGACAGCCGCACGCTGGACGTCGTGCTTTACCAGCCGGATTTCACCACGGCCGAGCGAGTGGCTGAATCCTTGCGTCGCAACGCAGGCGTCAACGCCGTGGCGGAACACGCCGGCAAGGTAAAGGTGGTGTTTCCCTCGCCGCAGACCGACATGGTGCGGGCCATTTCAATGATCGAGAACGTGCAGGTGGTGCCCGATGCCATTGCTCGCGTGGTGGTCAACGAGCGCACCGGAACCGTGGTGTCGGGCGGTGACGTGCGACTTGGCAGCGTGACCATCTCGCAAGGCGATCTGCGCGTTTCGGTGCAGACCGACTATCTCGTGTCGCAGCCCGAGGGGCTTATCAACCCCTCTCGCAATATCGGCACGGCAGTCGTGCCGCAGTCGACCATCCACGTACAGGACCCGGAGGCCCGCATGGTCAACATGCCCAACGGCGCCACCGTGGCCGATCTGGTCGGGGCACTGCGTGCCATCCACCTGTCGACGCGGGACGTGATCACCATTCTTCAATCCATCAAGGCCGCCGGCGCATTGCACGGCGACCTGGTTATTCAGTGAGGCATGCCATGGATCTGACTACTGAGGCTTTGCGCCTGAGCATGGGGCTGGCGCGAACACGCGCGGAAGTGGCGAGCGCCAATATCGCCAATGTCGACACCCCGGGGTACCGCGCGCAGCGCGCGGATTTCGGGCAGGCCGTGGGACTTCTGCAGCAGGCCGCCTCCCATGCCGAGATGAGTGGCGAGACGCTACGTGTGGAAGGCGAGCGGGACATTGCTTCGAAAGTCACGAGATCGGACGCAGATGATGCGGGCGTGCAGCTTGATGGCGAGGTTGCCGATCTCGAGGCCGCTAGCACGGACTATCAGTCGATGACGGCTGTGCTTTCCCGTCGTTTCTCACTCATGCAGCTTGCGCTGGCAGGCAGGAACTAATCATGGTGGATCAGATTTTTGCGGCGACACGCTACGGCCTTGAGTACGAGCGTCTGAGGCTGGAGGCGGCGAGCCACAACATTGCTGTCGCCAATACGCCCAGCGACAGCTCGCGGTCTTCGCAGTTGATGCGCGTATCCACCACGTTTCTTCCGCATGTGGGCGTGCAGGGCGCGGATGCCGGGCATTGGCCGCGCGCCATGCTGGTTGGCACGCAAGCTGCCGAGCGCAAGGTGCACGATCCGTCGGATCCGGCCGCGGACAAGGACGGCATGGTGAGCTACCCGAAAGTGGATATGGTCCAGGAAATGAGCGAACTGATGGACGCCAGCCGAGCCTATGAGGCAAACGTCAGGGCGTTCAATACGCTGCGTGGCATGGCGCTGCATGCGCTGGATCTGGGCGGTGGCGCATGAGCATCGCGGCCATTGACCCCATTGCGATCGGAAAGATCGACGCGGCGCACGAGGCGACACCGGTCAGTCTTGCTCAAGGCGAAAAGTTCATCGACGCCCTGGGTGACGGACTCAACAGCATCAATGCGGATCTTTCCCAGGCCGACTCGCTGGCACGGCAGATGGCTGCGGGAGACAAGGTGCCCGTGCACGACGTGATGATCGCCTTTGAGCAGGCGCACCTGAAGTTGCAGATGGCAGTGGAGGTGCGCAACCGAGTGGTGGATGCGTACCAGAACCTGACCAACATGCAGTTGTAATCGTACGTCGTGGACGGCAGTTCTATGCCCGGAGCAGGTATGCAGCAGTTTTTTTCTAATCTATCCCGACGTTCTCGCGTCGCCTTCGCATTGGGGGCGCTCGCTATTGTGGGGATCACCGGCGGTGCCGCGTGGTGGCTGGGCCACCCTGATTACGGCGTGCTATTTCGCGACCTGAAGGATGCGGACGCCGCCGAAATCACCACGGCGCTGGGCCAGATGCAGGTTCCTTATCGCATTACGGATGGCGGGCATTCGATCCTGGTGCCCGGCGATGCTGTGTACGACACGCGCATGAAGCTCGTGTCTCAGGGCGTTCCCAAAGGTGGGAGCGTGGGGTTCGAGTTGTTCAAGGATTCGGACTATGGCGTGACGGAATTCGCCCAGCGCGTGAATTTCCAGCGCGCGTTGCAGGGGGAGCTGGAACGCACTATTGATGCGATGGACGAGGTGTCGTCGTCTCGCGTGCATCTGACCATTCGGCGGGACGACCTGTTCGCGCACGACGGTGATGCCTCCAAAGCCTCCGTGAGCATTGCCATCAAGCCGGGCAAGCACGTGGATGCCCGCCAGGTGGTGGGTGTGCAGCGCCTTGTCGCATCCGCGGTCGAAGGATTGACATCGGACGCGGTGGTGGTGCTCGACGGCAACGGCACGGTGCTGTCCGCGCACGCTGTGGATGGCTCCGGCTTTGCCGCAGACGACCGCATGGACGAGCAGTCGCATCTCGAGTTGCAGTTGCGCCAGAAGGTGTCGACATTGCTGCACCGTGCACTGGCCAACGACGATTTCACCGTGTCGGTGGATGTTCGCCTCAACTACGACCACGTGAAGCAAGTGCGCGAGCGCCTTATTGCACAGGGTAAGGACGGTAACGGGCTGTTGGTCAGGGAAAAAACCGGATCCAGCGGTAAGTCCGCCGACGACTCCGATCCCGATCGCCTGAAGCCCGGCTCGTCGAGCACTGACCGCGAAGTGGAGTATGCGCACGGACGCGAGCAAGAAGAGATCGTGCAGGCGCCGGGGCGTATTGAGCGAATTTCCGTGGGCATCGTGGTGCCAGACGCTATGCCTTCGGGCGAGCTGTCCAAACTCTCGGATGTGGTCTCCGCGGGGCTGGGCTTGGATCCGAATCGGGGCGACAAGGTGGATATCGCATCCATCGCGCCGCCGGTGACCCTGGCGAACGACAAGCCTCATGTGGCGAGCGCGAACGGATCCTCGGCCGAGACCTCGTCGGTGGACGATACCGATGGTGCGCAGCAAGCCCGGGGTGACGCCATGCGCGTGAGTCGCATGCCTACCTGGGCCTATCTCGCCCTTGGCGCGGGAGCGTTCCTGCTGGTCGCGCTGTGGATGGCCTTTAGCACGCGTCCGCGCCCCCGCCGACTTACCGCGCCGGAACGCGAAGAGGCGCTCCAGCGACTCCGTCAATGGATTTCCACGGCTGAGGTGAAGTCGTGAATGCAGCGGGCATGCGGAAGGCGGCGGTTTATCTGGCGTCGCTGCATCCAACGGATCGACGCTGGTTGTTGGCGCAGTTGCCCGTGGCGTCGGCGCAACAGTTGAGGGCGCTTGCCGAAGAAGCAGAGCCTCTGGTTCGCGCGATGCCCGAATCGCTGCACACGCTGTTGGCGGAGCAGGATCAGCACGATGCTATTGAAGTGCCCACGCCAGACCTTTTGATCGGAGCAATCAATACGCTCGATGAACCATGGGCGGCACGGATGATCGCCGGTGCTGCGCGGGATCACGCGGAAATCTATCTCGCCGCCTGTTTCCGGCAGCGCGCCATCGGCATACGCAGCGAACTGATGACGTTGCCGCAGAAGTTTCCCGCGGCACTGGCGCAGTGCCTTGCTGAGGAGCTGTCCTTGATGGCCAATCAGGCTGAGGCGGCATCCGCATGATCCGCCGTTTGCCCGATGCCATGGGGGCAGATAGCGCCATGCCCTATCTGCCCACGCAGGTTGCGTCTTCCGCAATGCCGGAAGTGGCGCCCGCAGACACCAAGGCTTATAGCGACGGCTACCGCGAGGGATTCGAGGCCGGCGATGAAGATGGTCGGCGCGAAGCCGAAGCAAGATTGGCTGCGATCGAGAATGAGCTGCGCGGTCGATTCGAAACGGCTGAGTCATTGCTACATGCAGAGCGCGAGCGCCTGTCCGTCCTTCTGGAGCGGCTGGCAGAGTCCGAAGCCCAGCGTGTGATGGCGATGGAGGCCGCAGCCTTCGAGATCGCCTTGCTTTGTATTTCAAAAGCGTTTGGCGAGCGTGATGGCGATCAGGCGCTTATCGGCCGCCTGGTCTCCGGAATGGTGCAGGAATTTCGTTCGGACGCTGTGCGTCTGCAGGTGGCAGATAGCGACAGACAGCTGTTGCCCGAGCAAATCGACGGCATGGCTATCGAGTCAGATCCCGCAATGTCGCCAGGCTCCTGTGCGCTGGTCACTCAGCGCGGGCGCATTGAGACGTCCATCGCCGAGCGCCTGACGACCATTCATCAGGCCATGGTCGACGCGCTCCAAGGGGCAGGGCCCTGATGGGTGCCGCGGTGGCGAAACTCGAACGTATCCTTGCCAGTGCTACCTGGGTGCGTCGCGTTGGACGCTTGGTGGCGTTCAATGGCCTGGTGATCGAAGCCGAGGGTCCGGATGCGGTGATCGGCGAGTTGTGCCATGTCTTCGGCGATGCCAATGAAGCGCCGGTGCTTGCCGAAGTGGTGGGCTTTCGCGAAGGCCGCGTACTGTTAATGCCGTTCGGTCACCTTCGTGGCAAGCCGGTGGGAGCTGTCGTGGAGGCGCTCGGTCGTCGACTGCGTGTCCCTGTGGGGCGCGACATGATCGGCAGAGTGTTGGACGCCTTCGGCAATCCGCTCGATGATAAGCCACCGTTCCGCGCCGAGACGGACCGGGACCTGTATGGAAGTGCCATCAATCCCTTGGCGCGTGCGCCACTGAGCGAGGGCCTCGAAACTGGCGTTCGTGCCATCGACACCTTGGTGCCCTTGGCCAAGGGGCAGCGCGTTGGCATCTTCGCGGGCAGTGGCGTGGGAAAGAGCACCTTGCTTGGCATGCTCGCCGGTCATGTCCGTGCAGACGTCATCGTTGTTGGGTTGATCGGGGAGCGTGGTCGCGAAGTCGCGGACTTTCTCCACGATGCGTTGAGCAAGGAGGGGCGGGCACGCTCCGTATTGATCGTGGCGACCGCTGACCAGCCAGCGCTGCAGCGTACTCATGCCGTCCATGCTGCCCATGCCGTGGCCGAGTATTTCCGGGATCTCGGCAAGGACGTCCTGCTGGTGATCGATTCCATCACGCGATTCGCCATGGCTCAGCGCGAAGTGGGGCTGGCCACGGGCGAGCCGCCGACATCTCGCGGCTACCCGCCGTCGGTGTTCAATCTGTTGCCACAGATCCTGGAGCGTGGAGGGAGCCTGAAGGGCTCCGGGACGATCACCGCCATCTACAGTGTGCTGGTGGAAGGCGACGACATGAACGAGCCCGTCGCTGATCACATGCGCGCGATTCTCGATGGCCATATCGCGCTCTCGCGTGATCTGGCATCGCGTGGGCAGCTTCCAGCGATCGATCTTCTCTCCAGCATCAGCCGCCTGCAGTCCAAGGTATGTCAGGCCGATGAGCTTGAGTTGATGCAACGCGTTCGTTCCATGATCGCGGTTCATGAAGCCTCGCGTGACCTGGTGGACATGGGGGCATATCAAGCGGGCGCGAACCCGTCGCTGGACGAGGCCCTGCGCCGCCATCCGGATATGGTCGAGTTCATTCGCCAGATGCCCGGTGAACGGACCACGAAGGAGCGCAGCATGCATATGCTTCGCGAGCTGATGACAAAGGGCGCGGAATGAACGCACGTAAGGTTCGTTCCTACGAGGTCATGCGTCGCCTGGCTCACGTGCGCGAATCACAGGCATCGCTTGAACTGGCGGCGGCTATACGCGTCGAGGATGCGGCGGCAAAGGATGCAGCCGAAGCCGAGGCGCTTCGTGTTGCCGCAGCGGATGCGCGCTATCGCTGCCTTCATGTGCCCGGTGGCATGCCTATGGGCGAATACGCTTTGCTGACGACCCTGTGTGATTCGCTGCATGAGCGCGAAGCTGCAGCCAATGGCGCGTTGCAGGAGGCGGCGGAGCGCCGTCTGGCGAAAGCCGAGCACGCTGCGATGGCGGGTCGGTTCGTCGATCGCGTTGAGGATGAGTTGACCGTAAGCCGGCAGGCCTTCGCGTCGGTGCGTGAGGGGCGGTCGCTCGCGGATTCGCTCGACCTTTGGGTCAACGCCAGGGAGGGCGACTGATGGATCTTCTGCCGGTGCTCGGTGCCGCGGGTAGTTCGAACTTCAATAGCGCGCAGGGATCGTCTGCGGATTTCGCCGATGTGTTGAAGAAAGAGCCTGAACAAAAGCCGTCATCCAGAACACAGGATGAGTCGGCGGTGGCCATCGCGCGGCGTGAAGAGGCAGAGGGCGAGGCTTCGCGGCAAGGTCTGGCATCGCCAGACGAATCGAGCGAGGTACGCGCGGCGCTCGCTGTTTCATCCAGTGTGTTGTCGGCATCGGATATCGCGACGGTGGAGCAGGTGTTGTCAATGCGGGTGTTTGGGTTGCACTTGACGGCATCGGGTTATCTGTCTGAGTACGCCTTGTCGACATCGCAAACCACGCCATCGGATGAGCGCGAAACGGTCGTCAATGACGCGGCGACGAGCCAGGCCGAAATTGCAATAAACGACCCCGAGGAAATGGCGGGACGCCCGCTTGCATCGGTATCCGATGTCGATGAGCGCGGCCTTTTTGTCGGCCTCGAATCACCCGTGGAGTCATTGCTTGGCACGCCAGACGATGACGCGATGGCCATGCAAGCCATGATGGGCGCAGCAGCATGGACCGAAACCCGCTGGCAGGAGCGCTCTGTTCGCCTGTTCCAAAGGGCGGGCGGGAAGCACGTGGCGTGGTTGCGCGATTACACGCTTTCAGAAGACGAAGCCCGGTACTTGTCCGTTGAGCTCGTTCGGCATTGGCTCAGCCAGGGTATTTCCCTGCAAAGCATCGTTTGGAACGGCCGAGAACTCTGGTCATCCAACAACCTCAATCAAGGAGAGTGACATGTCCGTCGAAGCCATCGGCAGTTCGTTGAGTACGGCCGATCCGTCCGCTTTGTCGAGCTCAGGCATCAACGAGCAGGATTTCATCAAGCTGTTCGTCAGCGAGCTGCAGTTCCAGGATCCCATGCAGCCGCTGGACAACAGCCAGTTCCTCACGCAGCTCGCCCAGTTCGTGAGCATCGAACAGCAGAGCGAGGAGGTCAGCGGTATCAACAACCTTCTGACGCTGGACTCATCCGACCAGTCATTAGGCTTGCTGTCGCATACCGTGCAGGTGGCGAATGCCGATGGCTCGACCACTACGGGCAAGGTGACTGGCATTCAATACACCAGCAATGGCGTGCAGATGACTATCTCCACAGGCACGAGCAACGTGGTGACCAATGTCGGCCTGTCCCAGATTCAGCTCGTCACTCCCTGAGGACTGACCCATGCCAAGCATCATGCAGGCTCTGTACAACAGTGTTTCCGGGCTTTTCAGCTTCTCCCAAACGCTGAATACGATCAGTAATAACGTGAGCAATATGAATACGCCCGGCTTTCGCGGGAGTGATTCGTTTCTGGAGAACGTGCTGGACGACGATGGCTCCAAGGTGGCGGGCTCCGGCCTGAATCTGAGCGAAGGTCAGATCGAGCAGACCAGCACAGCCACCGATGTCGCCATTGATGGCAAGGGCTTCTTCATTCTGCAAGACCCACAGGGCGTCACCTATTACACGCGCTCTGGCCAATTCCAGTTCAATGACAAGGGTCAGTTGGTTGATTCGGTCAATCAGTACGTGGTTCAGGGCTACGCTACGAACGGCAGCTATGGCCCCATCGATATCTCTTCATTGCAGAAGCTCCCGGCACAGGCGACAACCTCGATATCCATGGCGGGAAATATCGTGCCGAGCACCCCGGATACCGTGAACAACGTGACCGTTTACGACGCGCAGGGCAATTCGCATGTGCTCAGCGTCAGCCTAACCAACAGTACAACGACGACAGGCAGCTGGGCCGTCAATATCACCGACAGTAGCGGCAAGTCGTTAGGCAGTGGGGAAATCCGCTTCAGTACGGATGGAACACTGCAGGCCGGTTACACCACGGTAACCGCCACCGGCAACTGGGGGCCCAATCCTCAGGCACTGACTTTCAACTTCGGCACGGCAGGAGGCCTGTCAGGTACTACGACCTTCTCTGGTGGAACAGCAACGCTGGCTGCGCAGGTGAAGGACGGCCATGGCGTGGTGGGTCTTAGTTCCGAGAGTTTTGACTCCACCGGGACGTTGCAGCTCAGTTATGCGGATGGCGAAACCAAGCAAGGCCCGCAGCTCGCGCTAGCGACATTCCAGGACGAATCGAGCCTGACGATGATTCAGGGCAATTTGTACCTGCAGCCACAGACGCAGACGGCTCAGATTGGCAAGCCGAGCTCCACTGTTTTCGGAAAGATCGATGGCAGCAGCCTGGAGATGTCGAATGTGGACCTTACCCAGGAGCTGGCTGACATGATCGTCATTCAGCGCGGTTATCAGGCGAGCTCCCGTGTCATGACCGTGTCCAGCGACATGCTCCAGCAGCTCTACGATTCCACGCGAGGTGGATGATGACCGATGCCTTGCGTTTTGGTTGGCTGGGCGAATCGCGGCGCATACCACTGCACGCACTGCTGGCTCGGGAAGTCTCCGAATGGTCCAGGGACTGGTGGCTGGAGCATTCCTCCGCCGCGATCGATGTGTACCCGCTCGATGAATGGCTGCCTGTCGATAGCGTGGTTTCCACTTGGCGGATGGGCGAGGGCTGGTTCAAGCTTCACGCGCATCAAGGTGAGGCCGCATTGGGGGCCTATCTTGCGGCCACCGGCAGCACCGATGCCTCCGCTCTCGCTGAGCGAATAGGCGCGCGCGCATTGGCTGACCTGATCGCAAGGGTGGCTAAGCGTGCGACTGTGCGCGCCCATGCAGCCGCGGCGAATGCCGCTCCGGCAGCGGCCTGTCATCGACCGGAACTCGGAGCCTACATGGCCACACTTTCGCTGGGCAGTCACACTCTTGCCATGGCCATGGACCGCACGGTGGTGGACCTGCTGGTTCCTCCTAAAAAGCACGAGAAGACGACGCTTGTTGGGCGTGCGCAGGCGGTTGGCGGAGCGAGCGTTGCTTTGGAGGTTTGCATCGCGCTCGGCACCTCTTCGCTCTCGCAACTGGACAACCTGCAGGTCGGTGAGGTGCTTGTCGGAGATGCCCTGTTGACTGCGCCTGTTGAGCTGCGCGCGGCTGGATCAGGTGCGGTGGCTCTCGCAAAACTCGGTGTCGGTCAGTCGTCCCGCATTGTCACGCTTACTCATTCCATCTGAACTCGGAACACCCCTATGAACGAAGATACTGTTGCCGCCGAGGCCATCGCCACGAAAACTCAGGCGCCCGAAGTTCATCCGCTTATCAAGCGCAATCTCTCGCTGCTTGGCCACGTTAATGTCGCGCTGGATGTGGTGGTCGGGCAGGCGAACGTCTCGGTGGACCGACTGTTCTCCCTGACGAAGGGCGATGTGGTAACGCTCGATGCGGACATGGATGCGCCGGTTGCGATTCGCCTGGATGGAAAAATTGTCGCGATGGGCTACCTGGTTGCCGTGGGCGACCAGTTTGGCGTCAAGATCTCGGAGATCCTCTGACATGCTCGGATGCGGAAGCATCGCGCTGGCGATCTTCCAGGCGGCGCCAGCATCAGGCGGAATTCCGTTTCGCACGGAATCCGCCGTTTCGATGGATCGTCTGGTGCTCGCCATGGTGGTGCTTGTGCTGGTCTTGGTCTGTCTGGTGGCCGCACTTTACCTTGCTCGCAAGAAGGGCTGGTTGAACCGCATAGCGCCGCATGCCACAACGGGGCAAGGGCAGGGTGGTCGGCCGGAGTTGTCTCTGCGGACATCCCGGCGCATCTCGGCCTTTACATCCGTTCACGTGCTTGCACACGGTGATCGCGAATTCGTGGTCGTGGAGTCGGTTCGCGGTGCCACGGCGCAGCTTCATATGTTGCCGGTGTCATCCGCCGGCGAAGCGCAGGAGCGTTCGCCGTGAAGAGTCGCGCCTGGGCTCTATTGATTTGTGGCTTCGCTTGCCTGTTCGCCACCGGCATGCTTCACAGCGAGCCGCTGCCGGGATTCTTCAGTCGCCTGGCCAGCGATGACTACTCGCCCGTACTTCGCTCTTTCATCATGCTGTCGGCGCTGGCGTTTCTCCCGCTGATGGTCATTGCGCTGACAAGCTTTACGCGAATCATCGTGGTGCTGTCCCTGCTCAGAAACGCGCTTGGACTGCAGCAGACGCCACCCAATAGCGTGCTGCTCACGCTGGCGATCTTCCTGACGTTGTTCTCGATGAATCCCGTCTTCGAGGCGGTCAGGCAATCCGCGGTTGAGCCTTACAGCAGACACGAAATTTCCGCTGACGTGGCTATCGCCAAAGGGTTCGAGCCGTTCAAGCATTTCATGGTGCGTCAGACCCGCGAGGAGGATCTGCGTGCCGTGGTGCAGATGGCCAAAGTGCCGATGCCCAAGTCAATCGACGAGGTTGGGGCCCTCCAGCTTATTCCCGCTTTCATGCTGAGCGAATTGCGTACGGCCTTTCAGATCGGCTTCGTCATCTTCCTCCCGTTCTTGTTGATCGATCTGGTCGTTGCGGCGATCTTGATGGCGCTTGGCATGATCATGCTTCCACCCACCACGATAAGCCTGCCTCTTAAGATCCTGCTTTTCCTTCTGGTCAATGGCTGGGCACTTCTTGCCCAGGCGCTGCTTAGTAGCTACCACTGACCGGCATCGGGCATTGGACGCACACGAGCACCAGCTTTGGGAGCGCTGGAGGGGTGGCCAGGACCACATGGCCAGAAGCGAGCTGGTGGCCAGACACTCGGACTGGGCGCGCCAGATCGCCCGGTCCATCTATCGTCGCGTTTACGGTCTCTCCGGCATGTGGGAGGACTGCGCGCAGAACGCACTGGTGGGCTTGCTGGAGTCCATCGACCGGTTCGACCCCGCGCGGGGCATCGATTTCGAGCTCTACGCGCGTTATCGCGTGCGCGGTTGTGTTTTCAACGGGTTGAGGCTGTTGCGGCAAGGCCCGGAACGAATTGTCGGAAGAGAGGCGCGGAACGAGGTCGTCCGGGAGCGGGTGGAGTCGATTCAGGACGATGTGCCGGTTGACCCTCTGGAGGCTTTCGTTGCGACGGCTGTCGGGCTTGGATTGGGCGTTTTACTTGAAGCCCAGTCGCTACCCTTGGCATCCCTTCAACCGGATGCCTATGCGGTGACTGAGGAGCGGCAGCGAGACGCGTTGCTGGCTGATTGCGTTGCTGCGCTTCCAGAACGAGAGCGCCTGATACTCGTTTTGCACTACTACCATCACCTGCCATTTATCCAACTGGCTGAGCGCATGGAGGTCACCAAAGGCCGTGTGTCCCAGTTGCACAAACAGGCGATTGGGCGGCTAAGGCGCATGTTGCAAGACCACTGGACGGAATCAGTCTGATTTGCGACAGCTGAGCGGCTGGCGGAGTCCGGAACGGTGGTTGCCGACGAAGTTGATCAATCGAACCCACGGGTCGTGATCAGCGTGCCAGGGTTTTGATCAGCGTTGGCCCATATGCCGGAATCGGCCAGGGGCGGTCATATGTTTGTGCTGGAAGCACGCCCATGCCTCGAAGCACCGCAATTCGCCGCTTCCGCGTTGGGGTTTGGGCTCTGCTCGCCGCCATGGCGATCATCGCCGCACTTTGGTTGTTGGCGCCAATGGTTTGGGCGGCTGCCATGGCTGAACGTCATCGGGCGATATGTCCGTACTATGGACTCCCCTTGCAAGGCCCCCGTGCTCTAGCGCCCGTGTGCATTCGACATGGACGCTAGAGCTAAGCGATGCTTGGCGAAGGGGTGGAGTCCATATACGGATCCAGCTAGGGAGACATCTCCTGGGGCGAGCAGGTTTTTAACTACTGTGAATCTCGGGGCATTCAAGGCGGAGCCTGTCGGCAGGAATGTGCAGCGTTGTCACGAATAGATCTGAACGACAGTTCGTCAGGCACCTCCGGCCTGGGCGAGGGCGAAGCTTCGCGCTGTTGTTCTTCCTGGCGTGGAGCTTACTAAGCGCGCACGCGACCCTTGCCGTGCAATTGCCTGTTGCCATGCTAGGTCGGGACGTCGGCCTGGATAAGCAGGAAGTACGAACCCTCTATCAGGATCATGCCGGATTCGTTTGGGTTGGCACGAGCACGGGCCTGTATGTGTTCGATGGCTCAAGCTTTCTGCAAATGGGGAATGCACAGGGATTTCAGTCCGCCGAGGTCATCGGCATGGCTG
The DNA here is from genome assembly GCF_002878475.1 of Dyella sp. AD56. NCBI lineage: Bacteria > Pseudomonadati > Pseudomonadota > Gammaproteobacteria > Lysobacterales > Rhodanobacteraceae > Dyella > Dyella sp. AD56. Next base: position 23,255 of record NZ_NRDP01000020.1, read on the forward strand.
AAGACAGCTCTGGCGATTTCTGGGTCGCGACGCTTGCGGGTATGCAGGTGCGCCAGCAGGGGCGGTTCACCGCATTCAATCCTGGGGGCATGCCCTTAGTGGCCGATCGCGGTCAGACGTTTGTCGTGCAGTCCGACGACAGGCTGTTGGTGGTCAGTGAGCACCAGTTGCTGGTTGTGACTCGGGAGAGCCGCGAAGGCTGGCGGGTGCGGCCCATGTTTTCTCGAAAGCAGCGCCAGGAAGATCCGACGCTGAATCGCGTTAGCACGGTAACGGTGCAGGGAGATGCCATCTGGTTTGGCTGTGGCGACGGATTGTGTCGCCTTAACCAGGGGTTGGTAAGCCATTTTGGAGCTGGCGAGGGTGTGCGCCCGAGTCATTGGCAGGGCCTCTTATCGGCACGTGATGGCAGTTTGTGGGCGCTAGGTCAGACCACGGTGCTTCGCCGGGCATCGGGGGCGAATGCCTTTATCCAGCAAGACATTCCCGCAGGGCAGTCATGGCTGGACGGAGCCAGCGGTTTGCTGGCGGAAGATGCGCGAGGGAGCTTGGTCATCGGCACCAAGACAGGTCTTTTGCGCCTGGATGGCAACGGCTGGAGAGTTTTCGGCAATGCCTTTGGGCTCATGCCGGTGCCCATCCAACCAGTATCCACGCTGCTCACCGACCGCGATGGCAGCCTGTGGATAGGAAACGACGGCTGGGGTGTCGTGCACTGGAGTGCAAGCCGCTTCGTCGAGAACTGGAGTTCCTGGCAAGGATGGGATGGGCCGGAGCCGGCGGCGCTGAGTCGTGTGGACGCGCTTATCCTCTGGACTCCCGACGATGGCGAGCTTCCATCGGGTCCGGGTGACCAGCGCAGTCGCCGATGGCCTTTGACCTCGCTGCCCCCGGGGCAGGCGCATATGGAGCGAACCGCGAAGGATGGCTCTGTGTGGACGTTTCACTTCGATGGCCGGATCACGCGACGCCGGCCCGGTGAAACCCGAACGTCGCCGGTGGTCAGCCTGAAAAGCTATATCCGAGGGGTCAAGACGAGTCGCTCGGGCGACTTCTGGATCTATACACAGGGCGGCATCGATGTTCTGAATCCAGAGACGGCAGCGGTGACGCACGACGAAGGCTTGCTGCCTGGCACGAGCTGTTTCGGCGTGGCGGAAGACCATGCCGGTTACATGTGGGCGGCTTGCAATACGGGGATCTATCGCCATGACGGCGTGTGGAATCACGTCGTCGTGCAACCCGTGAACAATGCCGACGGCTACGAGAGCATCACCATTACACCAGACGGCAGGTTGTGGGTCGGAACATCACACGCCGAGCTACTCGTGGGCGAAGCAACTGCCTCCGACGATCTAGTCATGCAGCCGGTGGGCAGAGATGCGTTGCGCGACGTGTCGAGGCTGGATTTTCTCGAAACTGACGCACGAGGATGGCTCTGGGTGGGGAGCCCCATGGGCCTGGATATCTTCGATGGCACCCGCTGGTCGCGCTTGGCCTCACGGGATGGTTTGCTTTTGGATGAGTCGGGTGTGATGGCTTTCCATGCCGAAACCGACGGTTCGGTCTGGATCAATTCCAAGGCCGGTCTATCGCATCTGATCGATCCCGCTCGGTTGCTCGCACCGCCGGCCTGGCACGCTAAGGTCATTGCGGCGGACTATGGCGAGGGCGATCTCTTCTCTACGCCGTCGGCGCGATTCGAGGAAGGCAAGACCCTCTCGTTGCGCGTAGCTGTACTCGGCAACAGCGCAGGGAATCCGGTTCGTTATCGTTACCGTCTGGAGGGCGTGGACAAGGATTGGCGGGAAACCAACGACAGCACCGTCAGTTACCTGCTGCCTAGTTCCGGTACGTTTCGTTTCGAGGTGCAGGCCATCGATTTGAATCGAGGGCGCATATCTGCCCCCGAGGCCTGGGCGTTTGTGTTGACGGCGCCCTGGTGGCAGTCCCCATGGGCAGCGCTGCTGGTACTTCCCATCGTGTTTGCAGGCATCGTTCTGATGTGGCGTTGGCGAAGCAGTGCCCTGATTGCCAGGACCCGGCAACTTGAGCAGATCGTGGAGCGCCGCACGGCTCAGCTCCGGGCCGCGCTTCATGCACGCAATGATCTGCTGGCGAGGATCAGCCACGACCTGCGGTCGCCGCTCTCCAACATCATCGAATGCGTCAACCGGTGGCGTGCCGGTGACGCCAAACGCGACTACCCCCGCATCATCGAACAAAGCGTATGGCAGCAAATCGCTTTGATCGATGATTTGCTGGAATTTGCGCAGGACGAGCATGCAGGTGCCGAGCTGGAGGAGACGGGAGGGTATTTGCATGCCTTCCTGACGGAGGTTGCGGCGCAGGCATGGTTGATGGCCGAACGAGGATCGAATCGGTTCGTCTATCGCTTTGATGAGCGCCTTCCCATCCTGATCAAGGCCGATTTTCGACGGTTGAGGCAGGTGCTCACGAACCTGCTGGGCAATGCGGCCAAGTTCACTCACGAAGGGCTTGTCGAATTCGATGTCAGCGTGGATGCGCACGAAGAGGAGCGCGTGCGCGTGCGCTTCACGGTCAGGGATAACGGCATCGGTCTTGCGTCTGAAGAGATCGACTCCCTGATGAAACCGTTTGTGCGCGGCGCAAATGTCGAGCATCGGGAGGGCAGCGGACTCGGTCTGTCGATCGTCGCGCAGTGGCTGGATCGCATGCGCTCCAGGCTCGATGTGCGTCAATTGGCGACCGGCGGCAGCGAGTTCATCTTTGTGGTGGCATTCGACCTGGCGGACGAGTCGGAAGCGACCTCCAATCTGCTGGATGACGACCCCATGGACGAGAGCCTCGATGGCCGCGGCCGGGTCATCGTCGTCGTGGATGACCAGCAGCAGAATCGCGACATGATCTGCGATCTGCTCGATAGCTATGGTTTTGCGAGCTTTCCGGCTGGCGATGGCAACGAAGCCCTGGCGATCATCGAGGAGCACCCGCCGGCCATGGTGATCACCGATCAGTACATGGATGGCATGAATGGATGGATGCTGCTGGACGCACTGCGAAGGACGCAGCCGGATTTGCCCGTGGTGCTCTGTTCCGCCGCGCCGCCTCGTCGTCCTGCCGGCTGCGAGCCAGACCTGGATTTCGACGCCGTACTCATCAAGCCCATCAGCGTTCGCCTGTTGTTGCAGGTGGTCGTGAGCCGGCTTGATGCGCTGCCTTCGTGATGCCCGCTCACATCGAAGATAGCGTGCGCCGTATCCTCTAAGGCGTCAGGCCATGATCGCGGCTGGCTCAACGCCCGCGATGGATGCCTTTTCAAGGTGCTTGCGGATAAACCGGATCATGTCGTGCGTGGCATGGCCTGCGGCTTCGCGCTGTCGCGTCAGTGCATATAAGGGCCGAATTGGCATGGCGTCGGTCGGGCAGGCGACCTGAAGTTGCCCTTGTCGAATATCGTCATGGCACAGATAGAGCGGCAGACAGGCAAAGCCCAGCCCGGCGCGTGCGGCGGCCATGAGCGAGCTCACCTGGTTGCTGGCAAAGCGTGGCGATGATCGGCGGCCGTGGGATACCGACAACTTTGCGGGCTCCCAACCAACCAACTCGATAAGCTGTTGATCGGGTATCGAGCCAGGGCTATCGGGTCGGCCTGCTTGCGCTAGCAGGCGAGGGCTGGCCACCACGACCTGCCGTAGAGCGCCCAGCGGGTGCGCCACGATATCGGCGCTGTCCGGAAGATCGGTGCCTGCGTGGAGCGCCACGTCGGTGTGGTGGTTGAGCAACGCGTGCCAACCGTTTCCACTCATCATCACGTTCAGGCGCGTATCGGGATGTTGGGTATTGAACGCGTCAAGCATGCCGCTCACCAGGCCAAGCAGCGCGTCGCTGGCATGGATGCGGACATGTCCGCCCAGTGTGCCTTTGGCTGCTGCCGCCACAGCCTGGGCAGCGTCACGAAGATGCAGGGCGTGACGGTAGACCTGTTCGCCCATGGGCGTCATGGAGAAGCGTCGGGCATCCCGATGCAGCAGGCGCGCACCCAGGCGTTTTTCAAGCTCGATGACGCGTCTGCTCAGGCGCGACTTGGTGGTTCCGGACTGGCGCGCGGCCGCCGAGAAACCGCCTGCTTCGACGACTACCGTGTACAGGTAAAGATCCAGCAGATTGTCTGCTTCGTTCATTGCTGCGTCCTTCGCGGCGCGATCATGGCGCCGGAAATGCACCCCTTGGGCTAGGGTAGTCGCGCTGGGTGGGACGATCTTTTGCCGGAAGGTACGGCACCTTTGCCGGAGCGCCCGGAAGCGTCTATAACGTGCAGCGGGTCGTCCGTTGCCGGCGACGGGGCGGTTGTTCAAGGGGAATCGTGCGTTGGCGCAGAACCAGCCGTTTGTACTGATCATCGACGATCACCCGGAAGGTATCCGCGCGGTGACGGAGTTGCTGCGCGCGGAGTCGATACGCGTCAATCTCGCCACGGATCCCCAGCAAGGCTATCAACGCGCGCAGGCGCTGCGGCCTGACCTCATCCTGCTGGACGTGCGCATGCCAGGCCAGGACGGCTTCGCGGTTTGCCGCATGCTGAAGGCGAACCCCCGCACGCAGGACATACCCGTCATTTTCCTCAGCTCGGCCAATGCCGACGGGGAGCGTTTGGAAGGATTGGTCAACGGCGGCGTGGATTACATTCTCAAGCCGTGCCTGCCCATGGAAGTGCTGGCGCGAATACGCATCCACCTGAAGCTGAGTTCCCGTGCCGCCAGTGCCGAAACGCCGACGGAGCCGGATGCCCTGTTATCACCGGACGAGGTGACGCTGCGGGCGGCCATGCGCTTCATCCATGCCAATCTCGCCGGGTTGCCTTCGCTGGCGGAGATCGCTGGCAAGGCGGGGACGCACGGCAAGCGGCTATCGGTGATTTTTCGCGAGCAGCTTGGGGTGACGGTGTTTCACTGGATCAGGGAAGAGCGGCTGCGTCGCGGCCGCGAGCTGCTTGCCGACTCGCGCATGAGCATGCAGGACATCGCCGAACAGGTCGGCTTTCGAAGTGCCTGCAACTTCACCACCGCGTTCCGTGAGCGCACAGGCGTGACGCCCACGATGTTCCGGTCGAGTGCACAGGCTGGCAGCGGCAGCGAAGAGGATTGATCGCACTCGCGCGATAGAAAAGGCGTTCCCTCCGGCAAAGCATCGCGCACTGTCGCGCGCATGTCGCCAGCGATAAGGGCGGGGCGTTTCGCATCGTCATGACACTCGCGCCATTTGCCGACTCGCTTTGGATAAAGGCCCAGTCGTCGCGTCAGGCGTGACGTAGAGTCCTGCCCTTGGATCTTTTGTGTGACCTGAGTCTCACTTACCATGCTTGCCGTCGACCGATACGTCTGATTGCCACCCTCGGCTCGATCTGCTGTCACGCGGAAGGATTTGCTGGCGATTGATGGCACCCCATAGCGGTGCGCATCGACGATTGGAAACGGATTCACAGGGGCCTTAGACCCACCACCGAGAAACAGGGGAACACGGCAAACGACGACGTCGGTTGCCTTCGACATCGCATAGCGTATGCGGCAACGCCTTTCCGCTTTCAGTGGAATCGGGGCGACGGGCGTTGCACGTTTTTTCGCAGCAGAAGTTCTCCTTGACGACTGTTTCCTGACCATCTGCGATGGCCGGGCAGTGGCTCTGTGTGTCCGTATTTTTCTTTGTTGAAGAACAGGACGCGCTTCGCCATGAACCATATCTATCGACTCTGTTGGAATCGCGCACTGCGCGCATGGGTTCCGGCCTCCGAGCTGGCGAAGGGCAAGGCCGTCGGCGTCACGCGCCGCGGCGCGGCGGCACGCACGCCCCTCATGCTTTCGCTGCTGTCGGTATCGCTGGGAATGACCGGTCTTGCCTGGGCAGGTGTCGCGCCCGCGGGCGGGCAGGTCGTGGCGGGCTCGGGGCAGATCCAGCAGTCCGGCAACGTCACCACCATTCAGCAGAACAGCCAGACACTGTCGCTCAACTGGCAGAGTTTTGATGTGGGCGCAGGACAGACGGTGAATTTCCAGCAGCCCGGCACCAGCTCCATTGCGGTCAACCGGATTCTTGGCAACACCGCCAGCGACATCGAAGGCCATCTCAATGCCAACGGGCAGGTGTGGCTGATCAATCCCAACGGCGTGCTGTTCGGCAAGGGCGCTCAGGTGAATGTCGGTGGCATCGTGGCCTCCACGCTAGATCTGGACGACAGCACGCTGGGCACGGACAACGTGCGTTTCGCTGGCAACGGTCGCGGCAAGGTGGTGAACCAGGGAAGTATCTCTGCAGCGCCGGGCGGTTACGTGGCGCTGCTGGGCAATCAGGTCTCGAACCAGGGCGTTATCCGTGCGCAGTTGGGCACCGTGGCCCTGGGCGGCGGCACCGCCATGACGCTGACCTTCAAGGACAGCCACCTGATGCATCTGGTGGTGAACGAGAACACGGTCCGCAGCCTGGTCGAAAACCGTCAGTTGATCGTCGCCGACGGCGGCAGTGTGCTGATGACGGCGGGCGCGCGTGCGTCACTGATCGACAGCGTGGTCAACAACACGGGCACGGTGCAGGCGCACAGCGTGGCCGAACACGATGGCACCATCACACTGCTCGGCGGCATGGAGGCCGGCACTGTGCAGGTGGGCGGCACTCTGGACGCCAGTGCTCCGCAAGGCGGCAATGGCGGCACCATCGAAACCTCCGCGGCGCATTTTGTTCTGGCGGGCGACGCGCATATCACGGCAGCCTCGGCTTACGGCAAAGGAGGCACGTGGTTGGTCGATCCGGTCGACCTGACCATCGACGGCGCGGCTGCCACCACCATCTCCAATACGTTGAACGGCGGAACCAGCGTTACCGAGCAGACCACGTCGACCGGTTCATCGGGCCTGGGCAATGCCGTTGCAGGCAACGGCGACATCAACGTCAATGCGGCGATCAACTGGAATTCCGCCGCCACGCTCACGCTGGATGCCTATCGCAACATCAACGTCAACGCAGCCATCACCGGTTCGAATGGCGGCGTGGCACTCAACACGGGTTACGGCAACGGCGGCAACACCGGCAAGCTCACCATCGCCGGCACGGGCAGCGTGTCCGCGGGCAGCGGCGCCACGATCAACACGGGCGCCTTCGTCAACAACGGCTCGTCCTCGGCGCTGGGCGCCAAGTGGATGCTGTACACCGTCAATCCGGCGGCGAACACGTTGGGCGGCATCACCCCGAACTACATCCAATACAACGCCACGCAAGGCTCGACACTGGCCGCGAGCGGCAACGGGCTGCTCTACAGCGTGGCGCCGACGCTGACGATCGGCGGGCTGACCGGCACGGTCAGCAAGGTGTACGACAACACCGCAGCGGCCAGCTTCACGGGCGCCAACTTCAACGCCACCGGCCTGCTGGGCGGAGATGCGATCAGCTCGGCGACGGGCGGCAGCTATGCGTCGGTCAATGTCGGCAACGGCATCAACGTCACCTCGCCGGGAGTGATCGGCAGTTTTGTGATTGCCAACGGCGGTGTACCGGTGTACGGCTACGCGCTCGGCGGCTCGCCAATCTCGGCCGCCGTGGGTGCGATTACGCCGGCTCAGTTGACCGCGAAGATCATCGGCACGCCGACCAAGATCTACGACGGCACCACGACGGCCACGCTGGGCTCGTCCAATTACGAGATCGATGGCTTCGTGAGTGGGCAGGGTGCGACGGTATCGCAGCCAAGCTCGGTCGCCTATGCCGGTTCCAACGCGGGATCGCAGCAGGTGAACGCGACCTTCTCGGTCACCAACTTCAACGCCAGCAACGGCACCAGCCTTTCCAACTACATTCTGCCTACGGCGGCCACCGGGCTGGGCTACATCAACCAGGCGCCGTTGCTGATCAGTGGACTGCTGGCGAGCAACAAGGTGTACAGCGGCACTGCGGATGCATCACTGGTCACCAGTGGCGCCTCGCTCTACGGCATCATTCAGCCAGACGTGGGGCAGGTATCGCTCAACTATGGTCTGCTGACTGGCGCTTTCGCGCAGTCCAACGTGGGCAATGGGATCGCCGTTAGTGTCGGCACCGGTGCCGCTCAGCTGACGGGCAACAAAGCCGGCAACTACTACCTGGTCGCGCCTAGCGGACTCACCGCCAATATCACGCCCAAGGCGTTGACCATCAGTCAGGTCACGGCGTCGAACAAGATCTACGACGGCACAACCAACGCGACGCTCAATACGGGCTCAGGATCGTTGTTCGGTGTGGTGGGCACCGATAACGTCACGCTCAGCAGCGCTGGCGCCACAGGGAACTTCAGCCAGACGGACGTGGGCAACAACCTCGCGGTCAGCACCAGCGGCTTCGGCCTTGGCGGCACGGCCGCCGCCAACTACACGCTGATACAGCCGACGCTGTACGCCAACATCACGCCAGCGCTGCTGACCATCAGCATGACCGGGACGCCTGAGAAGACCTACGACGGCACTCAGGCCGTGACGCTGGGGCAGGGGAATTTCAATATCACCGGCTTCGTCGGTTCGCAGCACGCGACGGTGTTCCAAAGCTCGGCGTCCTACGCCACGCCCAACGCCGGCTCGAACATCGATGTGACGGCAACGCTGCAGCCATCGGATTTCACGCCGGCCGCCGGCACGTCGATGTCCAACTACACCTTTGCCAGCACCGTCGTCGGCTCCGGTTTGGGCAAGATCGATCCGTTGCAGCTTATCGGCCAGATCGTCGGCAACCCGACCAAGACCTACGACGGCAACACCAATGCATCGTTGAGCGCGTCCAACCTGCTGCTGCAGGGGCTGCTGCCCGGGCAGAGCATCACGGCCAGCTTCAGCGGCACCGAGTCGGGCACCTATGCGAATGCAAATGCAGGTGCCTGGAAGGTGACTGCCGGCAACCTGCCGGCGGGCGACTTCACCGCTGGCAACGGCACGTTGCTATCCAATTACATTCTTCCCGTCGCCTGGACCGGCTCGGGCACCATTGTCCCCGCGCCGCTTTCTGGGCAGGTGATCACGGCGGGCATCACCGGCGCGTCCAAGGTTTACGACGGCACCGTCTACATCACGTTGGGTGCATCCAACTTCCTCTTGAGCGGCTTCGTCGGCGGCGACAACGCCACAGTGAACAGTGGCGCCAGCATCCAGGGTACGTTTGGCCAGTCGGATGTGGGCACCAACATTCCGCTGTCTGCCACGCTCCATATGAGCGACCTGTCCGGACAGGGCAGCACGAACCTCAACAACTACACGTTGGCTGCACCGTCCCTCGGGGTGGGCAATATCACGCCCGCCCCACTGATCGTCAGCATCATCGGCAACCCCACCAAGGTCTACAACGGCAGTATCGATGCGGCGCTGACCTCGTCCAATTTCAGTGTCACTGGCTGGGCGACGGCAACCGGCGAAGGTGGCTCGATCAATCCCACGGCGACAGCACAGTACGACTCGATCAATGCTGGTGCGCGCACTGTCACGGCGGTACTGGCGCCGGGCAACTATGTGACGAACGCCAATACCAAGCTCAGCAACTACACGCTGGTCTACTCGGCCAGTGGCGCCGGCACCATCACCCAGGCGCCGCTGTATATCACTGGCGTATACGCGACCGGCAAGATCTACGACACCACCACCAAGGACACGCTCAATACCGCTGCGGCGGGCTTGGCGGGACTGGTCAGTGCGGACGTGGGTAACGTGTCGCTGGATGTGAGCGGTGCATCGGCCAACTTTGCGCAGAAGAACGTCGGCACGAGCCTGGCGGTGACCGCCAGCGGCTTCGCCCTCACCGGCGGTCAGGCATCGAACTATCTGTTGCAACCGCTTACGGGTCTGTTCGCCGATATCAACAAAGCCACCCTGACATTGTCGGGTGTGGCCGCCAACAACAAGACCTACAACGGCAACAACGCCGCGACACTCACCGTCAGTGGATCGGCGGCACTCAACGGCGTGCTCGGCAGCGACACCGTTGGATTCGACACCAGCGGGCAGGGCGCCACGTTCGTTACCGCCAATGCTGGCACCAACCTGGCCGTGACCACGAGCGGCTTCACGCTGACCGGTACGGACGCAGGCAATTACCAGTTGAACCAACCGGCCGGATTGACGGCGACGATCAATCCCGCACCGCTGACGGCCATCATCACTGGCAGCCCGACCAAGGTGTACGACGGCACGAACTCGGCCACGTTGACCGCTGGCGACTATCAGCTTCAGGGCTTCGTGGGCACCGATGGTGCAAGCGTTCCGCAGTCGGCGACGGCGAGCTACGTGACCAAGAACGCGGGTACCGGGCTGGGCGTGGAGTCCACCTTGGTGACGTCGGATTTCGTCGCCAATGGCGGCACCAACCTGGCCAACTACATTCTTCCGACGACGGGTTTTGGAACGAATGGCGTCATCACGCCGCTGGTGCTCAACCTGACGGCTACGCGCATCTATGACGGCACATCCAACGCCAATGCATCGCTGTTCGGTCCGCTGCAGGGCGTCAATGGCGAAACGCTGGGGTTGAACGGCAGCGGCACCTTGTCCAGCAAGAACGTCGGCAGCAAGTGGAGCTTCAACAGCCTGGGCTCGCTGCAGCTTGCCGATGGTTCGAACGGCGGACTCGCCAGCAACTACACGCTGGTCGGCGGTACCGACTGGGTGACGATTACGCCGCGCCCGCTGACGGCCACCTTCGACGCGAGCAACAAGGTCTATGACGGCAATACCACCGACACGCTGAGCAATGCCGCGCTCGTGGCCGACAACGGCTCGACCAGCAGCGGCCTGGTCGCCGGGGACAGCGTCAACCTGACCAATCCGACGGCCGGCAATTTCAACAATAAGAACGCGGGCAACGGCAAGACGGTCACGGGTGCCATGGGTATTACCGGCACCGATGCGGGCAACTACATCTTCACCAATGGCACGGCCACCGCCAACATCACGCCCCTTGCCATCACCGTGTCGGCGACCGGCAAGAACAAGGTCTACGACGGCAACACTAATGATCCTGGCCTGACGCTGGCCGGTGCCGGCGTGCTCACCGGCGACACGATCAACTTCACCAGCAATTCGGTGGCGTTCAGCGATGCGAATGTCGCCAACGGCAAGACCATCACCGTCAACAGCATTACGGCCGGCGGTGCCGATGCGAACAACTACACGTTCAATACCAGTACCACCACGACGGCCAACATCACGCCTTACCTGATCAATCTGACCGGTTCGCGCCTGTACGACGGCACCGTGGGCGCCGGCTACGCTCTGTTCAGTAGCAACGGCGTGCTGTCGACGGGCGTCAACGGCGAAACACTGACGCTGTCGGGTATTGGTTCCGCGGCGGACAAGAACGTTGGCAACGGCAAGGGTGTTGCCTTCGGAACGCTGGCTTTGTCCAACGGCTCGAGCGGCGACCTCGCCAGTAACTATCAGTTGAACAGTGCCAAGCTCACCATTACGCCGCGTCCATTGACGGCCACGTTTGACGCAAGCAACAAGGTCTACGACGGCAACACGGGCGACGCGCTCAGCAACGCCGCTCTGGTGGACGCCAATAGTTCGCTGACCAGTGGCCTGGTCGCGGGTGACGACGTCAGCCTGACCAATCCGGCGGCGGGCAACTTCGCCGACAAAAACGTTGGCACCGGCAAGACCGTGACGGGTGCCATGGGCGTGTCCGGTGCGGACGCCGGCAACTACGTTTTCACCAACGGCACATCCACCGCGGATATCACCAAGCGCGACCTGACGGTGGGCGCCGTCGGCAGCAACAAGGTCTACGACGGCAATACCTCTGCATCCGTGACCCTGGGCAGCGATGGCGTGGCGGGCGACAACCTGACCTACGCCGATACCTCCGCGAGCTACGGCGGCAAGGACGTGGGCTCGTACACCATCAATGTCCAGGGCATTTCGGTGGGTGGTACCGATGCCAGCAACTACAACCTCATCAACACCACGGCAACAGCCAGCGGCAACATCACCCCGGTGGTGCTGAACCTGAGTGGTTCGCGCGTCTATGACACCACCAATCAGGCAAGCGTCGGCACCTTCAATGGCGCCGGCACCCTGGCAGGCGTCAACGGCGAAACGGTGACGCTCAACGGTCCTTACACGCTCACCAGTTCGAATGCAGGCACGTACAACCATGCCTGGCAGGCCGGCGACGGCCTCGGCCTTGGCAATGGCGGCAACGGTGGCATCGCCAGCAACTACGTCATCGGCAATGTTTCGTATACGGTGACGCCGTACGTGCTTGACCTCAACAGCACACGCGTCTACGACGGCACGGTGAATGCTGATGCCTCGTTGTTCGGCACCGGTGGTGTGCTTGCCGGCCTGAACGGCCAGACGGTGAGCCTGGGTGGCAACGGTCACGTAGGCGACAAGAACGTGGGCAGCAACAAGGCATTCGCTGATCTGGGCTCGCTGGCGTTGTCCGACGGCAGCAATGGCGGCCTCGGCAGCAACTACACGCTGGTCGGTGGCACCGACACGCTCACCATCACGCCCAAGACCATCAGCGTGACCGCCACGGCGAACAACAAGGTGTACGACACCACGGATGTGGCAGCGGTGGCGTCTCTCACGGGCAACGGAACGATCGCGGGCGACACACTGACCTACGGTTCGGGTGCAGCAACCTTCGCCGATGCCAATGCAGCGAACGGCAAGACGGTAACGGTCAATGGCCTGACGCTGGGCGGCACGGACGCGGGCAACTATCAGCTCAGCAGTACGACCACTACGACCACTGCCAACATCACGCCGTATGTGCTGAACCTCAATGGCACGCGCGTGTACGACGGCACGGTGAATGGCGATGCCTCGCTATTCGGTACCAGCGGCGTGCTTACCGGCTTGAACGGCCAGACGGTGAGCCTGGGTGGCACCGGTCATGTGGGCGACAAGAACGTGGGCAACAACAAGGCGTTCGCTGATCTAGGCTCGTTGACGCTGTCCGATGGCAGCAATGGCGGCCTCGGCAGCAACTACACGCTGGTCGGCGGCACCGACACGCTCACCATCACGCCCAAGACCATCAACGTAACCGCCACGGCGAACAACAAGGTGTACGACACCTCGGATGCGGCGACGATAGACACGCTGACGGGTAACGGCATCATCGCCGGTGACGCGCTGAGCTACGGTTCGGGCGCGGCAACCTTCGCCGATGCTAACGCGGCGAACGGCAAGACGGTGACGGTCAATGGGCTGACACTGGGCGGCACGGATGCGGGCAACTACACGCTTGCCAACACGACGACCACGACCACCGCCAACATCACGCCGTACGTGCTTAACCTCAACGGTACGCGCGTCTACGACGGCACGGTGGATGCCGATGCCTCGCTGTTTGGTGCCGCTGGCGTGCTTGCTGGCCTGAACGGCCAGACGGTGAGCCTGGGTGGCACAGGTCATGTAGGCGACAAGAACGTGGGCAACAACAAGGCGTTCGCCGACCTGGGTTCGCTGGCATTGTCCAACGGCAGCAATGGCGGCTTGGGCAGCAACTACACGCTGGTCGGCGGTACCGATACGCTCACCATCACGCCCAAGACCATCAGCGTAACCGCCACGGCGAATAACAAGGTGTATGACACCTCGGATGCGGCAACGGTGGCGTCTCTCACGAGCAACGGAACGATTGCGGGCGACACACTGACCTACGGTTCGGGTGCAGCAACTTTCGCCGATGCCAATGCAGCGAACGGCAAGACGGTAACGGTCAATGGCCTGACGCTGGGCGGTGCAGACGCGGGCAACTATCAGCTCAGCGGCACGACGGCCACGACCACCGCCAACATCACACCGTACGTGTTGAACCTCAATGGCACGCGTGTGTACGACGGCACAGTGAACGCCAACGCCAGCCTGTTCGGTGCCAATGGCGTGTTAGCCGGATTGAACGGCCAAACGGTGAATCTGGGTGGTACCGGCCACGTAGGCGACAAGAACGTAGGCAACAACAAGGCGTTCGCCAACCTCGGATCGCTGGCGCTGTCGAATGGCAGCAATGGCGGCCTCGGTAGTAACTACACGCTGGTCGGCGGCACCGACACGCTCACCATCACGCCCAAGGCACTGGGCGCGACGGCGACCGCGAATGATCGCGTGTACGACGGCACCGTGATCGCCGGCCTCACCGGTGCGAGCCTGGTGGGCTTGGTGGGCGGCGATCAGGTCGCGCTGAACAATGCGAGCCAGGGTACGTTCGCCGACAAGAACGTGGGCAACAGCAAGGCGGTGACCACGAACATGACCATCGGCGGCGCCGATGCAGGTAACTACGACTTCACCACGGCCACTGGCATCACCGCCAACGTGACACCCAAGTTGATCGACGTGACCGCGACCGCGGCGAACAAGGTGTACGACACCACGGCTGGCGCCACCGTGACCACACTCAGTGGCAATGGACTGATTGCCGGTGATGCGGTGAACTTCGGTTTTGGCTCGGCAAATTTCTCCGACGCCAACGCCGCTAATGGCAAAACAGTGACGGTCGATGGCCTTACCAAAGCCGGCGCTGACGCCGGCAACTACACGCTTGCCAACACGACGACCACGACCACGGCCGACATCACACCTTATGTGCTTAGCCTCAATGGCACGCGTGTGTACGACGGCTCGGTGAACGCCGGTGCGGACTTGTTCGGTGCGAATGGCGTGCTGACGGGCCTGAACGGCCAGACGGTGAACCTGGGCGGCACGGGCCATGTGGGCGATAGGAACGTGGGCAACAACAAGGCGTTCGCCGACCTAGGTTCGCTGGCGTTGTCCAACGGCAGCAATGGCGGCCTGGGCAGCAACTACACACTGGTCGGCGGTACCGACACGCTCACCATCACGCCCAAGACCGTTGTCGTGAATGCCACGGGCACGGACAAAATGTTCGACGGCAATACGTACGACACGGTAACGCTTGGCAGTCAGGACATCCTCACGGGTGATCAGGTACAGATCGGGAAGCTGGCGGCGAACTTCTTTGATCCCAGCGTCGCCAACGGCAAGACTGTTTCGGTGACCGGCCTGCAATTGAGCGGAGCGGATGCGGGCAACTACGTGCTGTCCAGCACCGCAACAACGACCCGGGCCAGCATCACTGGTGCGCGCCCATCGGCCTTCGGTATCGACGATGGCCTTCTGGCGCAGCTATCCAGCGCGGTCGGTCCGGCCGAACTCCCAACGCCTTATGGTCTGGCCGCTCAGGACACCGTGGGGCCCTATACGGGCAACAAGAAGAAGCTGCACCACCCGGTGGAGCGCAATGTATCGCGTGACGATTTCACTTCCGGACTGTCCCTGAGGGTGATTGATGGTGGCGTGCGCGTGCCAGTGCAGGCGCTGCCATGAAGGATGCAGGTGACCCTTCTTCGACACCGCGTCTTTCGTCAATCAACTGTTTTCGAATGGAACTCATGAATACCAAGTCCTATTCCGCACCGCGCCTGGGCGCGCTGGTCACCATGATGTCGTTGGCGCTATCCGGTGTAGCGAGCGCCCAGCAAGCATTTTCAGGCGCGCCGGTGCAGTTGCCCAACGCCGGGTTGCTGCTGCAGCAAGTGCCGCAGCAACCCGCGACGGTACCGCCATCGGATCTCGATCTGCGGATGCTGCGTTCGGAGCATCGGCCTGCGGGTGACTCGCATGCTTTCCTGGTCAAGGGCATCCAGATCGTGGGCAATAGCCTGCTGTCCACGGACAAGCTGCATGCACTCGTCGCCGATAGCGAAGGCAAGCAACTGACGCTGACGGATCTCGACGGTCTTGCCGACCGCATCAGCACCGCTTATTTGAAGGCGGGATACCCTCTGGTGCGCGTCTACGTGCCGGCCCAGACCTTGAGCGATGGCATAGTAAAGCTCGCGGTAGTCGAAGCTCGGTACGGCAAGGTCGTGCTGCAGAACGACAGCGCAGTGAAGCAGGACACTCTCCAGGCGACTCTGGCCCCGTTGCAGGCAGGGCAGCCGGTATCCAACTACGCGCTGGAACGTAGCCTGTTGTTGCTCTCAGATATTCCGGGTGCACAGGCCAGTTCGGCGATCAGGCCAGGCGATGAGGCGGGCACCTCAGACCTTGTCGTCGACGTGACCTCGGCGCCCCGTTACACGGGCACCCTGGGCATGGACGACTTCGGCAACGCCTATACCGGCCGCGCACGTCTTACCGGCAACTTCGACGTGAATGGTCTGCTGCATCGTGGCGATCTGCTGGATGTCAGCGCCGTGAGCTCGGGCGGCGGCATGAACTACGTGCAAGGCGGCTATCGCTATCTGCTCAACGGCCAGGGCACCACCTTGCGCGTGGGTGTGTCGTCACTGCATTACCACCTGGGCGATGATCTTGCGCCGCTCGACGCCTACGGATCTGCGCTGGTCGGCAGCGTGACGTTGACGCAGCCCATCATCCGCAACACCGCGGGCAATCTGTATGGGCAGTTGGAGTTCGACCACAAGCTGCTGAAGGACGATATCGGCGTGGTGATGATCGACAACGATCGTCAGGCCAATGTATGGGTGGCCACCCTTGCCGGCGATCAGCGCGACGACCATGGCGTGACCAACTTCAACATCAGCGGTTCGCGGGGCAAGATCACCTATACCAACGACCTGGCCGAACTCATCGACATGCTGACTTCACGCACCCAGGGCTCGTACACCAAGTACGGCCTATCGGTGTCCCGCCTGCAGCAGTTGGGCGCCAATGACGCCATCTATGCCGGTTACACCCAGCAGTGGGCCAACAAGAACCTGGATACGTCGGAACAGTTCTTTCTTGGTGGCTCCAATACGGTTCGTGGTTATGACACGGGCGTGCTCGCCGGCTCGCAGGGCAACCTGTTCACCGCAGAGTTCCGGCACGACTTCAGTGTGACGGGCGTGCCGGGGCGGTGGCAGGCGTCACTGTTTGCCGATACTGGCCGCGTCGAGGTCTACAAAAACCCCTTCACCCAGGGCATCAACAGCGGTCGACTCAGCAGTGCGGGTATCGGCCTGCATTGGGCGGGAGCGAATGGCTGGATGGCCATGGCCTCGGTCGCCAAGCCTATCGGCAACACGCCGGAGATTCTGCGCAACGTCGACACGAAGTCCAGGCTGTGGGTTCAGGTGCAGAAGGGATTTGACTGATCCTTTCATCCAAGGTGATGTATTGGGGCGAATAAGCGCGGGGTCTTTCCAGCGCTTCCGCACTCACTTCTCACTCAGAGTTATCGCGGATATAGCGCGCTATGTGAGTAAAGGGCAGGGAGGCACTGCGGAGCCTTCGTCGGGCGGCTAGTCGATGTAGCCATCCATGGCCGGTGCAGTCATGTTGTTTCGCAATGACTGAAATACGTGTTCGATGGATTTATCGCCCCGGGATGGCCGGCTACGCTCGGTCATTGCCTTACGTGCCCCGGCGACCGTCATGCATCGATACCCATGGATTTTCGCGCTTTGTTTCCTGGGGCTGACGCTCTCGCACGGCGCTGTGGCCAGCGCGACGGATTTTGAGAAAGCGGTGCAACGCGCAGACACGGCGCCCACTCGCTCCGAGACACCCCTGGCCACAGGCGACGGTGTGCCCGCGTGGCTGGTGGGAACGTGGGTCCTGGTGCGCTGTGACAGCGTCTATCCGGATGGCCGGCTCGCGGAACCGTACGGACCCAGCCCGGAAGGGTTGTGGATCATCGATGGTCAGGGGCATTACGTGATGCAGATCGTCCGGGATGAGCGCGGACGCCCCGCCGCCAATGACACGTCCACGAGCATGTCCGCCGACTATCGGGCGGCGTCCATGGATGTCAGCTCGAACTACGGCTGGATACGTGCCGATGGCGCACAACTGCACACGCACATCGCACGCGCGTCGTCCCCGTATTGGGACGACAGGGATACCGATGCCGCCTATCAGCTTCAGGGCGACCAGCTGACTTACGCCCTGGACAAGCCGTCCAGCGGTACGTCGGCGGATGCGCGCGGCGTCATGGTGTGGCGTCGCCTGAGAAACTGATTCGATGCAAACACTTCAACCCCACGCTTCCGGAGCGATACGATCCATGAACAAGTTCTTGTTGTTCGGTCCCCTGTTGTTTGTCACCACCACGCTGGCTCACGCCGACGCGCCCACGCTGCCGGCGTATGTGTCCGCGGCGGTTGCCGATCATGCAAGGCCCGATGTCGATACGGCGCGGGATGGTGATCGCAAACCGGCTGAATTGGTCGCCTTGGCGGGGATCAAGCCCGGTGACAAAGTGGCTGACCTGCTTCCTGGTAGCGGCTATTTCACGCGTATCTTCAGCAAGGTCGTTGGGCCGAAAGGGCATGTGTACGCGGTTATTCCAGCCAGTGTTGCCCAAGGCGCTGCAAAGAAGCTCGACAGTATCAAGGCGCTGGCTGCCGATCCGGCGTACAGCAATGTCACGCTTGCCATCCGACCCTATGATCAGATTGGCGGCGACGAACCGCTGGACGTGGTCTGGACATCGCAGAATTATCATGACGTCTACGGCGCCGTCAGCGTTTTCGCCGTGCCCGGCACAACCGGCGCACAGGAGGCAGCCATCATGGATGTTGCCGCTTTCAAGGCGTTGAAGCCCGGCGGCATCTATCTGGTGACGGACCATGTGGCCAAGGTGGGCTCGGGCGAACCTGAAGCCAAGAGTCTGCACCGCATCGACCCGGCAGTCGTCATCGCCCAGGCAAGTGCGGCAGGTTTCGTGCTGGAGGCGCGCAGCGACATCCTCGGCAATCCGAAGGACGGCCACGAACAGATCATATTCGCGCCGGAGATCAAGGGTCATACGGACCAATTCGTGTTGAAGTTCCGCAAGCCCCGTTGAGTTTGTTGCCACTCCAACACGTCGAAGGTTGCTGAGTGGAAGTCGCACGTATCACGATTGCGGCCCGTGCGTGCATGAGGTGGCGCGTTTTTCGTTGCGGCACGCGCCGCCCGTCGTCATGCCTTTGACCTTCAAGGCATGACGGCAAGGTGCGGCACGTATATTCTGGGCGAACGCTTAGGCAACTAGCACCCTCTGGCGCATGCGAAGCCAGCTGAGTGCCATCCTGGGCCATCCGCCACGCAACGGGTTCATCATGAAAAAGCTCGATCTCGACGCCGTCAAGGCGTTCGTACTGACCGCTGAATTGCAGAGCTTTACGCGGGCCGCGCAAGCACTGGACAGCACGCAATCGGCTGTCAGCATCAAGCTACGGCGCCTGGAAGAACAATTGGGACGGCGCCTGCTGGAGCGCACGCCACGACAGGTGCGTCTTTCTTCCGAGGGCGCTACCTTTCTTGAGGCGGCCCGTGACCTGGTTTGCGCGCATGATCGGGCGGTTGCCTCGTTCGACGTGGAAAAGCGCCGCATGGTCATTGGTATCAGCCACCAATTAGTGGGCAGCGAGTTGCCCGCGCTGCTGCGACACATGAATGATCATGACCCTCACTTGGTGATCGAGCTTCGCGTGGCCGGTTCTCGCGAGATCAGCCAGGCCTACGAGGCGGGCGCGCTGGACGCGGCGCTGGTGCTGCAGGCGCGCGAACAGCGACGCAATGGCGAAGCGCTGTTTACCGAATCGTTCGCCTGGATCGCCGCTGCAGACTGGCAGCCCCGTGCCGGCCAGCCGCTGCCGCTGTCGACGCAGGGTGAGTCCTGCAGTATTCGCGCGGGCGCCGTGCACGCGCTCGACCAGGCCGGCATTGCCTGGACCGAAGTGTTCGTGGGCAAGGGCGCCTCGGTGGTGGGCGCCGCCGCCGCGGCCGGGCTGGCCGTTGCAGTGCTGGCGCGACGGAGTGCACCCAGCGGCACGATCGACATTGGCCCGACACTGTCGCTGCCGAACTTGCCCACGCAGGAGGCCGTGCTCTATACGGCGCTTCATGACCGGCGTTCACGCAACGCGCTGCATACCCTTAGTGTGGCTTTCAAAGGCCTGACTCAGGCGTGATGCTGGTGATCGGGTTCAGCGTGGGCCGTTGTCGATGCGACATGAGCTTTTCGTCGCGCATCGCGCAAAACATCGATCAGTCGCGTAAACAGGAGCAGGGATGCGTGAGCGGCAACCAGTGGTGAGGGTTCAGCCCACCACGGTGAGATCTGGGGCTGTGCTTTGTTTGCTGGCGAGTCCTCTTGCTTCATGCGCGCGGCTCTCTTTTCAGAATGGATGGCGTGGCCTATAGCTGGCCGCCGTCGGCGCTCCCGCGCCTGGTTTCGCAAACCCCATCAGTACGCCGAGGAAGGTAAGTCGCCGCAGGATGGCGAAACAGACCGTGTACGATATTTCAGTCATCGCGGCCTGATATGTGGATGCATCACCGTTCGATCCGCACGCTGCGCGCCGCGCCGGTGTAGCGGTATTGATAAAGCGCATCGCAGAAATATTCCGCGTCGCCTGTCAACCGGAAAAGAGGCTCCCTAGGATGCGGACCATCTAACAACGGGGTATGTCACATGCGCGTCTTGTCCGGACTTCTGCTATCAACCCTGCTTGCAAGCTCCTCGGCGTTCGCCATGGAAAGCAGCATGACCTCGCCCCTTGCCGGTACATGGACCCTGAAGTCGGCATACGACCTGCACAAGGACGGCAGCAAGACGTTCGGCTTTGGATCGAAGCCCACGGGAATCCTGATCGTCGGCGCGCAGGGTGAATACTCCCTGCAGGTATTTCGCAGCAACGAACCGACCTTCGCCGTGGATGAACACGGTGCGCGCAAGGAGTTCAAGCCTGCCGAGCTGGCCAGCACACACTACGGCCACGTGAAGCTGGATACCCAGGCGCACACGGTCACGTTTCAGATTGACCAGTCCTATATCCAGCGATGGAACAGTACCGTGCAGGTGCGCCCGTACACGTTGACCGGTGACGAGCTGAGCTATCAGGTGCCGCCTCAGCCCGGTAGCGACAGCGTGGCCGTATCGGTATGGCAGCGTGCCGGCAACCCTCATGTGTCAGTATCGAAGGGCTCCATGGAGCAGGGCTTGGCAATGCGCCATTCCGGTACCGACGTGGGGACGCCTTGAGTGGGAATTGGAATGGGTATGAAGCGCTGGCGAGTGATGACGGGGCTGTTGGGTTGCGCCATTGGCATGTCGGCGCAAGGCAGTGATGTATCGCAACGCGTCAAGGCATTCGACGCGCTGCTGGCCGAGCAATGGCAGCATCAACTGGAAGCTAGTCCCGAGTCTGCGACGACGTTGGGTGACCTGCGTTACAACGATCGCTGGAGCGATGCCTCGCTGGCGCATGTGCAGAGCGAGCGCACCATTGGCCTGGATTTCCTGAAACGCTTCGAGGCGGTGGACACCCAGGGCTTTGCGGACGAGGAGAAGCTCAACCAGCAGCTCATGGTGCGGCAGCTGAAACAGGATCTGCGCGCCATCGACCTGAAGCTGTACGAGATGCCCTTGGACTACCACCACGGTATACAGCTGCAGCTGCCCGGCTTGATCAGCTCCATTCCGTTCGACAACACCAAGGAATACGAGGACTACCTGGCTCGTCTGAAGGCGATTCCGCGGGTGCTGCAACAGACCACGGAGGTTGCCCGCCAGGGCATGCATGACGGCATGATGCCGCCGCGGTTCCTGCTGGAAAAGGTGGCCGTCCAGATTGACGGCATCGCCAAGCCGGCAGGTGCCGATAGCGCGTTTGCTTCGCCCTTGAAACATTTCCCGGCCAGCGTGTCGCCGACCGATCAGGCGCGCCTGCGGGCGGCGATTACCGCTGCCATCGACAACGACGTGCGTCCTGCGTATCGCAAACTCGGTCAGTTCGTGTCCACGGAATACGCGCCTCACGGGCGAAGCGAGCCCGGCATATGGCAGCTGCCAAGAGGGGATGAGATCTACCGTTTCGCCGTGGAGCAGATGACCACCACCGAGCAAACGCCTGCGCATATCCATGCTCTGGGACTGGCGGAGGTGACGCGCATCGAGGCGCAGATGACGGTAATCGCCAAGGCGCAGGGCTATCCTGACCTGGCGAGCTTTCGCGCAGCGCTAAAAGACGATCCGAACGTGCATGCGCGATCGCGCGAGGACATTCTCGATCGCTATCGCGGCTTCATTGCACAAATGCAGCCACAATTACCCAAGCTGTTTGGACTGCTGCCCAAGACCCCGCTGGAAGTAGTGCCGGTGGAAGCCTATCGCGAGAAGGGTTTCCAGATTGCCTCGTACCAGCAGGGCACGCCGGACGGCTCGCGTCCGGGGCAGCTCTACGTCAATACCGGTGACTATGCCAGTCGCACGACGGTGGACATGGAATCGGTGGCGTATCACGAAGGCATTCCTGGCCATCACCTGCAACTTTCCATCGCGCAGACGCTGCCCGGCTTGCCGCCGTTCCGCCAACAGGCGGACTACACCGCCTATATCGAAGGCTGGGCGCTCTACGCCGAGCAGTTGGGCAAAGACATCGGTTTCTACAAGGACCCGCTATCAGACTACGGCCGCCTCACAGGAGAGCTGTGGCGCGCCGATCGCCTGGTGCTGGATACGGGGGTGCACTACAAGCATTGGACGCGGCAGCAGATGGTGGATTACTTTCGCGCCCACTCCAGCGTGGCCGAAGCGGATATTCAGACCGAAACTGATCGCTACATAACCTGGCCCGGTCAGGCATTGGCGTACAAGGTTGGCCAGCTGAAGATGTTGGAGCTGCGTGAGCGCGCTAAGAAGGCGCTGGGCAGCCGTTTCGATATCCGCGCCTTCCACGACCAGATCCTCGGGGGCGGAGCGTTGCCACTGGACGTGCTGGATGCGCGCATCAATGCCTGGATCGATACCGTCAACAGCGGCACGGCTTCCGTTTCCCGATCATGATGTCATCGTGGAAATTGAAAGTCGCTGGTTGGTGCTGGCTATACGGTACACACTCGCGTTGAGCGGCCTTGGCAGGCTATTGGCGTTGCGGTAGTGAAACTTCCTGCTCTTTTCTCGCGTACGCAACTGCGTTGTGGGCATGAAGACTTTCCTGGTGCACGATGCGTACGTGAAAGTCCGCAATGCTGCAGTCCGTGTCTAGCGCTCGCTGGATTCGTCGCGCCGCATCCTCGCAGAACATAAGGTTGCTGCCATTGGCCAGCGCGAAGGCTTGCTCGTCCTGACGTTTGACGATCGTCTGCACAGGCGTGCCAAGCGAAGCCTCGATACGATCGACGAGCGCAGCGACATCCCATGCTGTGCCCTGAGCTAGCCGGGTCCAGACGTAGGCGATGCTGCGCTGTGCATGGGGTGTGGCGGGTACGCCCTGTTCGCCGCCCAGCCACGCAGACGCTACGTTGCAGGGCACATGGGGTTGCGAAGAGAAACGCTGCTCGAAGTGCTGCTGGATCACTTGCCGTGCCAGTGCTGCAGACGCGGGGCAGGTTGAGGAGTAGGCGATCTCGGTGGCTACGGTGATGTCCAGGCCGCGTTCGTCCAGTGTCCCTTCGATGGTGACGGGATAAACGCGCCACCCGTGGAGATCGCTGCGCAGTGCCTTGCGGCGTAGTGCCTGATCAAAACGCAGGCGAATACGAGCGCGGTCGGCAAGTTCCTCGTGCGATTGCAGGAAGGCGCGCAACAGCTGCTCCAGCGTGTGGGCATCGAGCGTTGTATCGCCAAGGTGTTGGTCGATAAGACGGTACAGGCGTGACATGTGGATGCCGCGCTGATCGCTCCGGACAAGATTGACGAAGGCGTCCACACGGCCGATGACCTGCTGCGTGGAATCAGGGCCGGTAGCGATGCGCATGGGCATGAGGATGTCCTCCATGCCCACCCACGCCAGTGGCCCGCTGGATACGGGTTCGGCATGGACGTCGGGCATGAGGGAGAGCGGTTCGGGGATCTGCTTCACGTTGGCCCTTATGGCATGGGGTTATGCGTCAGTGATGCGGAGCGGCGCGGCTTTGGCCAAGCGCACTGACCGCCGCTGCCGCGTCGACCTGTTGTGCGCCACCCACCATCCTGCTGCTGTGCAAAAGCAGATCGTGGACGTCGTGGGCATCCAGGTTCGGGGAAAGCGAGAGCAATAACGCAACGATGCCGCTCACGTGCGCAGCAGCCATGGACGAGCCGGATGTGAAGTCGTATCCCCCGCCTGGCTGGGTCGTCAGTATGTCGTTGCCTGGCGCGCTGAGCACGCCGGTTGGCGCGCTAGAGGCGTTGCTGACGCGTACCACGAGCACGCCGGGTGCGCTGTCGGGGAACCCTGCATGGCTTCCATCGGGTGGCATGGCGGCAACGATGATGCGTTGTTGCCCCAGCAACTGCTTCAGCAGTCTGTCGAGCAAGGGGTCGGATGGACCGCCCAGGCTGAGGTTGATGATGCGTGCATCGGTGTCGAGGATCGCGGCCAGGGCCTTGGCGAGCGTAAACGAGTTGCAGTGCGCGCCGTCGGGGCTGTTGGCGGGATACCAGCAGGCCTTGTAGACACTGATGATGGAGTGAGGAGCGATGCCGACGATGCCGACGTGGTTGTCGCCGACGGCACCGATAATGCCGGCAACCTCAGTGCCATGCGGATCGCGATTGAAGGCTGGGGCATTGTCATCGACTTCGTTGCTGGTGTCGTGAATGCGCCCCTGCAGGTCCGGGTGCGAGGTATCAACGCCCGTGTCGACAATGGCGATATGCACGCGATCGCCCTGGCTGACGTTGTGCGCCAAGGCGGCGTCCGTTTCGACAAAGCCGCGTTGCAGGTTGGCGTAGGGGTCGTTGTATTCGTGCGCGTTGTTCTGCACCTGCGAATACACGCTGTAATCCTGCAGCGGTTGCGCCAGTGCGACGCGGTCGTCCTTGGCCAGCACGGCGAGCAGCTCGTCGCGCGTCATGCCGGGCGGCGGCTCGAGCACGATGCAGTACAGGTTCAACGCCTTGATGGGCCAGCCGACCACTTCGTGCCAGCCGTAGTGCTGCCGCATGGCCTGCAGCTCCGAGATGGCGCGCTGCCCGGCGCCGTAGTTTGCGGTAGGGACATAGCCGAGCATGGTGGAGCCCGCGTGTGTGGGTGGCGGGTCCTGGGGATTGGCGACGGCGAGCACGATGTCGCGCTCGCTGTTCATCGCGGTGATGGCATGGCTATTGGCAGTGGTTTGATCGACTGCTGCGCCCGTCGGCTGATCCGGGCGCAAAGGCGCACAGGCCCCCAGCAGGCTGGCGGCGAACAGGAGCAGCAGTGCAGCGTACTTCATGGGCTGGCGGCGACGGGCTCGGCGAGGCGGATACCGTGCGTGGTGCGTAATTGCTGAAGGGCTACCTCTACTGTGGACGTATGCGTAGGCATCACGGTGTAGGCGCCGACGTCATTGGGGCCATTGATCACCTCGAGCTGCAGTGAGTGCAGCAACGTATTCCAGTCGGCGAGCTTCATGTTCGTATCGGGAACCACGCGAATGGCGCCCGGCGCGACCGGTTGAGCAGGGCTGCTCAATGTGCGGTACGGCGAGTGTCCGCTGTCAGACGACCAGAGTTCCACGCCAAGGATGCCTATACCCACTGCCTGTACCAGCACGGCGGCCACCAGTGCGCGGGTGAGCCAGGTGCCAACGCGCGCCCGAGGCGTCGCTTCATTGGCTTCACTCGCGTCGATGCGGCCCATCAGACGCTTGAGGCCGGCCTCGGGATCAAGCTGGGTGTCGGTGGGCAGGGCCAGCGCAAGGCGCAGCCGACTCTGTTGAGCGAACTCCTCGCGGCAGGCTTCGCAGCGCGCAAGGTGGTCGGTGAGCCAGGCGCTTTGCTCCTGGGGAGCGCTGTCCTGCAAAACCCAGGGCATGGCGTCCCACGCCCGGGCACAGTCCTGGTCAGTATCTTTCGTCGACTTCATGGCACGCGGTTCTCTTTGGGCGTGATCGGGTCGCCAGCCAGTGCCGGCAAGATGTTGCGCAACTTCACCCTGGCGTGGAACAGCCGCGCCTTCACGGTGCCAACCGGGCACTGCATGATGGTTGCGACGTCGTCCAGCGTGTGGCCCACGCCATAAACCAGTTCCACCACCACGCGTTGATCAGCCGATAGGCGCTCCATGGCCTTGCCCAGCCAGTCACGCAGTTCGCGGTCCTCGCCAGGGTCGAAGGCCGGGGTGCGATCTTCGGGCAGGCCTTCATCGTCCACTGGCTCATCGCCGCGCTGGCGTAGCGCTTTCAGGCCGCAGCGATAGGTGATGCCGATGATCCAGGTCGATACCCGAGAGTCACCGTTGAAGGCGCCGGCCTTCTGCCACACGATCCAGAAGCAGTCGTTGATGACCTCTTCGATGACGTCGTTCCGGCGGGTAAGGCGAGTCAGGAACCGGCATAACCGACCGTGATAGGCGCGGTACAGCGTAGCCAGTGCCGCGCGGTCTCCCGCCGCCGTGCGCTGGAGCAGCAGGCGATCTGTCTCGTCGGCATCGATATCGGCATCTTTCATGGCTGAGGCGAAGGCAGGGTGTTACCCGGTAGGTGCCCGAAAAGACCGAAATGGTTGCATTGAGCTAAAACGACCACGAGATCGTGGCGACCCAGGGCGAGGCGGCCAGGTTGTCCTGGCGCAGGGTCGCGTCGACGAGGACACGGTCCACTTCCACGCGCCACGGCCCCTGGCCCCAGATCAGCCCGAGGTGTCCGTACCCATAGGAGTTTACGCGGTCGCCGTTGCGATAGCGGTGAGCGCCGTATTCATCGTTGTAGACGCGGTAGTAAGGCACCTGGGCCTGGGCATAGCCGGCACCCGCGGAAACGGAGAAATGGAAGGGCAGCGGCCAGTGGAAATCCACGTCGGCGGCGCCGCGCAACCGGTGGTTGTCGCCGCCTGTGGGGGCCAGTGCGGTGACCCCCAGGGTGAGGACGTCGCGATAGATCCAGTTGGCGCTGCCTTCGGCGCGGTTGAAAGCGCCATTGCCCCGGCCCGGGTAATCGTAATAGGCAAGGCCGGCGACGAACTGCCAGTCCGGCGCGATCTGCCAGGCGCGGGAAGCCTGGGCGAATGCTTCAGCGAGCGGCGTCGCGTTGCGCACTTCCGTGCTGGCGGCGACGCCGAATGACCAGCCCGAGGGGAGTGTCCAGGACGCCGCCCCCTGCAGAACCGCAGTGTCAGGGGTGACCGCCAGGCCACGGTCCACGAGCTGTGAGCTCAGTGCGACTGTGCCGCTGACATTTCCCGACTGCGCGTGCGCCGCCCATGGCATGCAGGCGCATGCGAGCAAGGTCGACAGCACGATGGCGAGCTGATGTCGCCGGTGTGTGTCGGCACGGGCAGGTGGCTGGTCGGTGCCTTGTTTCATCGGCGCCCCGATAGGGAGGCATCCACGCGAAGCGGCGTGGAAAACGCCGCGGGCGGACATGGCCGGTTACTGCTGGCAGGAGCCTCGCCGTGCAACATCGGTCCCAGGATTGATCCGCGTCGGTGCCGCCCTAGGTTAGTGGGCGGAAAGAGCCGTGTATACGTGGACGCCCCTCCGCGCATCAGTGGTTCGACTGCAGATAGGCGATCAGGTCATCGAGTTGCCCGGCATCGTCGAGCCCCGAGTACTTCATCTTGGTTCCGGGGTTGGCTTTCTTGGCCGGCTGCGACAGGTACCAGTGCAGCTTGTCCTCGGTCCATGCCCAGTCGGCGTTCTTCAGTGCATCCGAATAGCTGTAATCGGCGATGCTGCCGGCGTGGCGGCCCACGATACCGAACAGGCTGGGGCCCTTCTTGTTGTGTCCTTGCTTCGTGGTGTGGCACTCGGCGCATTCCTGCTTGAATACGCTCGCTCCGGCGCCGGCGTCGCCAGCCAGTGCGGGCAGGGCGCCTACGCCGTAGAACAGCATCATCGTCATCAAGGCGCTGCGCGCCATTCTCCCCAGCTTGGGTATCGTCACGTCCAGGCTCCAGCAGGTGTCAGAACGCAACGCTTGCGCTCAAGGTAAAGGCATCGAGGTCTTTGGCTTGGGTCATGGGCACGCCGGGTGGCGCACCGAAGATGTTGTCGCTCACGCCGTTGAAGCGCGTGAAGCGGAACCAGGTGGCGGCAATCTTCAGGTTCGCTTTCGATGTGAACGAGTCATCCTTGCCAAACGGTGTCCAGTACAGACTGATCAGGTTGGCGGTGCTGTCCGGTGTGCCAAACGGCGGATAGCGCGCGGGATCCTCCGTGCCCGTGCTTACCAGGTGGGCCACCTGCAGGGCATAGCTCTGCAAGAAGGTATAGGTCACGCTGAGTGTGCGGTCGTGCGCATCCCCGCGCGACTTGGCCGCTAGCCCGTTGATGGTGGGCGTGCTGCCATAGTTCCGTTGTTCCAGGATGTTCACAAAGCTCGCCTGCACGATGTGTTCGCGATTGCCAAGGAACTG
The DNA here is from genome assembly GCF_002878475.1 of Dyella sp. AD56. Taxonomy (NCBI): domain Bacteria; kingdom Pseudomonadati; phylum Pseudomonadota; class Gammaproteobacteria; order Lysobacterales; family Rhodanobacteraceae; genus Dyella; species Dyella sp. AD56. The sequence continues at coordinate 51,530 of NZ_NRDP01000020.1, forward strand.
GTACGTCAGGTCGTAGCCGAGGTCGGTGATGTCGTCGCTCTGCGCATTGCGCGGTAGTTGACGCTTCGTCGTGAGTGCCACGACGCCGGCGGAAAAGAACTGCCGCTTCATGTCTTTCATATACGCAAAGCGGAAGTAACCCGTGTCGCTGAGCCGGCCGGGATCACCGGAGGTGTTGTAACCCAGGTGGTCTTGCGTCGAGGTTGGCATCGCGTTGTAGGTGCCGATCTCGCCGTACCAGTTGTCGTCGTACAGCGCATACACGCCGCCGCCGATCACGCGGTTGTTGAGCGAGTTGGGGCTGGACAGGTTGAGCAGCGTGCCGGATATCGCCGGCGGCCCGAGCGTCGATGCGTTGGGCAGGGCGCCGATAGGGTCGTCGAACCCGGGGCTGTTGTTGACGCTTACACCGACGATGGTGTCTTTGCCGGCGATCTTCAAATCTTTGGCGACGAAGCGCAGGTCCAGGTTACTGAGCTTGGTGCTGAATTGATTCTTGCCGTTATTGTCCGTCTCCACCTTGACGAAGCCGCCGAGGTGATCGCTGATGCGGCCCGCCAGATAGATGTCCGCTTCCGTGAGCTGTGTGGTGTTGTCGCCGCGCTCCGGTACCGTGCGTGTGCCGATGAGCTGTGCAGCCACCGGGATCTTGGTGCCCTGTCCATCCGTGTCGGTGTATCCGTTGAGTTTGAAGCGCATGCCATAAGGCGTCAGTGCGGGGCCGTACGCACCCGCGTGGCAATCCGCGCAGGCGGATCCCGTCTGGCGTGCGTAGGCGGGCACCGCATGCGCGCTGTTGCCGGCCAGCATGGATAGCACGACAACGACGGCATAAGCGGCGCACAAGCGCCAATGGCGGATTAGGGCAGGCGGCATGAGATCTCCTGGTCTCGACGGGGCTTGCGCGGGGAAGTGGGCGTTGTTCATGAGCGCCGCCGCCCGGGCAGCATCAGGCGCAGTGTGCGATCGCGCAGCACGACGTGGTGCCAGAGCGCGGCGGCCACATGCAGCGTGATCAGTGCGAGCAATAGCCAGGCGACGCCCTGGTGCCAATCGGTAAGGCTGTCGGCAAGATCCTCGTCACTGGCGACGATGGCGGGCAGCGTGAGGCCGAAGAAGTGCACCGGTTTGCCCTGTGCATTGCTGAGCGCCCAGCCAAGCAAGGGCTGAATCAACAGCAGCGCATACAGAGCCAGATGGGTCGAGCCAGCGGCGAAGCGGATCAACGGTGACGTGTCCCCCTCGGCCGGCCATTTGCCCAGCCGAAAACGAAGCGCCGCGCGCACAACGAACAGCAGCAGCACCAGTAGCCCAAAGTGGCGATGGCCTTCCAGTAGCCACATGCGCAACGCGCGGCCGTCCACTTCGTCGCGTACCAGGATGAGGATGGCTGCTATGGCGAGGAACAGCGCCGTCAGCCAGTGCAAGGCCACCAACGCGCGTGGTCGTGCCGGCGGATCATCGGCATGGGCGTCACCGGGTACATGCGCCTGGTGGTCGTCTGTCGTCGACGGAGTCTTGTTCTGCCATTCCATGTACGAACCTCTGTGCCTCGCCTCGATGGTTCGCGCGGTCCATGCGTCCATCCGTCCCGGTGAAACGGAAAGGATGGCCGCAAGGGGCGAGCCTGCGTTGTGGCGTGAGTGCCCGGTCCGAACGGAAAGGTTGTGCCGGTGTGCCGCCATCGCGGAAGAGGTGTCACGCAACCTTGTGCGTGGAGGATGGCACTCAGTCCCTAGAGTCCCCGATGACGACTCCACACGCCGGGCCGGGAGCATGGAAATCGAACGCGTTCAATTGCAGAAGCATGGTGATCACGGCGGCATGCTCATTGCCCTCGAACAGGACATCAATGTGCCTTTCGTGATCCGCCGCGTGTACTACATTTTTTCGACACAGCACGACGTGCATCGTGGCAAGCACGCCCACCGGCAATTGCATCAGTTGGCCGTGGCCGTGCGTGGGTCGGTGACCATGCTGCTCGATGATGGTACGGGGCCGGTCGAGGTGGTGCTCAACGATCCTTCCCAGGGTTTACTGCTCGGCTGCATGGTGTGGCGGGAGCTCTACGACTTCAGCGACGACTGTGTACTGATGGTGCTGGCGGACCATCTCTATGATCCTGCCGACTACATCACCGATTACGACGTCTTTCTGAGCGAGGTGAAAGACCTTGCTTATCCGAATGGGCGGGTGGCATGCCAAAGCGTCTAGTCCTGATCGGTGCGGGCGAACTGGCGCAGATCGCCTGTGAGTATTTCGAGCACGACAGCGACTATGAGGTTGCGGCCTTCAGCGTGGAGAGTCCGTACCTGACTGAGCCGGAGTTGGCGGGGCGGCCGGTCGTTCCGTACGAAGTGCTGGAGTCGCTCTATCCCCCGACCGAGTTTGAGGCTTTCGTGGCGGTGCCGGCGAGCCAGCTCAACCGCCTGCGCGCTCGCCTCTATCTGGATGCAAAAAGCCGTGGCTATCGCTTCGCGACCTACGTGAGCTCACACGCCTTCGTATGGCGCAACGTCGAGGTGGGCGAGAACAGCTTCATCTTCGAGAACAACGTGATTCAGCCGTTTGTGCGCATCGGCAACAACTGCATCCTGTGGAGTGGTAACCATATCGGTCATCGCACGGTGATTCGCGACCATGTCTTCGTGGCATCGCACGCGGTTATCTCGGGCTACTGCGATATCGGCGAAAGCAGTTTCATTGGCGTCAACACCACGTTCAACGACCACGTGAAGGTGGCGGCGGACAACGTGATCGGCTCCGGCGCGCTGGTCCATCGGGATACGGAGCCGGGGAAGGTCTACGTCGGGTCGCCGGCCAAGGCGGTGCCTGGTCGGTCCAGCTTTGACGTGAAGCTCTGAGTGCCCATGGCCATCTGGCGCAAGCAGGGGCTGGTCTTCGACACCGCGCGGCAGGGCGTGGGCGGGTGGATGCGTCACTCGGCGCTCACACCGACGCCATGGCCTATCGACGCGTCTACGATCCGCGTTTATGCGGGTTTTCGTGACGACGATGGCGTGAGCCGCATCGGCTACGTCGATGTGCTTGCGAAAGACCCTTCGGTCATTCTTCGCGTCAGCAAGCAACCTGTGCTCGATGTGGGTCGCGCTGGTTGCTTCGACGACAACGGCATGATCCTGGGCGATGTGGTGGATGCGCCCGGTGGCCTCCACCTGTTCTATGTGGGCTTCCAGCAAGTAGCACGCGCCAAGTTCCTGGCCTTCACCGGGCTCGCCATCTCCAGCGATGGCGGCGAGCATTTCGAGCGAGTGCAGGAAACCCCCATCCTCGATCGCGCCCCCGGCCGAAGCACCATCGCGGCCGTACACACCGCGATGTTCGATGGGGTGCAATGGCGCCTCTGGTATGCAGTGGGCGACGATTGGGAGTGGATCGGCGGACGCGCCTTTCCGCGCTATCACATCCGCTGTGTCACAACGCGCGATCTCACGGATATTCCTCGCGACGATCACGTCTGCCTGCTGCCGCAGGACAGCGAGTACCGCATCGGACGCCCGCGCGTGTACCAGGTAGGTGATCGTTACGCGATGCTTTTTACACGCGGCAACATCACCGGCGAGTATTTGCCCGGGGTGGCCTTCAGCGATGACGGGCGCGACTGGGTGCGCCGCGACGAGGCGCTCGGCATCGGGCTTTCCGACAGCGGCTGGGATTCACGGACGCTTTGCTATCCGGCGCTGATTCCTCGCGGCGATGACGTCCTGATGTTCTACAACGGCAATGACATGGGCCAGGACGGCTTTGGCGTGGCGGTAGCGCGCCAATCCCTGTTTGGTGAGGCCTTCCATGCTTAAGGTGCGCCCCTACCAGCCGTCCGACGCCGATGCCTGGGATGCCGTCGTGGCGCGGTCGCGGAACGGCAACTTCCTGCACCGACGTGGCTATATGGATTATCACGCAGACCGCTTTGCGGATTGCTCGTTACTGGTGGAGCGGGGGCAGGAGATCGTCGCAGTCTTTCCGGCCAATCTCCGCGCCAACGTGGTCAGCAGCCATGGAGGACTCACCTATGCGGGCGTTATCGCTACACATGAGTTGCGTGCCGAGTCCACCCTGCACACCTTCGAGCTGATCGGCGAGTACTACCGACGCAACGGCGTGGAACGTGTGGTCTACAAACCGGTGCCGCATGTCTTTCATGCATACCCGACCGAAGAGGATCTCTACGCCCTGCAGCGCGTGGGCGCACGCTTGAGTCGACGTGATATCTCTTCAGTGATCTCGCTGCGTCATGCCGCAGGGTTCTCCGACATGCGTCGAAGAGCCATTCGGCGGGCCGAAAGCGCGAGCGTGGAAATAGGACAGGGCACGGACCTGCTGGCCTATCATGGCTTGCTCAATGAGGTGCTGCGTCGACACGAAGCCGTGCCAACGCACAGTGCCGCCGAACTCGCCCTGCTTCAATCCCGGTTTCCGGGGCAGATCGTGCTGCATGAGGCGCGCCAGGCCGGCAAGTTGCTGGCTGGGGTGTTGGTCTACGACTTCGGGCGCACCGTGCACGCCCAGTACATCGCCGCGTCGGAGGATGGCCGGCGCGTCGACGCACTCAGTCTGCTGCTTGGTTCGTTAGTAGGCAGCGTGTACGCCGATCGCAGCTACTTTAGTTTGGGCATCTCTACCGAGCGGAACGGCACCGTGCTCAACAGTGGTCTGGTCGCGCAGAAGGAGTCCTTCGGTGCGCGCGGCGTCGTGCACGACTTTTACGAGTGGGTGCTGTGATGGATGTGCCGTTCCTTTCACTGCGCGACGTTAACGCCCCTTACATCGACGAGCTCAAGGCTGCCGCGGCGAGGGTGATCGATTCCGGCTGGTACGTGATGGGTGACGAACTGGCGGCATTCGAGCGCGAGTTTGCCGCCTACTGCGGTACTGCGCATGGCGTTGGTGTGGGCAATGGGCTGGATGCGCTCTCGCTGATCCTGCGTGGCTACAAGGAGATGGGTCGGTTGCGCGATGGTGATGAGGTCATCGTTCCGGCGAACACCTTCATCGCCTCGTTCCTTGCCATCACCGCCAATCAGTTGGTGCCGGTTCCTGTCGAGCCGGACCCAGCGACCTACAACATTGATCCGGTGCGAGTCGAGGTTGCACTGGGTACGCGGACACGCGCGATCATGCCGGTGCATCTCTACGGCCAGCTGGCGGACATGGGCGCGTTGGCGGATATCGCCCGTCGGCGCGGACTGCTGCTGATCGAGGATGCCGCGCAGGCGCATGGCGCAAGCCGGGAAGGCCGCCGCGCCGGTGCCTTTGGCGATGCCGCCGGGTTCAGTTTCTTTCCGGCCAAGAATCTTGGCGCGTTAGGTGATGGCGGCGCCGTGGTCACCAGTGACGACGAGCTCGCCACGCGCGTGGCGGCTCTGCGGAATTACGGCTCGGAAGTGAAGTACCACCATGTGTACCAGGGCCTCAATTCGCGACTGGACGAAATGCAAGCGGCCCTGTTGCGGGTCAAGCTGGGGCACCTCGATGACGAGGTGACGCGTCGCCGGTGGGTGGCGCAACGGTATCGGGAAGCCATACGTCATCCGTACATCGTGCTGCCGCAGGTGCAGGCGGAAGACGCGCACGCCTGGCATCTGTTCGTGGTCCGCTCCGGCCGGCGCGACGCGCTGAAAGCGCATCTGGCCGCCCACGGCATACAGAGCCAGGTGCACTATCCGGTACCGGCGCATCGCCAGCCGGCTTACCCGGCGCTGCATGGCATGGAGCTTCCGCTGACCGAGCGATTGCATCGCGAAGTGTTGAGCTTGCCGATCAGTCCGGTGATGAGCAATGAGGCCGTGCTGCGCGTCATCGATGCGTGCAACGCCTTTGAGTGCGTGCCATGAACATGGCGCGCGCAAGCATCTACGCCACGGTGGCCACGGCGGCCAAGCTGCTCGCTGGCCTGGTGATCATCAAGCTGGTGGCCTGGATGGCGGGCCCTGAGGGCGTGGGCCGCCTTGGCCAATTCATGAGCCTGATGTCAGTGCTGGCGGTGTTGGCCGGCGGCGGCATCAGTGCGGGCGTGGTGAAGTACGTCGCCGAGTATCGGGACGATCCGCAGAAGTTGTCACGCTTGCTGGCTGCCGCACTGTGGTACGCGCTTTGCGCATCATGCCTGATCGGTGCCTGCGGGCTGTTGCTCAGTCGGGAGATTGCCGGCTGGCTGCTGGGTGACGTCCGTTATCAAAGCCTTATTGCCGTGCTGGCCGCCGTGCAACTGGGTATTGCCCTGGTGAACTACATCCTCGCCGTCATCAACGGCTTCATGGATGTGAAGCGGCTTGCCTGCATCCAGGTGCTGGGGTCGCTGCTCAGTATTGCGCTTGCGTTGTGTCTGTCGCGCTGGTTGCATCTATACGGTGCGTTGCTGGCGTTGGTGGTCGGCCAACTGCTGGTACTCGCCGTGGGTCTTCCCGCATGGTGGCGAAGCCCGTACTTCAATCGGCGCATGTTACGCATGCGCTTCGATCGCGAGATGACGTTGCGGCTCGCTGCATTCTCGGTGATGACGTTGACCTCGGCATTGCTGCCGCCGCTGGTGAATATCGCTGTGCGAGACCATCTGGCCGCCCACTTCGGCTGGGAGCATGTGGGCTATTGGCAGGCGGTGGGCAAGGTGTCTGATGCCTACCTGTTGTTCCTGACCACGGCGATCAATGTGTACTACCTGCCCAAGCTGGCATCGACGCATGCGCGCGAATCGCTGGTGGCGGAACTTCGCCTTGCCTATCGCTACGTGATGCCGGCCGTGGTGCTGCTGACTGCAGCGGTCTACCTGTGTCGGGGCTGGGTGACGTCGCTGCTGTTCAGTGACGGCTTTGCGGCGGCCAATGCGCTTTACGCGCCGCAATTGATTGGGGACGTCGTGAAGGTCGCTTCCTTCGTGCTGTCGTACGTGATGCTGGCTAAGGCCATGACGGGATGGTTCGTGGCTTCCGAGATCGTCTTTGCCATCAGCTATGTCGCGCTGGTGTTTCTGTTTACGGGGCGTTTCGGGTTGGTGGGCGCGATGTACGCATTCGCCGTGAATTATGTGCTTTACCTCGCTTTCAACATCATCGTCGTGCGTCGCTACCTGGGGGAACTATGACGAGGGACGGAGATGTGCCCGAAGTCGTGCCATGCCGGCCGCTGGTTTCCGTGCTGGTGCCCGCGTACAACCACGAAGACTTCGTGGAGCGCTGTCTGGACAGTGTGCTGGAGGAACCGTATCCGGCGAAGGAAATCGTCATCATCGATGACGGATCGACGGATGCCACGGGTCAGCGCATTGCCGCCTGGATCGCCCGGCACAGTGATGAGGTACCCGTCGAGTATGTGCGTAGGGAGAACAAGGGCATTGCGGCCACGCTCAATGAGCTGGCGGCGCGTGCGCGCGGAGACTTCCTGCGTCTCGGCGCCAGTGACGACTACCTCTTGCCGGGCGGCATCGAGGCCCAGGTGGACTATCTGCTGGCGCATCCTGGCAAGTGGGCGGTGATTGGTGATTCGCTGGTGGTGGATCGACATGGCCGGCACCTGCACGACAGCGGCATGCGTGACCTGCACCACGCGGACATGAGGCTCTACCAGACAGGCGATGGCATCCGTCGTGCGGTGATCACGCAATGGGCCGTCGGCGGCCCGGTGACACTGGTACGTCGCCGCGCGTTGGAGCGAGTGGCGGGTTGGAACGAAGGGCTGCGATTCGACGACTGGGATTTCTTCCTGCGCCTCTCCGCGCACGATGCCATTGGCTTTATCGACCGACCTGTGTGCGCCTATCGCATTCACGACACCAACGTGAGTCGCACGCGCGATACGCGCGCGCGTATCCACAATCTCATCGAAGCCCGTGACGTGGCGATTCGGCGGATGGGTATGTTCGATGATCCGTATCGCACGCTGCTGCTCGCGCAGTCGCACCATATCGGCGCCAAGATTGCCTTTCTGCAGCGACGCCTATCTGCCGTCGCCGCGCACATGGCCGCGTACGCATGGCTGACGCAGGTGTCTCGAATGAAGAGTGGGCCACCCCATCGATTGGCGGCACGCACATGAAGCAGCTCCTTCGCTTGCCTTCGTTCTACCTGAGTGCGCCGCTGCTGGTGGCCTGCGGCTTGACGTTGCTCACCTATGACCTGCCATCCGACTACATGGAAGGCCTGCTGCTGCTTGCGGCGGCGGCCATGGCGATTCTGGCTTTGGACACCTTCGTCGGCATTCGCCTGCCGCGTAGCGAGGCATTCCTCGCGCGCGACTACACGGGAACGCGCGACGCCTTCGTGGCCTTGGTCTTCGCCGCCGTGATCGTGTTGTTTTGCCTGTTGGACCTGGTGCTGTTTCCGGTGCCCTTGTTTGCGTCTCCAACCTCTTACGCGAACATGGAAGGTGGCCGTGACCATATCCGGCATGTGTCGGACATGTGTTGGGTGCTGCCGCCGATCGGCCTGTTGTGCGCACGCCAGCGATGGCTGCGTGCCGCGCTCGTGCTGGCCGGCCTTGTCTTTCCGGTGTTGGTGATTGACCGAAACCGGATCTTTGCGGCGTTGTTCTCCGTGGCGCTCGTCGTGTTGCTGCGGCGTCACGAGGCAAAAGCCTTGCCGTGGAAACGGGTGCTGCTGTTGGCGGTGGGTGGCACGACGGTGTTCTCAGTGCTCGGCATCCTGCGCTCGGGCACGTTGGACTACGTGACGCTCCCTTTCAGCGACATGTATCGGGGCGCACCACAAGGCGTGAAGTGGCTGCTCCTGTATGCCAGCGCGGGGCCGTACAACTTCGCCTCCATCCTGGCCAAGCAGTACAACGACACCCATTTCCTGATCAATCAGTTGGTGCCGATGGCCGGATCGATCGCCACGGCGGACACCGGCATTCCGCTGGATGCGGCCAACATCAACGTGGGCACGGAGTTCTTTCCCTTCCTTATGGCGCTGGGGCCGGGCGGCGCCATCGCCTCCATGGTAGGTCTGTATCTGATGCTGCTGTGGAGCGTGCGACGTGTGCAGCCGATGGTGCCGCTGTTTGGTCTGCTCATCTTCCTGCGTGTGTCCTATACGGCCGTCATGGCGCCGTTCGCGCCGCAAGCGTTCACCTGGACCAGCTTCGGCTTCATTGCGTTATGCCTGTTGCTGCAACTGGTCTCCTCGCTGCTGCCGGATCGCCGTACTCAGGGGCCGCCTGTCGAATACGACATGCCCGCCGGCCACGGCGCATCCCCCTCCACCCATTGACGAGTCAGGATCATGCAACGAGATGAAGTTTACGTAGGAGACATGTCGCGGATCCTGATCCGCGAGTGGCCATGGTTTGTCGCAGGACTACTGGTGGTGATCGCCGCGGTCTTCGCATTTACTCAGTCGGCACGGCCGCAGTGGGAGGCCACAGGCTACATCCAGATCGGTCAGGTCGCGGGTGTTCTGCAGGGACAGGATCCGAAGGTCGAACCGCTGGCACGGGTACTTGAACGCCTGAAGTTTGTGCCGTTCCAGAATCAGGTGATGGCCCGCATGGGCATCGGCGAAGGCGCACCGGAGGCGAGGCTTTATCGCAAGAGCCTGAAGCTCGAGCCGCTGCCGTATGCCGGCCCGCTGGTGAAGTTCACCGTGAGGGGCTGGTCACCCCAGCAGGCCAGTCAATTTGCCGAGGCTACCGTGGCGCAGCTGCAAACGCTGCATCAGCAGTTGCAAGCCGGGCCGCTGGCGTTGACCCAGGCGCGGCTGGGCGAAGTGCAGGCGGATCTCGACATCGCCCAGAACCAGCGCAGGCAGTTGATTCTGGCTGCTACGCCGGATGATGCGCGCGACAGGAATGCGCAGGCCGCCGGAGTCGCTTCCATGCTGTTGGCCACCACGAACACGGAGATTCACACTTTGCAGCAGACCCGGGGTGAACTCGCGGTACGCCTCAGCCCGAACTATACGTACGACACCTCGTTGATGTGGCCCGTCTATGTACCCCGTGGGCCGGCGTTTCCGAATCTCCCGTTGCTATGGGGCGTCGGCGTGTTGTTCGGTTTGGCGCTGGGCGCGTTTGCCGCGATCGCGCGGCACGCTGTTCGACGTGCGCGTGCAGTCACCGTCACGTTCAACCAAACAGACGACACAAGGCACCTACCGACACATGGCGGTCATGGCGCAGCAGCAGGGCGCGACGCCGCCACATCCAATCCGCATGCAGGTGTGAGAAATCCATGATGGGGCAGGCAAGCCGACGTCCGCCGGAGGCATCCTTGAACGATGCGCAGTTACTCGACACGCAGCGCGCTTTCGACAGTGTTGCCGAGGATTACGACGGTCCGCGTGGCAACAACGAGTTGATCCAGCGTATGCGTACCACGCTGTGGGACACCGTCTGCCGGGAGGTGTCGCCAGGATCGCAATTACTGGACATTGGTTGCGGCACTGGCCTGGATGCCATCGAGTTCGCGCGGCGCGGCCATCAGGTGATCGCCACGGATTGGTCGCCGGCCATGATTGGCCGAACGCGCTCGCGTGCCGCCGTGGCTGGATTGGAATCCCATGTGGTGGCCATGCATCTGGGCGTGCAGCAGCTGGATCAGTTGCATGAAGAGTTCGACGGCATCTATTCCAATTTCGGGCCGCTCAATTGTGCGCCGGACCTGCGTGGGGTGGCGGAAGAATGCGCGCGCCTGCTGAAACCGGGCGGCAAACTGGTGTTCTCCGTGATTGGTCGTATCTGCCCTTGGGAGCTGGGGCACTACGCGCTACGCGGACGCTTCCGTCGCGCCAGCGTGCGTGGCACGCGCGGGCCGGCGGCAGTGGGGATGAACAAACACACCATATGGACGTACTACTACCTGCCGCGCGAGTTCTACCGCGCATTTGCTCCCTTGTTCTCGCTGGAAAGCTACCGCGCATTGAGCCTGTTCATGCCGCCGCCCTATTTGGTGGATTACTACCGCAAGCGGCGGCATTGGTATGAGCGGCTGGGTCGCCTCGATGACCGCATGGGGGCACTGCCCTTGCTGCGTGACATGGGCGACCACTTCCTGATTGTCATGCGCAGGCGGTGACGTGATGGCTGCGCCATCTGCACGCATCCACGCCAGCCTGTGCGGCGCGGCCTGTGTTCTGCCCGAAGGGCTGTCGCGTGCACCAATGCTGATGCGCGGTGGCTACATCGCCGACTCCGTGCCGGCGTGGGCCTGCCGGATCGATCTGCGTGACCACCTGATTTTCCCCGGGCTGATCAATGCACACGATCACCTGCATGTGAATGCCGTGCCGCCGCTCGCTACGACCGACGTGTTCGCCAACAGCTACGCGTGGATCAACGCGTTCCAGGCGCACTTCGCCGATCCAGCCGTCGAGGCCGCGCTACAGGTGCCCAAGGCAGTGCGCCTGCGTCATGGTGGTTTGAAGAATCTGCTGGCTGGGACCACATGCGTCGCCCACCATGATCCCTGGCACGAGGTGCTCGATGCCAGCGATTTTCCCGTGGCATTGTTGCGCGATTACGGCTGGAGTTATGCACTGGGCTGGCGTGCCTACGGTCCGCCGGTGCAGCAGAGCTTTATGCGAACACCGATGGATCGGCCCTGGCTTATCCATTTGGCCGAAGGGACCGATGCGACGGCGCAGGCCGAGCTGGCATGGCTGGATGAACTCGGTTGCCTCGCGTCACGCAGCGTGCTGATTCACGGCGTGGGGATGCGAGAGCGGGACATCGATCGAATCATCGCCGTTGGAGCTGGTGTGGTGTGGTGCCCGAGCAGCAACCTGCGGTTACTGGGGCGCACGCTGGATCCCCGGCGTTTGGCCGACACAGGACAGTTGGCCTTGGGTACGGACTCGCGCCTGAGCGGATCGCGTGACCTGTTGGAGGAGCTGCGCGAAGTCGCCGCCTGCGGCGCGCTCGCGCCGAGGCAATGGCTGGGACTGGTGACGACCGACGCGGCGCGGATGTTGCGCATGCCATCGCGCGGCGCGTTGCACGTGGGTGCGCATGCGGACCTCGTCGTGGTCGAGGACTGCGGTGGCGATCCGGTGCATAGCCTGGCCGGTATCGGCCGGGCGCAACTGCGCGCGGTGGTGCGTGATGGCCTGCCGCGCATCGCCGATCCGGATCTCGCGAACTGGTTCGACGCGGCTGGCGTGGAAACGGTTCCCGTCGTGCTCGATGGTCGCCCCAAGCTGCTCGCCAAATCGTTGGCGGATCCAGACGTGATCGCACTGGAGCCCGGTCTGGAGCTGCTGCCTGCGTACAGCGGCGCGGCGTTTTCCCTTGAGGCATGTCACTGATGTTGCACACACCGATTCTCGATCCCGCTGAAGCCTATGCGCTGTGGGCGCCCAGCTATCCGCCACACGCGCACAATCCCGTGATGCAGGCGGAAGAGCGGGCCATGCTCGCTCTGCTGCCACAGGACCTGAGCGGCCGCAACGTATTGGACGCCGGCTGTGGTACGGGGCGCTATATGCGCTACGCCTTGCAACGCGGCGCTGCTCGACTGCTAGGGGTGGATCTATCGCGCGACATGTTGCTGCGCGCCGACACCGAGTTGCACAAAGAACGCAGGCGCGTGCCTGTGGAGCTTATGCAGGGCGGCCTGGATGCGTTGCCCGTGGCCGACGCCTGGGCTGATCTCACGGTCTGTGGATTGGCCGTGGGGCATGCCGAGCAGCTCGAACCGGTACTGGCGGAGCTCAGTCGTGTCACGCAACCCGGCGGCATGGTGTTGTGCAGCGACGTGCATCCCATCGGTCACGCACTGGGTTGGTTGCGCGACTTCAAGGCCGAAGGTCGTCGTTATGCCGTGCGCCATACCGCGCATCTTTACAGCCACTGGCATGCCGCGTGCGCCGCGCTGGATCTGGAGATCGGCTGCGTCCTGGAGCCCATGATCGATCCCGCGGATATCCCGGCCGGGGCACACTTTGATCCTGCCGCACTGCACGTTCCGGTGGCCCTTGTTTTCCAGTTGTGGCGAAGGCCATGAGTTTGCCCATTCACGTTCCCATGAATCGGGGGCCGCATACGCTGCTGGTCAACCCCACGATTACATCGCAGTCCAGTGCGCGCTTCCCGCTGTCGCTACTCCATCTATCCACGTCGCTCGATCGCACCGGCAGCAGCCGCATCATCGATGGCAACATGGATCGCGACTTCATCGAGCGCACGCTGCACGCATTGGACGAACGCGCGTGTAGCGCAGTCGGCGTCAGCGTGATGGGTGGCCCGCAGATAGAGCCGGCCATCGCCGTGTCACGCGCCATTCGCGCACACCGTCCGGATGTGCCCATCGTGTGGGGTGGCTACTTCCCCACGCTCTATACGGACACGGCGCTGTCTGCGCCCTATGTGGATTACGCCATTCGTGGACAAGGCGAAGACAGCCTGCCGGAGCTGGTGACTGCATTGCATGCCGGTGATGCGATCGAGTTGGCGTCGATTCATGGCTTGTCATGGAAAGGCGAGGGCGGCCCGATCCACAACCCGGGCCGTCCGTTCTCACGCAACGGCCCACCGGTGGTTTTGCCGTACGACAAGCTGGGTGATCCACGCCGCTATCTGGCGCGCACGTTTCTCGGTCGCCGTACGGCAGCGCACCAGGCATCGGTGGGTTGCCGCTTCCGTTGCACGTTCTGCGGTGTGGCGGCGATGTTCGGCGGTGCCACCGCCTTGCCGCCGATGGCACGGCTGGAGCGGGATCTGGCTTATCTCAAGCATGAGCTCGGCGCGGATTCCATCCAGTACTTCGACCACAATTTCTTCGATCGCGAGGAGGACATGATTCCGCTGCTGGAAATCATGGCGCGTTACGAGCTGCCATGGTGGTGCTATGCGCGCGCGGATGCCTTGCTCAACTTGTCCGAAAGCACATGGAAGCTGGTTCGCAAGAGTCGGCTGCGCATGGCCTATATCGGCGCAGAATCCGCGAGCCCGACCATGCTTAAGGAGATCCGCAAGGGTACGCGACCGGATCAGACGCTGGCCGTGGCGGAGCTGTGCCGGCGCCACGGGGTGATTCCGGAGCTGTCCTTCATGGTGGCGCCGCCGGAGAACACGGAGGAAGAAACCGAGCACACGTTCGAGTTCATTCGCGAACTCAAGCGTATCAATCCGCAGTCCGAGATCATCGTCTATATCTACACGCCGCTACCCGAAAGCAGTCGCCACGAGAAGGATCGCAATCGACGCCCCTCCACGCCGCTGCTCGATCTCAATGGTGAGCCCGTGGTGTTTCCTGCCACACCGGAGGAGTGGACGCAGAAGCAATGGGTGGACTACGCCTGCCATGCGGATGCGCCATGGCTGAGTGATCGGTTACGCCAACGTATCCATGATTTCGTTACGGTGCTGCGTTGCCGTTACCCCACCGTGCAGGACCTGCGTTCACCGCCGTGGGCAAAACGCACGCTGGCCGCGGCGGCATCGTGGCGTTACCGGCTGCGCCGGTACGACCGTCCGTGGGAGCTGAACCTGGCGAACCGGTTGGTGCGTCTGCGTGTGCCGCAGGTTTCGGGGCTCTGATCCGTGCCGTCACTCCATGTCGCGCAGATCAACTTTCATCCCACGCCGGCGGGTCAGGGCCTGACTGACACCTTGACGCGATGGCCATCGCTGGTCGACGTCGCGGAGGCGGCAGCCGGCGCAGGGGCGCGGATTACCGTGATCCAGCGGGCCGCGCACCAGGAGCACCTGCATCGGAATGGCGTGGACTATCACTTTGTGGTGGCGAACGATCATGATGATGGTGGTGCCCGCACCATCGCGAATCTGCTGGCCGACTTGCGAGCGGATGTGCTGCATGTCCATAGCCTGAGCGCCGCCGCCCAGGCCCATGCACTCGCGCGAGCACTGCCTGGTGTTCCGATGCTTTTGCAGGACCATGCGGATCGCGTGCCGACATGGTGGCGGCGCTCGCGCTGGAGGCATTGGTATGCGTCGGCCCGAGGCGTGGTGTTCACAGCGAACGAGCTGGCGCGGCCCTACATGTCCGCGAAGCTGTTCGTTGCATCGACGCGCTTGTTTGCCATTCCCGAATCCACCAGCCGCTTCACCCCGGGAAGCCGTGCACATGCATGGTCCGAAACGGGTCTGTACGGGAATCCCTGCGTGGTCTGGGTCGGACATTTGCAGTCCGGCAAGGATCCGTTGACGGTGTTAGCCGGTGCTGCGGAGGCCGCTCAGGCCTTGCCGGACATGCAACTGTGGTGTGCTTTCGGTAGTGCGCCTCTGCTGTCGCAGGTTCAGCGACGTATTGCGAGTGATCCGCGCTTGAGAGGGCGCGTTCATCTGCTTGGCAAGGTGCCGCATGAGCGCGTGCAATCGCTGATGCGAGCGGCCGATATCTTTGTTTCTGGAAGTCGTGCGGAGAGTTGTGGCTACGCATTGCTGGAAGCCATGGCGTGTGGCGTGACGCCGGTGGTGACCCGTATTCCTTCATTCCGAGCGCTGACAGGCGAGATTGGCCGTTTGTGGTCGCCCGGTGACAGTAACGAGCTTGCGCAAGCGCTGATCCAGGCGGCTGCGTTTCCCGCGTCCCCGCAAGCAGTGCGAGCCCACTTTGAGCGCTACCTGTCGCTGGATGCGGTGGGGCAGCGCTGGGTTGATGCCTACGAGCAACTGGTCAGCGATCGCCAGGGAGATGCATCGTGAAGCTCGCGCTGGTTGTGCCTGGGGGTGTGGACCGCACCGGTGAGTTCCGCGTGATTCCCGTGTTGCTGGCATTGATCCGGCGACTGGCCTGCGAGCACGAAGTGCACGTGTATGCGCTGCGACAGGAGGCCGCCGCGGATGGTTGGCGGCTCGCCGGTGCGCATATCCACAATATCGGTGATGGCTGGCCGCGCCTGCGTGCCATCGGCGCCATCCGCGACGAGCACCAACGGGCGCCGTTCGATCTGGTGCACGCCATCTTCTCGGGTTCGTGCAGCCTCGTTGCGGTGGTGGCTGCCGTATGGCTCGGCGTGCCGAGTCTGGTGCATATCGCGGGCGGCGAACTGGTCGCCATGCATGAGATCGACTATGGCGGCCGCCGTTTCCTGAAGGGGCGGTTGCGCGAAGCGCTTGTGTTGCGCGGAGCCGACGCGGTGACCGCGGCGAGCGCGCCCATCATCGATTCCCTGCGGACACTGGGGCTGCGGGCGCGCCGCGTGCCATTGGGCGTGGATCTTCGCTGCTGGCCACCTAAGCCGCCACGATGCCGACGCGAGGGACGTGCGCGGCTTATCCATGTGGGCAGCCTCAACCGTGTGAAGGATCAACCGACGCTGTTGCGTGCGCTTGCCGTGCTGGTCGAACAGGGCGTGGACTTCGAGATGGATATCGTGGGGCAGGACACCCTCGATGGTGAGATGCAGCGACTGGCCCATGCGCTGGAGCTCGATGGGCATGTGCATTTTCACGGCTTCAAGACGCAGCGCGAGTTGCGTCCCATGATGGAGGCAGCTGATCTGCTGGTGATGTCGTCCTGTCACGAGGCGGGGCCGCTCGTGGCGCTGGAGGCTGCCGTGGTGGGTATCCCTACGGTTGGCACGGCCGTGGGACATATTGCCGAGTGGTCGCCATCTGCCGCGATGGCCGTGCCCGTAGGCGACTGGTCGGCGTTGGCAGAAGCCATTCGACGTGTGCTGGATGATGACGCGTTGCGCCTGCGGCTCGCGGTATCAGCGCATCGCCGCGCCGTGACGGAGGACGCCGACCACACGGCGCGTGCTTTCCAGGCGCTCTATCTTCAGGTGGTGACGGCGGGCCCGGGGCGCTGAGTCCATGCGGGCGATGTCTGCTCAAGCGCGGCACGCACCACGTACATGGTGTCCATGCGGGTTACCGGGTGCTTGAGCCAGGCGAGTGCGCGGCGCCACAGCGTGGCCGTTACCCATGGTGACGCCTGCAGCCAGAGTTGTGTGCGCACCATATCGGCCCGTTCCTGTCGTGCTTGCGCCGATGGACGTACGCGGTTCAAGGCGAATTGTCCGGCCTCGCGGACAGAGCGCGACCATTCGATGCCGGACCACGCATGCAGCCATAGTTCGGAGCAGGAGGCCTTGGTCAGGGTGAGGTGCCTGGATGCGAAGCGAAGTGGGCCACGGCATTCGGACTCAAGCTCGTAGAGCAGCGAGGGCGGAACGGCGCCGGTGTAGTAGCGCGACACCAATAGCAGCGGAGGCAGAGCCCACCAGGGGGATTCGGTGGTGCCGTCACCCCAGAGCGCCAACCACTCGCTGCGCACCATACGGGCGGCCAGCAGCGAAATATCGTTCAGATGGATGAGCCGCATCGTGCGATTGCAGATGTTGCCCGCCGCGTGCAGCAGCAAATGGCTCATCAGTGCGCCATGCGACGGATACGGGTTGATGCCTGGCGCCGGCGATCGAGGGTAGATGCAGCTCGTGATATCTACCGTGGCTACTGGAAGCCGTTCCTGGATGCGCGTATGCAGTTCGATGTTGATCGGTGTGTCGCGGTGTTCGCCAAGACAGGCGACGTTTGCGTTGTCCGCCGGCTTGTAGACCCGGTGCTTCCAGCCGGCGAACGAAAGCACATAGCCCATGCTTTCGAGCATGGCGCCGGCATGCTCCTGATTTTCCTCGCTCACCAACAGGTCGATGTCCGCCATGGGACGTTCGCCCGGCGCATAAATGCCGATGGCGTGGAGTGCCGTTCCCTTGAGTGCCACCAATGGCACGCCTATGCCGCGTGCCTGTGTGTCGATGCGCTGCAGCAAGGCATCGATGCGCTCGTGGCGCCGTGCCACATGGTCGTGCTGACTTTCCAGGAACCACGTCCACTCGGGATTGCTCCAATGGACGTAGGTGTGTAGTTGCCCGGCGACGCCATGAGCTACTGCAGCCGCGGTGGCCAGTCGCCATTCCAGCGCATTCCAGTCGGGTGTGTCGCCGGTGGGGTGTGCGAGCTCGATGGCGAGCGTTGCGGTGGTGCGCAGCAGGCCAGCCTTGATACGTTCAAGCGAGGGCTGGGCGCGTGGCGTGGTGCGTCCGTCAGGCATGTTGTGACGTTCCTGCGCGCAGTGGCGCATCCAGGGGAGTCGTGCGATGCGAGGCCTCTGTCTCGATCAATGAGCGCCAGCGCCCATCCAGGGTGCGAGAGGCTTGACGGTGCCGGTCGGGCAGGTCGACCACCTTCCATTGCTGCACAACGACCTGTTCGTGCAGCAGGTCGCGTACGCGGCGATAGAACTCCGAGTCGTAGGCGCCCTGGAACATCATGGCGAGGTCGTCGCTGTCCCGCCAATGCGTCTTCTCACCAAGTTGCGCCTTCACCTGTTCGTAGAAGCGCGTGCCGGGCAACGGATAGGAGACGCTGACGCCGATGTCATCCGGCGCGGCGCGTGCAATGAGATCACGCGTAGCCAGAAGATCCTCGAGCTGCTCACCCAGATAACCAAGCTGGATGAAGAAGCCCACGCGGATGCCCAGCGCACCCAATCGCTCGCGAGCGGTGATCAGATCAGCGACCTTGGTGCCCTTGTTCATATGGTCCAGTACGCGCTGGCTTCCACTTTCTGCGCCGATCCAGGCTTCCGTGCAGCCCGCGTGGCTCAGTGCCGCCGCCATGCGTTCGCTGATAAGGTCGGCGCGGGTCTGGATGGTGAAGGGGATGGCGCCGCCGATCTGGTTGACGTGCGCGGCAAACGCCTCGACCCAGTCCACGTGGAATCCAAAGATGTCATCGGCGAGCCAGATATGGTCCGCGTGGAAAGTGTGTTTGAGGTACGCCATCTCCGCCGCGACATCCTCGGCGGATCGACGGTTGTAATGGTTACCCCAGATGGGCTTGGCGCACCAGTTGCAACGAAACGGACAGCCGCGCGATGCCGCCATATTGAGGCTGAAATGGCCGTGCCGCTCCACCCAGAAGGTACGGTAGCGTTCCACGTCGATAAGGTCCCACGCGGGATGGCCGACGATGCGTGGATCGGGTGGTGCGGCGCCGATGCGTTTCAGTTGCAGCGTGTCGCGTTCCATCGACGCCACACCGGCGAGACCAGCCACCCATTCATGAGCGTCGATGGATGGATTCTGGTCGAGCCGACGGATCAGTTCGACCAAGGGCGCAATGCCTTCGCCGATCAATACGGCATCCGCACCCGCGGCCAGGAAAGCGTCTGGCTGGTCGGAGGCGTCGGAGCCCGCGACGATCACGCGCGCACCCGATGCGCGGGCCATGGCGATCATCTCGCAGGCCGCATCGCGCATGCGGGCCAGGCACATCTTGGTCAGGTAATTGAAGTTGTCTTCGTAGATGAGGACAACGTCGGG
The DNA here is from genome assembly GCF_002878475.1 of Dyella sp. AD56. Taxonomy (NCBI): domain Bacteria; kingdom Pseudomonadati; phylum Pseudomonadota; class Gammaproteobacteria; order Lysobacterales; family Rhodanobacteraceae; genus Dyella; species Dyella sp. AD56. Next base: position 70,771 of record NZ_NRDP01000020.1, read on the forward strand.
TCTGGATGTCGGCAAGGTCGCGGCATAGTCTTCGACGCCTTCGGCAAGCATGGCGTCGAACAGGGAAACCTGGTGGCCTATGCGACGCAACAGTGCGGCCACATGGATGGTCGCGAGAGGCGGATAGGGTTTGCCGCGTTCCCATTGCTTGCGGTCGAACCTCAGGAAGTAGGAGTGACCGACCTGAATGGTTAGCATCTTGGAAGGATCTCCGTCATTGCCGTTGGGCGAGCTGCTCCGGCGCATCCACGGCAGGTCGGCGATCAAGCCTCCAGCGTTTTACGCTCGTCAGGCGTGAGTGCCGCGAAGGGGTTCAGCGGTTGCGTTGCCTTGCTGAAATATTTGGATGTCCATTCGTATCGGCGTGTGCTATCACATGGCCGCCTGACATCATCGATACGTGCCATGACATCCGAGCCCGAGACGAGCGACCTGCTCGCTGATCCTTTCCTCGAGCGACCTGCGCGCGGGCGATCGGTCGAGCACTGGATCCTGGGTCGTCGCTTTCGCTTCACCAGTGAGAGTGAGGCGCTGCTTGCTTTGGTGGATGCCACGTACGCAGGACTGCCTCCGCATGCGCTTTCAGCAGACCCGACGCCGCTTCAGATCGAACTGCGCGTGGCGTCGCTTCGCAGCGAGTGGGCGGGCGAGCCGCCGCCGGTGCACATGCAGTCCGGGGCTGGCTTGTTGTGCGGGGTCGTGGATGCAGCCAACTATGTCGTGATTTCCCCTGCGACCGGCCATGCACTCATCGTGGCATCCGCGGACATGCTGGCCTTCCCTTATCACCTGCGCTACGAACTTATCGAGTTCGCGGTATTCACCCTGGCTACGCGCGTGCAGGGCTTGATCCCCTTGCATGGGGCCTGTCTTGGCCTGAATGGCCGTGGGCTTTTGATCATGGGTGGCAGTGGGGCAGGGAGAGTCGACACTGGCGTTGCACGGTATGTTGGAGGGGCTGGAACTTCTCGCCGAAGACGCCGTGTTTGTGCATGCGGAAAGCTTGCGTGCCACGGGCGTTCCCAACTATCTCCACGTGCGTGAGGATGGGTTGGCCTGGGTGGACGACGCGCAATATCGCCAATGGATCAGCAGCTCGCCGACGATCAGGCGTCGTAGTGGGGTGGAGAAATTCGAGATCGATCTGCGTGATGGACCAGCACGACTGGCTGCGCCGCTTGCGCTCGCGGGTATCGTGTTTGTTGCGTCACCCGGTCCGGCGACAACCACGGCGCAGCTTCGCCCTGTCGGCAGGGAGTGCGTGGCTGCTCGCCTTGCCGCCGAACAACCCTATGCCGCCAGTCAGCAGGGATGGGTGGCCTTTATGCATGAGGTGGCACGACTGAGTACATTCGAGCTGATCCGTGGGCATCATCCGCTGGAATCAGTCCGTATGCTCCGGCAGTTGCTGGACTGACCGCTTTCCACCCACGGGGTGAGCAACCCTTTTCCCTCCGCGCCGCACTCATCGACAGGAGCGGCTGAATCGGGTGGGGTCTTGCATAGTCATCAGGTGCCAACTGAACCGCGGCAGGCGCGGTCGCGCAGCAGCATGGAAGCCTGAGCATGCCGAGTGCATGGCGGGGTCTGTTGCGTGAGCGGGCGAATGGCCTGCCGCGGTCCTTTTTTGGGACGTTGCGGCCCCTGGGGCTGTGGCGGATCGCAGCGTACGTCGCGTTGTCGCTCGGCAGTGCATTGACTGGCGGCATCGCAGCCTTGCTGGTGGCGTCGATGATTCAGCCCGGTTCCGTGGGCTGGCTCGGTAGCCGGTGGCAAGTGCCGAGTGCCAGCATGGAGATGCACGCACTGCTCTTTGTGATGGCGTCCGCGGTGTTTGCGCTGATGCGTTGGCAGGCAGCGCGCTTGGCCGCAGGGCTCGCCAGCAGTTATGGCATGCAACTCCGTGGCCGCGTGCACGAAAGCCTGATTGAAGCGCCACTCGCATCGTTGGCGGATGCCACCTCCGCCGAACTGGCCAACGTACTGACACACAACGTCGAGATCGTGACGCAGGGCTTCAATGCCCTGATGCAGTTACTGGTGGCGGGAATCACCACCCTGGTCAGCCTGGCGTTTGCGCTCTGGGTATCGCCACCGCTCGTGTTGGCGGTGCCGATTCTCGTGGCGTGTTCGTTGATTGCCGCGCACTTCAGCAGTCGCGAACACGCCGCGGTGAGTCGGCGCTATGTGGCGGATATGACACGGCTGTTCTGGATGAGCGAAGACTTTCCGCGACGCTGGCGACACATCAAGTCGTTTGGGCAGGAGCAAGCGGAGAAGGAGCACCATGCCGCGGCGTCAGGGCAACTCGGCGAGGGATATCGTCGGCAACTGGAATTGATTGCATCCGGGCGCCTGGTGATTGAAGTGCTTGCAGCCGTGGGTATTGCTGCGATGCTCGTGGTAGCGCATCGATGGCACGGCGTCGACCAGGCCTCATTGATCGCGGTGTGCCTGCTGCTGGGGCGTTTGCTTCCGTATCTCGTCTCCACTCGGCAAAGCGTTCACCAGCTTGCATCCGCCATACCGGCTTTCGCGCTGTGGTGCAGGTATGCAGGCACGACGCCTTCCGCAACTACGGACACGATGGCAGCTCCAGGGGCGCAGCCTCTGCGTATCGAGTTATTGTCGATCGCCGATCCCACGACGTTCTGCGTGAACGATCTATGGCTCTACCCGGGCAAACTGCTTCTGATCCGTGGCGACTCGGGTATCGGCAAGACCAGCCTGGCGGATGTGCTCGCGGGCATGATTCGTCCCGCGGCATTTACGGCATGGCTGGGCGCGCGTCGTATGGACTTTGACGCCTACCGCGCATCGGTTCGCAATGGGGCCTATATCAGCCAGAGCGTACGACCTTGGCAACGGACGGTACGCGATTGCCTGCGCTGGGCTGCAAAGGACGCCAGTGAAGAAGCCATGCACGAAGCCCTGGTGGACGTGGGGCTCGATAAGCGCCTCGCGTCTTCGAGAGACGGACTCGACGCCACCCTGGATGGTTCCTCGGGCCGGTTGTCGGGGGGCGAGATCCAACGGTTGCTGTTGGCCCAGGTATTGTTGCGGCGACCGACCCTGGCCATTCTTGACGAGGCGACCAGTGCACTGGATGCGGCAGCCGAGGCGCGGGTGCTGACGATAGTCAGGCAACGATTGCCAGATACGATCCTTATCGTCATCTCACATCGCGACGGCGTTGCCAGCCTGGCGGACCGAAGCCTGACGATAGGCGCCGATCTAGTCGCAACCATCAAAGAGTCGATCGCATCCAGCGACAGCACGGACACGCTATCGCAGCTTTCCGAGTCCGGTCGTGCGGGAATGACCTCACATTAAGCCTCGGCGAACGGCATATTTTTCCGACGACGATAGGTCTGATAGTAGCCCGGCGTGTGATGGAGCTGGTCGCCGTGCGCGAGCGGTACGTCAGAGAGGATCCGACCGAGAAAGAATGTATGGGAGCCGATGTCCTGGCTGTGCAGCAGGGTTAACTCGCGCACGCATAGCGCCGAAGCCACCGCCGGAATGCCCAGTTCCAGCGAGGGGCGCACGGGAAACGGCAGGGCGCCCCAGTCCTTCAGCGGCACTTTATGGTGCTCGCTGAGTTTGTAGGCCATGGGTTTCATGCCAGCGGGAATACAGGACAGGGCAACGCGGCCCGTTTCACGCATGATCTGCGCGGAGACGTTCGTACTGCGCAAGGCGAGTGAATACAGTCCGCTCCGCGATAGCGGACCGATCAGGTCCATCGGGAACATGTTCCGGTGATGAGGTGTGTCGACAGAGACGAGTACGACCGGTCGCGGGCACAGATACGCGACCATCAATTGCTGTACCGCAGCGGGAGCCATCAACGCATGATGCGCGGAAGGTTGCCGTTGCATGAGGCGATTCTGCAGCCAGCGGTTCCAGGCGCTTCTCGGCCAGCCGAGGCAATGATGCTCGCCCGCTGTGACGCGATAGAGCGTGGGTGAACCATGCTCAACGATGCCCAGTGAAACCATCCGTGTCAGCCGCAGGCTTCCCACCCGCTTGCCCGTGAGCTTGTCGCAATACTCGATGACCGGCCGTTGACCAGCATCAATGCTGGTTGCGATGACCAGCGGCTTGAGCGAAGCCACGGTGTGATCCGCAGTGACATCGGTCACGCCGTCATCCCCGTGCAGATACGCAGCAACCGCGTGTTGCGGAGCGGCGATGGCTACCGTCGACCATTGCGGGAGCGGACGTACCAGGGGACGTATCCAGTCTTTCCACATGTCAGATGCGCCGGAACAACAGGAACATGTAGAGCTGGGTCGCCATGCCGAGGCCGCCAGGTTCGATCCGCTCCAGGCGGAAGTGCGGCGCTGCGGACCGAGCCACGACGCGCGGCGCAAAACGATGGATGCGGCTTTCGCTTGGGATGGCGTAATGCCCGCGGCGAAGTAGATGGAAAGCGTTGGCCAGCCACCAGCCGTAGCGCGCATCGCCCAGGTAATAGGGGTTGAGCATGCTCGTCAGCACAAAGCCGCCCTTGCGGACCGTGCGAGATAGCTCATCGAAGAGTTGGGTGTGATCCGCGAAATGGTTGAAGACCGCGAAATTCGCCGTCACAGCGAACGCCCTGCATTCGTTGGAGTTATCGATGCTGATGATGGTTCGCTGATCGAGTTCTTCGCGGCAGTACATCAACAGGTGATCGCGCATGGCGGATGAAGGTTCATAGACAAACGTGCGGTGCCCATGAGCCGTGTAGGTCCTGGCATCAATGCCCGTTCCCGCCCCGAAATCGAGTATGTCTGCCCCATGCGGCAGCAGCTCCATCGCCATCCGCTGGAACCGGCTGCGCACCGCCACGTCCCGGCGGGAGGTCAGAAAGAATTGGTGGTACTGCTCTCCGGTATGCATGCCGCTGACCACCTTCTTCGCGATTGTCGCCTCAACTCGCGCCAGCAAAAGAAAGCGCAGGAATGGCCATCAGATCGAACCTGTTTGGCACCCCGTGAGTGCCATGCCGGCCAATGAAAGTTGCGACGATGGGGCCGGGGTACCGCGGTCCGGAGGCAGGGTGCGCCGTGTCAGGCTTGGTGAACATGTCCTAAACCCCAGGCGACGCCTGATGAACCGTTTCGCGTGGAGAGGGCAATCACATGCGGCGGTGCACGTCTTTGCCGTGCAACCAGTCTGAAAGGCCACGCAAGTATGCGCCGCTCATCAGGACCACACCGTGCAGGGGAGTGGAGAGGTCCTGGCGTTCCTAGTGAAACAGGAGCTAGCCATGAGCACGAGTATGCAAAGGATGACTCGCCTGTCCGCCATCGGGCTGGCGTTTCTGACCCTCCATTCCTTCGGCGGCACGCAGACGGCCAGTGCACAGGATGCCTTCCTTCCGCGCAGCATCACGTCATCGACGATACCGACGAACGGCGACCTGAATCCCTATGGCGTGGCTTTCGTGCCGCAGAACTTCCCGCGAGGTGGGGCCATCGCTCCCGGCGACGTGCTGGTGTCGAATTTCAACAACATCAGCAATCTTCAGGGCACGGGTACAACGATTATCAAGTTGACGCCCACAGGTCAGCTAGCCCCAGGTGTCGCCGCAGGCACCGCCGGCAACGCGACGACTTTCTTCCAAAGCCATCTCGGTGGCCTTACGACTGCGCTTGGTGTTCTCAGCCGCGGTTTCGTCGTTGTCGGGAACCTACCTACAACGGACGGCACGGTAAACACGATTTCACAGGGTGCTCTTCAAGTTATCGACGGCCGCGGCAAGCTGGTCGCGACGTTGTCGGATAGCAGATTCCTGGATAGTCCCTGGGATCTGGCCATCAACGACCAGGGCTCCCGCGCGCAGATATTCGTCTCCAATGTGCTCAGTGGCACTGTGTCGCGACTGGACGTGACCATGGGCACGGCGGGTTTCGTGGTGACCAAGCGGGTTCAGATCGCTGTGGGGTATTCCCATCTACCCAACTCCGCAGCGCTGGTTCTGGGGCCAACGGGGCTGGCTTACGACGAGAGCTCGGATACATTGTTCGTTGCCTCTACCGCGGACAATGCGATCTTCGCCGTGCCAAGTGCGGGTGGTCGCAGTACGGCCGTGAACAAAGGCCGTGTCGTTTTCGTAAGCCCCCATTTGCGCGGCCCCCTGGCGCTGGCATTTGCCCCTAATGGACATTTGCTGACGGCCAATGGCGACGCAGTCAATGCAGACCCTCTGCATCCGAGCGAGATCGTGGAGTTCACGCGTACCGGTGGCTATGTCACCGAGGCCAACGTGGATGCTTCACAAGGTGGCGCATTCGGCGTTGCCACGGTGCTTTCGGTGCAAAACGTGGCATTCAACTATGCAGCGATCGACGATGTCGCTAATGACCTCATCGTAACCTTGGTCCCAACCGCCGAACAGTAGCGTCAGGCGTGCTGATAGCGTTGTGTCCGGACCTCGTGCCGGGCACGACGGCTTGCGTTCCTTGGCATACGAAATTTGTACTTTGATGGCAAGGCCGCGAACTTTTGCATGACGCGGATCGAACGTCGCGCCGGGCGATTAGGGCAAGTTATCGCGAGTAGTGCTGTACTTTCGACAAATGGATCCGATCGAAGGCGGAGGCCGAGCTGTGTGCTCGATCGCCGAGTAGGGCGTGCCATTAACGGATCGTGCGTTTCGCTCAGCGTCACTGGCGCTGCGTCGCGCTCCGTTGGCGGAGAAGGGGCGCTCGACTGGCCAATAGGCTCCCGCCTGGAGGTAACCCAATACGGCGCCCGCGCCGCGGTGCGCGGTCATCGCCATCACCTCGCTGAGCCTTGCGAAGACGATGAAATGTATAGCCGGTACGGACGTTAGATATTCAGCGATGGCACGCATAGATCGCATTCGCCGTTCTGATGGTTCAGCAATGCAGAGCGTTCTATTGGCTCGCTAGCGCGCGTTGAATGTCGACATCCCAGATGGCCGGCTGGCCGAGACGTTGACCAATGAGCTGAGCAAGGGCATGAATCTTGGGCGATCCCCGACGAGAAGCTTTGTAGACCGCGGAAATCACACTGCCTGTCGGCACATACGGTGAAAGGATGGAGATCAGGCGCCCGTCAATCAAAGCATCTGCCACCTGAAACGTCGGCATGATGGCGATTCCCAAACCCGCCAGCAGCGCATCCTCAAGCTGATAGCCGCTGTTGGTGCGCAGGCGACGACGGATGGCGAACCGCTGTACGACACCATCCACGGGCAGACTCCAGTGCGTGCCTGGCTGGCGGAAGCTGTACATCAATCCCTGGTGTGTGTTGAGTTCGCGAGGATGAAGGGGCGTGCCGTTCTGCGCTAGATACCCTGGACTGGCACAGATGACATGGCGATTCTCCGTGATGGTTTTCGCCACCAGGGCGGAATCCTGCACGACACCCATACGAATGGCTAAATCGTAGTTCTCATCCATCATGTTGACGTAATCGTCGCTGCCTTCAACGTCGAGGCGGATATCAGGGTAGGTCGCGGCAAATTCCGTGAGAATGGATGCCAGGTACCGCTGGCCAAAGACAATCGGCGTCGCGATACGCAATGGGCCACTGAAGCCATCGTGGGCTGCCTCGAGCGTTTCCTCTGCCATCTGGACCTCGTCCAGGATGCGCACCGCACTGTCGTAAAAGCGTTGGCCGGCGTCGGTCACCTTCAAACGCGTCCCCCGCTCGATCAAAGGCGCCCGGAGGCGAGTCTCCAGGCCGTGGATACGCTCGCTGACCACCGATTTGGCCGTACCCAGGCGTTTGGCGGCCTCCGTCAGGCTTCCTGCGTCGACGACCGCGATAAACGTACTCATCTCTAGAAACTTATTCATCGGTGCTCTTCATCGGCTTTCGACTCGGCGGTCAGTCAATAGTGTGCCGCTTTCCGTTCGGATTCGCCGAACAGCGGTGTCGTTCATCTCTGGCTATGCCCGCCTCGACGCGGTTCTTAGATTGGGAACACAGCGCAGCCGCGCCTTCCGATGGAGGACACTATGAAAGACGCAGACGAACATTTTGACGGCTCCCGTCGCCGTATTCTCGGCCAAACGCTCGCACTTTCGGCGGCTGCGGTCGCTGCGGGCATCGGCCTTCCGGGTCATGCGAATGCAACTTCCTTGAAAAAGGCCCGAGGCAATGCAGCTGGCGGGTCCAGTCGCGACTACGACGTCATTGTCGTGGGCGCAGGTTCCGCCGGTGCGGTTTTGGCGGCACGTTTGAGCGAAGACCCCGATCGTCGTGTGTTGCTGCTTGAGGCCGGCAATAACTATGCCCCGAATGCTTATCCGGATTTGGTGAGTAAGTCGGACCTGGTGGGTGCCAATCTGGATCCAAGGTTCGAGTGGGGGTACAAGAGCGAACCTTCGTACGTCGGCCACCCGATCCATGCGATCCGTGGCAAGGTTGTCGGCGGCAGCTCCGCCATCAATGGCGCGGTGGCTGTACGTGCGCGGCCCGAAGACTTCACGCGCTGGAATCTACCTGGCTGGGGTTACAGCGACCTCTTGCCTGACTTCAAGCGCCTCGAGAGTCGCACCGGGGGTGCGGATGCCATTCATGGCCGCAGCGGACCATTCCCGGTTCATCAGCTGATACGAAGTGAAGTCACGCCATTACAACGCGCATTCATGGATGCGACGGTTGCCAATGGCTACAAGACCATCGCAGATTTCGACGGCGCAGACGCTAACGGCGTTGGCCCATATCCCATGAACATAGTCAACGGCGTGCGCGTCAATACTGGCATGGCGTACCTCACGGACACCGTTCGCTCACGCAGAAATCTCACCATCCATTCCGACGGCCTAGTGGATCGCGTGATGTTTGAAGGCAAACGCGCCGTTGCTGTGCGACTAGCTAACGGACAGATTGTTTATGGAAGCCATATCGTGCTTTCCGCCGGCGTTTTCGGCAGCCCGGCCATTCTGATGCGCTCAGGTATCGGCCCTGGAGAACAGTCACGTCGGTTGGGTGTGCCTGTGATGGCTGATCTCCCGGTGGGCTTGCGCCTTACGGAGCACCCGTTCTACTTCAATGCCTATGCGGTGAAGCCCGAGTTGGCGGGGGCACAATCGCCGGTTATTGGCGCCAAGCTCTGGACGCGGACATCGACTGCGACGCCGGGCGACCTGGATTTACACATCACGGCTACGCATCTTTTTCCGCACGATCAAAGTCCCACCAAGCTTGGCTTTGTACTTGCCGTGGCGCTCACCCGGCCTCTGTCCCAAGGCAAGTTCTGGATCGACAGCCTCGACCCGGGCGCCATGCCCCGCATCGACTACAACTTCCTATCGGCGCCGCAAGACCGAGAGCGGCTTCTCGAGGGCGTCAAGCTCGCTCGGCGAATTGGCAAGACGTCGCCTTTCAGCCAGTTCGTCCACAGCGAACTCAATCCGGGGCCGCAGGCGGAGACCGACGAGGCAATTCTGGCGTCTATCCGCAACACGCTGGACTCCTACGAGCATGCATCGGCCACCGCACCCATGGGGCGGGAGAGCGATCCGGCGACCGTCGTAGATCTCTCTGGCCGAGTGCTCGGCCTGGAGAGCCTCAGCGTCATGGATTCCTCGGTCTTCCCGGACGTGCCGTCTGTCGCTACCAACGTTACGACGATTGCATTCGCAGAGCACTTTGCTGCGGCATTCCGCGCGTAGCTCGCGACCTTCGCACTCGTCGAAAACCCATTACCCGGCATGAACCCCCACGCCGGGTCTACATGAGAGGAATGACCCCATGAGTGATAAACACTCCCTATTTTCGTCCAAAGATGCCTGGAGCGGACAGATCTACAGCAATGGCTGGAAAGCTGCCGGACTGGGACGCGAACCGGTGCTCGACAAAGCGACTGGCCAGGTTATTGGTCAGTCGGGTGTTGCTTCCATGGAAGACGTGCACGCGGCAACGGTGGCGGCACGTAAGGCCCAAAAAGCGTGGGCGCGCCTTCCGGCACCGAGGCGCGGCGACATCGTTCGTGAGTTTTCGCGACTACTGCTCGTGCACGGCGACGAGATTGCCGCCGACCTTGTGCGTGAAAGTGGATCCATTCGTGCGAAGGGTCAGTGGGAAGTGCACATGGCAGCCCGTGAGATCCTCGAAGGCGCCGCATTGGCCAGCCTGCCGTCTGGAGTGCTCGCTGCGTCGGCGGAAGAGGGGCGTCGTAGTGTGGCGCGCCGCATTCCGATAGGTGTTGTCGGAATCATTACGCCGTGGAACTCACCGCTACTGCTGGCTGTGCGCGCGGTCGCCCCTGCGCTCACCATGGGCAACGCTGTCATTCTTAAGCCGGACTTGCAGGCTCCTGTCGCGGGCGGCTTTGCCCTCGCGCGCCTACTCGAACTGGCGGGCCTGCCAGACGGACTATTTCATGTGCTGCCGGGCGCGGCGATTACCGGCGATGCGCTAGTTCGCGAGCCCGGCGTGGATATGATTTCGTTTACGGGCTCCACTCGGGTTGGCAAACAGATCGGTTCGATTGCGGGTGGTCTGTTAAAGCGCGTGTCGCTTGAGCTCGGCGGCAACAACCCTTTGATCATTCTGGAGGACGCCGACGTCGAACGCGCCGCGAGTGCCGCCGCTTGGGGTTCCTTCTTTCATCAGGGCCAGATCTGCCTGACGACCGGGCGCCACCTTGTGCATGAAAGCATCGCGGAAGCGTACCTGCAGGCGCTTGTTCGCCATGCCAAGCAGCTTGTGGTGGGCAACCCCTCTGATGCCGAAACTCAGATCGGTCCTGTCGTGAATGAGCGCCAAGCAACGGGCGTGGACCGCATCGTTAGCGAAACGCTGGCCAAGGGCGCCACCCTTCATGCAGGCGGTTCGCGCGACGGCCTGTTTTTTCCCCCGACGGTGATTAGTGGCGTCGAACCAGGCATGCCTGCGTTTGATGAGGAGATTTTCGGTCCGGTGGCTGCGATTACAGTCTTCAAGACCGACGAAGAGGCCATCGCGCTGGCTAACCGTAGCGAGTACGGGCTCTCCGCTGCGGTCATCTCCCCGAATCTCGCTCGTGCGCAAGCCATCTCGGACGAACTTCATAGCGGCGTGATCCATATCAATGACCAGACCCTGCTGCACGAGGTCTACGGCCCGATTGGCGGCGTGGGCGACTCAGGCAATGGCTTCAACCACAGCACACTGACCAACGCCGATCAATTCTCTGAGTGGCAGTGGATCACCACGCGCTCCGTCGTTCCCGATTACCCGTTTTGATCCATCGCTGTCTCCCGGGACCGTCCCGGCCCGGGAGACATGAAGGACTACTATGACCAACAATCCAGGGCCGATCCCGAAAGGGGCCTTCCGAGTCTGGCACGCCCTCTGGCCATAACCCGCTCCCTCAGGGGAGATGAGGCAAAGAGCGCGCGCCTGTCGATGGGCGCGCTTCACTCTTGGCGTGACGATAGCCATGCTGGCTTGCAGTGCGAACATGGGGGTAGGGTGATTAGCCCGTGTTATCGCGGGTACCGGTGGTGTTGATCGAGGGGCCGGGTATTGCGAGACCTAGTCAATCTGGCCCGTCATTTAGAGAGCTTCTCGACGATTTCCTTCGTCGACAAAATGGCGTTCGCGTAGGCGGGCATATTGAACTTGAGCGACGCGTCCATCTCTGCCAGGCCAAAACTGCCGATAGCATCCTTGATGACTGTGACCTCGTAGCCAAGTTCGGCCGCGAAGCGCAACGTGGATTCGATGCAGGTATTGGCACGCATACCGATAATGATGACTTTGCGTAGCCCGTGCTTCTTGAGCTGAAGGTCGAGATCAGTGTTGGCAAAGCCGCTGGACATCCAATGTTCCAGCGCCACCACATCGCCGGGTATCGGTTCGAAGTCCGGGTGAAAACTGCCGCCCCATGTGCCGTCCGCGAACACGCGATTCTTGTATGCGCTGGCTTGCACCGGCGGCATCGTCTTCCAGTGGAGATGCGCATCGTTGTCGCGCCAGCGGTGATGCGGCGCGATGAAGACCCGGATGCCTCGCGACCGCGCAGCAGCGAGAATCTGGAGCATATGCTCGACGACATCGAGGGACTCCAGCGTCTCGCGACTCAACTCGTAGAGCTTGCCTCCCTCAGACAGGAAGTCGTTATAGGGGTCGACGATGAGTAAGCCGGTCAAGTCGGGTTCGTAGGTTGTCTCTGCCACCATCCACTCCTGCTCGATGGCTACGCCCCGGACTGCGGCATGGGGCATGCCGGTGTGATCAATCATCAGCCCAGGTTTTGATGAAGGAACTGGTAAGTCCTGGTGTGGGCCAGTGATGCGGCAGCCGGGTCATAGTGTGCTCCACCGTGCCTGGAGAACGCGTGACGCTGCCCCGGATAGCTGTAGATGGTCGCGTTCGGCTTGCTGGCAAGCGCCTGCTTGATCGCCGCCTGTGCGGACTTTGGAATGAACTCGTCCTCCTCACCCAGGTGCATCAAGAGGGGCGCGCGCAGCCCGCCGGATTCACCAAGGTATTTGTCGGTGTCGCCACCATGGTAGGCGACCGCGGCATCGACATCGGAACGCGCAGCGGTCAAGAACACCATGAGCGCCCCGAGGCAGTAACCAAGAATGCCCACCTTGCCGTCGCATTCGGGGAATCCGGAAACGGCCTTTATCGTGTCCTCCACATCCCTGACGCCGGCATCCCGGTCGTAGGCCTGATAGAGACGAAGCCCGTGTTGCCAGTCCTCCTCGGAGGTGACGCTTAGGCTCAGGCCGGGTTCCAGGCGCCAGAACAGGTCGGGTGCCACGGCGAGGAAGCCTTGTTCGGCCAGCTCATCACAGGTTGCGCGGATGTCGGCGTTGACGCCGAACAGCTCCTGCAGAACGACGATGGCTGGGGCAGGCAATGCCTTGGGCTGCGCAACATAAGCCGCGAACTCACCATCACGACCTTTTATGGTGACGCGATCGTTCATCGTATTCTCCCGGCTGGGCAGTCTGCTTCTGCTCGGGCTTCAGCAGAAGCCCTCATGTTGAGTGGTGGGTTGCGCCCGGAAGGATCGAGGTGATGCATGTTTCCATGCGTGGCCTTCGATACCTTCATTCACCTGCTTTCGCTACGGATCGTTGATTGCTCTTCGCCGAGGTTGCAGCCTCCTCGATGAGCTTTGCTGTTTCCTTCGGGTGTGAGATGTAGGCGACGTGGCTGGAGTTTACTTCGATCGTCTTGGCCTTCATGCGCTTGGCCATCATGCGCTCCTGGTCAGGGTTGATCGAGCGATCTTGCGTGGCCACCATGTACCAACTGGGCTTGGTCTTCCAGGCGGGTGAAGTGATCGGCGAGGTGAACGAGTCCTTCGAGATCAAGACCTGCGACTCCGCCATGAAATCAACCTTGGGCGAAGGAACGTCTGCGGCGAAATCGGCCGTGAACACAGCTGGGTCAATGTAGAAGTAGCCATCGTCAGTGGCTTTAATTCCCTTGGTAGCGGGCGGGAGCGCCTGCTCGATCGTGGCGGCGCTCTCGCCGGCGTCTGGCCCGAAGGCGGCGATGTAGACCAGCGCGGCAACTTTGGGATCATTGCCGGCTTCGGTGATGACTGAGCCGCCGTAGCTGTGACCCACGAGGACCACTGGGCCGGGCTGGCGATCGATCACGGCCTTGGTGAACTTGACGTCCTCGGCGAACGAGGTTTCGGGGTGCTGCACTACCGCAACCGTGTAGCCGTCCTTCCTGAGAATATTGGCCACAGGTTCCCAGCCGGAGCCATCGGCAAAGGCGCCGTGCACCAGAACTACATTTTTGATGCCGGAGGGCGGGGCAGCGGCTGCAGTCAGTGCAAATCCACCAAGCGTCGCGAGCAGCAGTGGCATTGCAGCAAGTTTCCAAGCGAATATTTCGGACCTCGTGGCCATGTTTGTTCTCCTGGCAGGGTTGGGACAACGAACGAGCTTGGCGACGCAATAGCCTCAACGCAAAGCAAGTGGCGTCATTGTGATAAGTGATGGAATCGCAAGGCGGCCATATGGCTTCTCTTCTTGCTCAACTCCGGAGAAACGCCAGGAGGTCCGCATTGATCGTGTCTGCGTGCGTCGTTGGCATCCCATGAGGTAGCCCCGGATACGATTTCAGCGTGCCATTCCTGAGTAGTGCGGCGGACTGTTTTCCTGTGGCCGCAAACGGAGCAATTTGGTCATCCTCGCCGTGCATAACGAGCACGGGAATGTCGATAGCGCCAAGGTCGTCATAGAACTCGGACTCGGAGAACGCCTTGATGCAGTCGTACTGCGCCTTGATTCCGCCCATCATTCCCTGGCGCCACCAGTTATGGCGAATGCCTTCGGAAACCACCGCACCGGGTCGGTTGTATCCGTAAAAGGGAAGGGTGATATCCAGATAAAACTGCGACCGATGGGAGGCGGTACCATCGCGGATGCCGTCTATGACCTCTTTGGGAACACCCTCGGGATTGCTGCTCGATTTCATCAGAGTGGGCGGAATGGCGCTGATGATAACTGCCTTCACGGCACGCCCGTTCGCATGGCGAGCGACGTATCGGATAACTTCGCCGCCACCCGTCGAATGACCGATGTGAATGGCGTTTCTGAGATCCAGTGCGTCGACGAGCTCAGCCACGTCGGCCGCATAGGTGTCCATGTCATTGCCATTGAACGTCTGGGTCGAGCGTCCATGGCCCCGCCGATCATGCGCAATGACGCGAAAGCCCTGAGCCAGAAAGAACATCATCTGGGCATCCCAGTCGTCAGCCGAGAGCGGCCACCCATGGTGGAAGACGAGTGGCTGCCCAGCGCCCCAGTCCTTGTAGAAGATCTTCGCGCCGTCACTGGTTGTAATGTACGAGCTACCGGCGTTTACTAGTTTTGTGCCTTGTAGAGTCATACGGCCGCTCCATCCGGTGGCAAGCGGCAGCTCTTGGGTGCCGCTTGAATGGCGAGACGCTGGGCGGGTACATGCCGCTGATGCGCAGATGGCTTTTTTCCGTGGACCAGATCGTCTTTGGAGAAATGAAGCGTATGCTCGACAGACGTAGCCAACAACGGCTGATTCAGACAAAAAGGCCGGTAAAAACGGTCAGTGCAAGCAGATCTCACATAGAGATTGGAATTGTGCGTGATGCCGGCACATCGGCCACCGGATTGCACGGCTTGGCCGAGCTTTTCACCTACGCTGGCGAGATGGCGGGGAGACGCCACGGGCAGGGCGCTTTGCCCGCTGTGCGCATCACCCAATGGCAGCGCGAGCCCGGCCAGTCTAGCGTGACTTGCACGTACGACAGCGGCGCAGGGGATGATCACGACCTGGCCGTTTTGGTCCTTCCTGGAAATCTGCAGGCCACCCTTGATGCCTCAAAAGATGAAGTGCTGATAGCCTGGCTTCGAGCGATGCACGCGAGGGGCGTGGTCATCGCTGCTGTCTGCGGTGGTGTTTTCATCCTCGCCAGAACAGGTCTGCTGACAGGGCGGCAAGCGACGACACACTGGGCGTTGCGTGACCAGTTCTCGCGGGAGTTTCCCGATGTCCTGGTCGAGACGGATCACATGGTCATCGACTATGGCGACGTACTTACGGCGGGCGGCGTTCTGGCCTGGGCGGATCTTGGCCTGCGTCTGGTGGAGCGACTGCTTGGGCCCCGCGTCATGATGGATACGGCCCGCTACATGAACATCGATCCACCTGGCCGAGAGCAACGCTTCTATAGCGATTTCGATCCCATGCTCAAGCATGGCGACAGCGCGATAGTAAGAGCGCAGGAATGGCTGGCCGGCCAGAGGGAGCGCGTCATATCGGTAGCGGAACTGGCAGCACACGCATGCATGGAGCCAAGGACTTTCCTTCGGCGATTCACCAAGGCGACCGGCATGAAACCGCTGGAATACCAGCAAAGGTTGCGCATATCGCGAGCGCGCGAATTGCTGGAATTTACGCGCTCTAGCATCGGCGATATTGCTGCGGCCATCGGGTACGAGGACGTTGAAAGTTTCCGCCGGCAATTTCGGAGATTCACTGGCTTGACGCCGTCTGACTATCGGCGCCGCTTCGCTCCTGGAGCGGATGAATCGTACTCGCCCCTTGCAGCAAGCATGACCCCCTGAGGCGTGTTGGTGACCGAGTCAGGTTTTGCTGATCGCGCGGCCACGGTTGTCACAGCTCAGCCCAGACGACGGTTGTGTGCATGGTTTTGGATGCGAAGTGGCTTAGGCCGGCGTCGTTTGATGCATCATCGAAAGCGCAACTGCGAGACAAAGGCGCGTCCGGCCGGACCGGGAAGCGCGTCCTTGCGATAAACCACGTGCATGGGGAGGAACACCTCACGTGGCAGTCCCTGGATTTTGATCTTCACCAGCGCTCCCGTATCGAGCTCCTTCTCGACCATATGCTCGGGCATGTGCCCCCAGCCTAAACCTGCACAGAGAAAAGCGTGCTTTGCGCCAAGGTCGGCAAGGCGCCACGTAAGTGGCGAAACGACGCCGAAGGTTCTTCCCTCGGACAGCGACGTGCGATCGGTCAACACCAGCTGCACCTGTTTCTCGAAGTACTTGCTGCTGATCGCGCCTTTATGCGCGGCAAGCGGGTGTGACGGCGCCACTACGGTGACCATGGGAAGGTCGATCAGCGGTTCCGAAGCGAGCTCGTCGGGTATGGCGGGTAGCGAACCTACGATGCCGATGCGGCACGCGCCGTCCAGCACAGGCTTAATTACGCCGCCCAGCGCCTCGACGTAGATGCGCAGAGGTGTATTTGGAAAGAACTCGCGGCAATGGCCAGCGGCGCGAGTAAGTCCTTCCATGGGATACATCACATCGATAGCTACTGAAAGCTCGGGCTCCAGGCCTTCTTTCATCGAGCGAGCGCGTGCCTTAAAGCCGTCCATTTGATTGGCCACGCTGTGCGCCTCGACCAATAGCGCCACGCCTGCTTCCGTGAGCTTGGGATAGCGTTCGCTTCGATCGAACAGGGTGACGCCCAGCTGCGCTTCCAGATTGAGCAGCGTCTGGCTCACTACCGATTGCGCGCGTCGCAGCTTGCGGCCGGCGGCAGAGAAGCTTCCTTCTTCCGCGGCAGCAATGAAGGTGCGGAGCTGGTCCAGCGTGACGGCGTCGAGCATATATCGTCCATAACGATAGATGTCATCGAAATATATAGGCTATTCGGATGCATGGGCAAGACCTAGTCTTTTGCCATCATCACCGAGGACGCCCCCATGAACGCTGTTGCTTCCACCCTGTTGCAGCCTGAGCCGACCGCGCGCCTGACGGCCACCTCCCGCAAAATTCGCACGGTTACCAATGGCTATCACCATGGCCCGATCATTCGCCTGGTCAGCCCCTCTGATCTTGGCGAGTGGATCAAGCCGTTTGTCTTTCTGGATGCTGGCGTACTGCCGCCGTCTGATGTTCCGATGTTCGGCATCCATCCGCATTCGGGCATTGCCACGCTGACAGCCGTGCTTTCCGGCAGCGTCGCCTACGAAGACACCACCGGCAAGCAGGGTGAAGTACGAACGGGCGGGTTGGAGTGGATGAGGGCAGCCGGTGGTGTTTGGCATGACGGCCATGTCCTCGGCAACACACCCGTGGAATTCTTCCAGCTTTGGGTCGCGTTGCCACCGGATCAGGAAACGGGCACTCCGGAAAGCCAGAACATCGCACCGGAAGAGGTGCCAGTCGTCGGGCCCGCACGCGTACTGCTTGGACACTACCAAGGGGCAAATAGCCCCATTCGTGGACCCGCTGGCATCACCTATTTGCATGTGCGTCTGAAGGCCGGCGAGCGCTGGCACTTTCAGCCGAACACGAACGAGACGGTGGCGTGGATAGCCCTGCATAAGGGGGCGACCACTATCCCCAATGGCCTCAATGCGGGCGACCTGGCCATCTTTGAAGAAGTCGAACAGCCGATCGAAATCGTCGCGAAAGATGACCTGTCCTTTGTGCTCGGCGCCGCCGTAAAGCATCCCCATCCACTCATGTTGGGCAAGTACTCCGTCCACACCAACGCTCGTGCACTCGTCGAAGGCGAGGCGGAGATCGCACGTATCGGTGGCCTGCTGCGCGCAGCAGGTCGTCTGAAGTAAGCACGGTTTGTTTCCATTCCTTGAGTGACCCATCCATTCCAAAGAGAGCATCCATCATGAATACCAAAGCCGAAACCGTTAGTTACGCCTCGTCCATCGACCGCGAACAAGTCACGTCGAAGCTCACCCTCAAGAACGTCGCAGAACTGGCCGGCCGCGTGCTGATCGCGGGCCTGTTCCTGCTATCGGGCGTTGGAAAGATCACCGCATACGCCGCCACCGCGGGCTACATGGCTTCCATGGGGGTGCCGGGCGGCATGCTTCCGCTGGTGATCGCTACCGAGGTCCTGGGATCCCTGGCCATCATCCTCGGCTGGCAAACCCGCGTTGTCTCGTTCCTGATGGCGGGCTTCACTCTGCTGACCGGCTTCCTGTTCCACGCCAATTTTGCCGATCAGACGCAGATGATCATGTTCATGAAGAACCTGTCGATCGCCGGCGCCTTCCTGCTGCTCACGGTCAACGGCGCAGGCCCGATCAGTCTCGACAGCAAGTCGCGCTGATATTCCATCCCTTTCGACAACAGTCCTTCAGGAGACATCTCATGAGCTACGCCATCATCGGATCGGGCGCCATCGGCGGCGCCCTTGCCAAACGGTTTTCCCACAGCAAGATCAAGGCAGTCGTTGCCAATCGCCGCGGACCGTCCTCGCTGAAAAGCGAACTGCAAGCCTTCGACCCCACTGTAAGCGCAGCGGAAATCTCCGACGCGCTGAGTGCCGAGGTGATCATCCTCGCCGTCCCCTTCGGTGCGGCGGGTGATGTCGCCCAACTGCGCAATGATTGGTCCGGCAAGATCGTGGTGGATGCCACCAATGCGATCGAGTTTCCCGCGTTCAAGCCCATGGACCTTGGTGGGCGGCCTTCCAGCCAGGTGCTGTCGGCGCAGTTCAAGGGCGCCAAGGTTGTTAAGGCGTTCAACACGCTGCCGGCAGCCGTACTCGGCGATGAGCCGCGACAGAGCAAGGGCAGCCGCACCCTCTTCGTTTCGGGCGATCACGCGGATGCCAACGAGAAGATCGCATCGCTCGTCACCTCGCTTGGCTTCTATCCCATCACGTTGGGAAGTCTTGACGAAGGCGGCTTGCTGCAACAGTTCGGCGGGCCATTGACGCTGCACAGCCTTATCCATGAATCCCCTGTGCAGGAGTAGGTCATGAACAGTTCGGTGAGCACCCACGAAGGTCGGACCGCACTGGTAACCGGTGCGGGGCAGGGCATTGGGCAGGCCATTGCACTGGCTTTGGCCAAACGGGGCGCACGAGTGATCGCCACCGATCTCGCCGCCCCAGAGGCAACGGTCAGCAAGATCGGAGCGAACGCTTTTGCTTTGCCGCTCGATGTGACGCAGGAAGAGGACTGGCGCTCGGTACTCCTGCAGAGCCAAGACATCGGGGACGTCGATATTGTCGTGAACAATGCCGGCTACTTCCCCAATCGGCTTATCGATGAGCTGGATCTAGCAACGTGGCGAAAGACGATGGCCACGAATCTGGACTCGCACTTCCTGAGCGTGAAGTACTTTCTTCCAGCGATGAGAAAGAGGAAGTGGGGGCGCTTTGTTGGTATCTCGTCGAACATGGTTGGTCTGGCCATACCCGGCATGAGTCACTACATCGCGTCAAAGATGGCCATCATCGGATTCATGCGGGGCTTGGCCAACGACGTCGCAGGTGACGGCATCACCGCTAACGCGCTGCTGCCTGGGCTGTTGAATACGTTGGCCACCGCTTCGCAATCCGAAGAGCAAAAGCGCTCGACCTGGGAGCAGCAGGCGATCAAGCGATTGGGCGAACCCGAAGACATCACTGGCGCCGTGCTGTTCCTGACTAGCGACGATGCGGCCTTTATGACCGGGCAGGCCATGGTGGTAGACGGCGGGCAATATCGGATCGGTTGACCCTTGACCCTCCGTGGTGTGTTGTACAGAATTTCGCCATTGATGAAATATCGCCAATGTATTCAGCGTAAAAATGCTTTGTATTCAATGAAATATCGTTGGCTCGTAAATTGCGTCGCATGACCGTCAGCCTGCTGATCGGGAGTGTTTCATGCCGCTACAAACGTACGGAGTAAGAAAGTACCCTCCGACGTCAGCACTACTGGCTTCATCGGTCGAACTTGGCTGGCCGACGATATCCGTGGAGCTTCGATCCCATGGAGTGTGTGAAACGCCTGGGATCGTTCCGCAGCACGTGGAGATCTGCCTGGTTGTCGATGGCAACAAAGATGCCCTGGTAAGGCGAACAGGGGCGGGGATCTACGAAGAGGCGATGCCAAGAACGGGCGCCATCTGGTTGAGTCCCGCCGGACTGGGTAAGGAGATCGCGATCACCGCGCCCATCCCCCAAACCATGCATCTGTATCTGCCTACGGCGCTGTTCACGCGACTGCAGGACGATTTCAATCTTCCCGTTGCGCCGGCCCATTCGATTCACTACGCCGCGGGCATCAGGGATGAGGTGATTGAGCACGTCGGGGGTTCCATCCTCTCCGAGCTGACTCACCAGACGACCGCTGGCCGGATGTACGTTGAGGCCGCCTCCCTGACGCTCGGAGCCCGGCTCCTTCAGAAATACTGCGATAGTGGCGTGTGCGCCCCCACGGACACTTCCGTACATAGCCTCGATCATATTCGTTTGCGCCGTGTCCTCGACTACATCGCGGCGAACATTGAGGGAGACATTACGCTCGCAGACCTGGCGGGAATCGCGGGTTACAGCATCTTTCACTTTGCACGGAAATTTGCACTCGCCATGGGTGTATCACGACATCGCTACATAAGCCGAATGCGGCTGGAGAACGCGATGGCGCAATTGGCTGCAGGCAACCTTTCGCTCACGGAAATAGCGCTCAATGCGCAGTTCTCCTCGCAGGCCAGCTTCACACGTGCGTTTCATCGAGCCACCGGCATGACGCCGGGCGAGTATCAGCGCCGTCGGCGTTAGCAGGCGAAGCCGGCTCACATGGGACTCTGTGCCTCCTATGCACCCGGGCATAGGTAAATGCGCCTGATCGAGCAAGCGCGGTAAAAACCGACGCAAGCGTGGGAAAGACAGAGCGGCAACACCGTGTCACTGTCCATGTCGCGACCCTTTCATTCTCTGCACCGTCGAACACTTCGGCAGGAGGGAAAATGAGCGCCAAAGCGACAGGTCAAGACCGTAACGAGCAATTGATTCGCCGGCTATATCAGCTTGCCGAGGCATCCACCAAAGACACGCAGATGTTCGTTTCATTGTTCTCTGATGGTGGCTACTTCTATGACGTTGCAGGCGGAAAAAAATACTACGGCGACGACATCGGCCTGACAGTCGACGTCTATGCCGCCGCTTTCCCTGACATGCATAGGGAGCTGGACAGCTTCTACTTCGATCACAACGTTGTGGTGGTGGAGCTTTCATTGAACGGAACACACAAGGGCGATCTGGCCATGCCTGCGGGAACGATTCCCGCGACGGGAAAGGAAATACATACGCCATGTTGCGACGTCTTCCATATTGAGAACGGAAGGATCGCCTCGTTTCATTGCTACGTCGCGGTTCCCATTCTTCTGGGGCAACTGGGTGTGCTCATGAATCTCGGAGCCGCCCTCAGGCACTGATCCGCCGATCGCCGCTGAAGGCCCAAGCTGTGTCGTCAAGCTCTACATCAATGGTGGCCTTGAGAGATGGGTCGCCGTGACTCGATATTCAGAGGAGAACATCATGGCAAAAGTTCTTGTGCTTTATTACTCGTCCTATGGCCATGTCGAGGCTATGGCTACGGCCGTTGCCGAAGGCGCGCGGGAGGGCGGTGCGCAGGTTGACATCAAGCGCGTCCCTGAGCTGGTGCCTGATGAAGTGGCACGTAACGTGCACTTCAAATTGGATCAAGCAGCGCCCATCGCCAAGGTCGAGGACCTTGCCGACTACGATGCCATCATCATCGGCGCGGGCACGCGGTTCGGACGCTTGTCGTCGCAGATGGCCAGCTTCCTGGATCAGGCCGGCGGCCTCTGGATGCGTGGCGCCTTGCACGGAAAGGTGGGTGGGGCGTTTACGTCCACGGCCACACAACATGGCGGACAGGAAACGACGCTGTTCTCGATCATCACCAACCTGCTGCACTTCGGCATGGTGGTTGTCGGCCTTGATTACGGTCATGCCGGTCAGATGACCCTGGACGAAATCACGGGCGGTTCTCCCTACGGTGCCACGACGATTGCCGGCGGTGATGGCTCGCGAGCGCCGTCCGCCAATGAATTGATGGGAGCGCGCTACCAGGGCCGCAAGGTCGCGGAAGTCGCCAAGAAGCTGCACGGCTGATGCCGGCGGGTTCGGCCCGGTGGAGGCCATCCCACATCGATCCAGAGAGGAATCGGCATGTCCGGATCGGCTGAAAAGCGCACATTCGAAGAGTTCGTCGCGGTGCATCCGCTTGATCCTATGGACGCAGCATTTGCTTCGACCATGCGCGCCATGATGCTGGCCAACAAAGGAGTGCGACAAGGCATCGAGGCGCGCGGACAGTTCGATGCCCTGATGGAAGGCGTATCACCGCGCGACGACGTGACATTCGAGACAGGCGTCGTCGGCGGCATACCGGGACTCTGGGTTCTTCCCGAGGATTGGACATCCGACGAGGCGATCGTCCATCTGCATGGTGGTTGGTTCAACTTCGGATCCGCCAAAGCCTATCGCCATCTGGTGGGTCATGTAGCCGCGACGGTGCGGGCGAGGGCGTTCATTCCAGACTACCGCCTGGCACCCGAACATCCATTTCCAGCCGCTCCGCAGGATGCACTTGCCTGCTACCTGGCGCTCGTCGAGAGCGGTGTTCATCGGATTGCCCTCACGGGAGATTCTGCCGGAGGCAATCTGGCCTTGGTGCTTGCGTCGCGTGTGATCGGCCAGGCCGCCACCATCAGAGCGACTCTCGTCGGCGCCGCCGTGCTTTCACCGATCACTGACTTGACGTTTTCCGGGACGACTTACGTCACGCGAGCGGACGCCGACCCGCTTTTCACTCGAGCGCAAGTGGAAGAGCTGGTGCATTCCTATCTGCGCGGAGCCGATGCAAAGCATCCGTTGGCATCGCCGCTTCTGGGGCGATTCTCTGGTCTACCTCCGATACGTATCCATGTCGGCGACGATGAGGTGCTGTTGGACGATTCGCTTCGATATGTCGGGCGCGCCATGGTTGCCGGCGTGGATGCGAAGGTTGTTGTGTGGGAAGGGCTTCCGCATGGCTTCATCGGAAGCATCGGTCGACTGAAAGCGGCAGCCCAGGTGCTGCAAGACATCAGTAGGTTCCTTGCCGAGAAGCTGCAAGCGAATGCGGAATCGTAGGAGTTGCAGCCCCTTGTTCCCCTGGATGGTATGGAGAGCGATGTGAAGATTGACGCGAAGGACGCCAGCCTATGCGCGACCAAAGTGGATGAATCGAGCCTGCTTCGCCTGCTTGCGGTCGACAGCTTCGCCAAGGCGCGGTGACTGCCCATGCGCATGTCAGCGTTCGCGTGCCTGCTGCTTGCGGCAGCCTTGGGTGACATGGGCCTTCCTGGCCTCTGCGCTGCGCAAGTGCAACTTCCAACAGTGAATCTGGGACTGACGAACTTTGAAGATGGCTTCGGCAGCCAGGGATGGTTTCTCCAAGAGTTTCCCGACTACTACGATGCCGACAAGCTCAAGGATTACCAGGGAAATACCGTTCCTGGCCGCAATAGGCTCACCGTATTCAGCACCACCACCCACATTGTTTACGTCAGCCAGCGGCGCGTTCTCGGTGGCTGGTTGGCATTTGAAGTCTTACAACCCTGGGTGGATCTCGATGTACGGGCGGGCGGTGGCCCGTCATCAAAGGTCCGTGGCCTCGCGGACCCAACGGTGGGTGTCGGGGTGCAATGGGAACCCAAAGAGTTTGCAGGCGGCGTGTTTGTTGGTCGCTTCGTATGGGATGTAGGTGTTCCCGTCGGTCAATACAGTGACCGACAGCCGGTCAATGTTGGCAATAACCTGATTGTCGTCAACCCCTACTACGCGCTCACTTACGAGCGCGACAAGTGGGAGGTGAGCGCGCGGCTGCACTATCTCTGGAATTCCACCAACCATGAGCCGTTCGAGGGATTGGGCGCCAATTCGGTGCAGCCGGGTCAGGCATTTCACATGAACTACTCGGCGTCGTACGCGGTAACCAGCCGTGTGCGTGTTGGCTTCAATGGTTATTGGTTGCAACAGCTGACCGACGACAAGATAGACGGCGCTCCTATCCCGCACTCCCTGGAGCGAACCGTCGGCCTGGGGGCGGGCATCCAGATTCACTGGGGCCGCTACACCTGGCTTCATCTGAATGGCTACAAGGAGATCGATGTGCGCAATCGAGCGCAGGGCTCCTCCGTAACCCTTCGACTTTCGCAAGCCGTACCCTAGCTGGATGAAGTCTGCGGATTTAGTGCCGGCCTGTCGCATACGCAAAACCGGTCAAAACAACCGCAAGCATGGGAAAGACGCAGACGGATCTGCGTGATTACATCGGTCTGGACTGGAAGGATGACGAAGTCCCCGCGTCGTCCCGGTCGAACAAGAGAGCGCCGATAACTGACATTCCAAACGTGGTGATCGAATCCTGACACGGCACCGGCCGGTCATTCCTTGAGCATGTTGAACTCATGGGACTTCGGTGGCGATGGAACGATAACCATCTTGCGCTCACCTTCTTTGAGGAGAAATGAGATGTCCGCACTACCGCGTGGCGTAAACGAAGCGAATGGCGTCAAGGAATATCGATACTTCGCTGGTGGAGAATGGCGTTCCGCTGAGAACAACAAGCTGTTCGACGTCTTTCGTCCTTACGATCGGGGGCTTTATGCACGCGTCGCCGCGGGTGGACGGGCCGAAGCAAAGCTAGCGGTTGATGCGGCTGCAAAGGCTTTCCCTTCATGGTCGCAAACCACGCCGGCGGAGCGCGCGAAGTTGTTTTTCAAGGCGGCTGAGATCGTGAAGCGTCGCCGCGCCGAGATTGCGGAGATCCTGGCCGTTGAAACCGGCAGCACTATTTCCTTCGCCACGTTCCAGCAGGACCTCGTTGCCGCCACCATTGAGCAGGTGGTGGGGTGGATGTACTTGCCGAAAGGCGAGGTGCTGGAAACCAATATGCCCGGCAGTCACTCCATCGGAGTGCGACGGCCCCTGGGCGTAGTGGCGAGCTTTACGCCGTGGAACGGCGCCAATATTTTGTCGTGGCGAGCCGTTCTTTCACCGGTCGCCGCCGGCAATACGGTCGTGGTGAAGCCATCTGAACTTGCTCCAATCTCCGCGGGCATCATCCTGGCGCAGATTGTGGAGGAGGCTGGTTTTCCGCCGGGTGTCATCAACGTGGTGACCCATGCGCCGGGTGCTGCCGGTGATATCGCCGATGTCTTCTTTGAAAGTCAGGATGTGCGTGTCATCAATCTTATTGGTGGCGTGAAGACGGCCAAGATGCTCGCCAAACGTGCCGGCGAAACGCTCAAGCGCACAACGATGGAGCTGGGTGGCTACAACCCAATGATCATTCTCGACGACGTGGATGTGGACTATGCCGTCCGCACGGCGACGTTCGGTTCTTTTTTCCACCAAGGGCAAATCTGCCTCAATACCCGCCGCATCATCGTGCAGCGCAAGATTGCCGACGAGTTCCTCGAGAAGTTCGTCGCGCGCACCAAGACGTTGCCATCCGGCGATCCTCAGGATCACAAGACCGTCATCGGTCCATTGATCACGCCCGCTGCGGTCAAGCTGTGCGATGACCGCGTCAAAGAGGCCGTTGCCAAGGGTGCCACGCTGCATACAGGCGGCGTCTTCGAGGGCCAGATCTATCAGCCGACCATTCTCAGCAATGTACCGCTTGACGCCACCGTGGCGAATGAAGAGACCTTTGGTCCGGTCGTTGTGGTAGAGGTCGTGGACACGCCTGAGCAGGCCATCGAGGCGGCGAATCGTACGTTGTACGGGCTTACCTCATCCATCCTCGCAGGCGACACCTATCGCGCGTTCGAAATGGCGCCAAAGATTCTGGCTGGCATCGTCAATGTCAACTCACCCACCGTCAACGACGAGATTCATGCGCCGATGGGTGGCGTGCGTGACAGCGGTTGGGGACGGACGGGCCCGGACAGTCTGAAAGAATTCCAGGATGTCATCTGGATCAACTCGCATAGCGGGCAGCGGCAATACCCGATCTGAATTCTTGTGGCACGTGATCCCACGCCCGACCGCCAAGTTGGAGGACCCGAGATGAGCCAAGACAACAAAGTGATGCAGACCCTTCTGGATAGTGTGTCGAGCGGGCAGATGAGTAGGCGCCGCTTCTTGGCCGCCGTCAGTGCCGCCGGCCTTGGGGCTTGGCTCTCGACCACGATGGTGGGACAAGCATTCGCCGCTGGCGACAATCAAACAACGAACCAGGCAAAGATCGAGGGCGCATACGACTACATAGTGGTGGGTGCTGGCGCGTCCGGTGCGATCATTGCCGGTGAGTTGTCAAAGACCGGTGCCAAGGTGTTGGTCGTCGAATCGGGTGGCGCTGATACAGCTCCCACGATCAGCAATCCAAGCATATGGTTCTACAACATTGGCGGCCAGATGGATTGGCATCTGCCGATCGCGCCCGTTGCACAGCTGAACAACCGCAAATTCAACATGGCGCTTGGACGCGTTCTGGGTGGCGGTAGCTCGATCAATGCGATGGTGTGGTCGCGTGGCCTGGAACGTGATTACGACTCGTGGGAACGGAACGGTGCGAAGGGATGGGGTTTCAAGGACGTCCTGCCGACATACAAGGCGCAGGAGGATTGGGAGGGCGGTGCCAATGAGTGGCGCGGTGTCGGCGGCCCCGTCCACATTCGCAAGCCAGGCGATCCCCATCCGACAGCGCCTGCCTTTATCGAAGCTGCTCACCAGATGGGTTTTCCCGTCATCGACGATCCGAACGGCCCGATGCGCCCTGGGGCTGGCTATATCAACATGAACATCGCGGCTGATGGCACTCGCGTGAGTTCCGCGCGCGCTTTCCTGCGGCCGAATCTCGATCGTCCGAACCTGACGCTGCTGCTGAATACCAATGTCACCAAAGTCATTTTCGACGGTGATCGTGCGACGGGCGTTGAAATCGTTGGCGCCGATGGTGCTCGGAAAGTCAGGGCCAACCGCGAAGTGATCCTGGCGGGCGGTACGATCCATAGCGCCCGGCTTCTCTTGCTGTCTGGCATCGGTGACGCGACGCAGTTGCAGAAGATTGGCATCAAGCCCGTCGCCAATCTTCGCGGCGTGGGCCAGAACCTGCAGGACCACGTGATCGTGTCCGGCATCGTTTATCAGTACAAGGGCAAGATGCCGGATCGCCCCGCGGACAGTAATGCGGTCGAGGCGGAGGTGTACTTATCCAGTGGTGTCGATAGTCATTCGACCGACATCAACCTTGTACTGGAGCAACTACCGATAGCTACGCCGGAGGCCGCAGCGCGCTTCGGCGCGCCGCCGAAAGAGGGTTTTACGATCGCCCCCGCACTTATCCAGCCGACCAGTCGTGGCCAGGTACGGCTCGGCAGCGCGGATTGGCGCGATGCTCCGATCATCGAGTGCAATCATCTGGGCACTGATCGGGACATGGCCGCGATCGTTCGGGCCATTGAAGTAGCGCGAGAACTTGGCAGCAAGGCGGCGCTCGACGGTGTTCGGGAGGCCGAGGTTGTGCCTGGACCGAAGGCCAAGAGCCGGCAGGACTTGATCGATCTTGCGCGGACGGGTGCGGCGAGCTTCGGTCACGCGGTGGGCACCGCCAAAATCGGCACCGACGCCGATGCTGTGGTGGATAGCGAACTTCGTGTTCACGGCATTCGCGGCCTGCGCGTGGCGGACGCGTCTGTCATGCCTTCGATCATCTCGGGCCCGACCAATGCGCCAGCCTTCATGATCGGCGGTCGCGCTGCTGGATTCATCAAGGCCGCCACCTGATAACGGACGATAACCATGTCTTTCACGATTGACGTCCACCAACACATGCTGCCCGACATCTTCTATCGCGCGACCAATGATGCGCATAGTCCTGTCGGCGGTATTGCGCCCGCACCCTGGTCGAAGGAGTCCGCGCTGTCTTTTATGGACGACGCGGGGATCGATGTTGCGATTACCTCTATCAGCACGCCGGGCGTTCACATGGGTGACGATGCCGCCGCCCGCGATCTGGCCCGCCGGGTCAATGAACTGTCGGCTGGACTGATCCAGGAGCGTCCCGATCGCTTCGGTGGATATGCGGCACTTCCTTTGCCTGATGTCGACGGCGCCTTGCGCGAACTGGAGTACGGCCTGGATGTGCTCCAGTTGGATGGCGTTGTCCTTTTCTCTAACGTACGCGGCATCTATCTTGGCGACGCGCGATTTCGCCCCTTGTTCGACGAGTTGGAAAGGCGCAAGGCGGTCGTTTTCATCCATCCAAACGCCTCGCCGGACGCCTCTGCCCACAACCTTGGGCTGCCGGATACCTTGATCGATTTCACTGCCGATACGACGCGAGCGGTGGCTCAAATGCACTATGGCCATACTTTCGCGCGCACCCCAACGTGAAGTACATCATTTCGCATGCTGGCGGCACCACTCCCTATCTGGCGGCGCGCTTTTCCGTTGTCGACGAGATGAATGTGATTCCTGGCGGAGACGAGCGCGGAACGGCGGCGGATACATTTCGCCGGCTCTATTGGGACACGGCGGTGTCCTGGCGGCCACCGATCCTGCCGGCGCTCCGATCCATAGTCGGCATGAGCCAGGTGCTATTCGGCTCTGACTATCCTTATCTTCGTCGGGATCTGGCTGTCGCCTGCCGTCATGAGGTCGAGACAAGCGTGGAGTTGAACAGCAGCGAGAGCCGTGCGGTCCTTAGCGACAACGCGCTGAAGCTGTTCCCGCGGGTTGCGGAGCGTATCGCGACCGGGAAGGGGAGAGCTCAACCTCTGCGAACCTAGTACGACGGCGAGTGCGGCATCCGACGAAGCGCTGTGCCGGCGTCGCCTTGGAATCCGGCGTGGCATTACACATTCCATGGATATGGAGCGGCGTTCACCGGACAGGACGGCCTGTCCATGATCCACTGTCTAGTCGGGCAGAGGGCTCAGCGCCATAACTATCCTGAAACGAGCAATCACGCTGCTCGATGTCAGGAGATGGCAATGCTGCAACTCAGGCCAAGAGAGACGCTGGATGGCGGCCATCACGGATGGCTTAATGCTCGTCACCACTTCGTCGTTGCGGCGAATGGCAATCTCGCCAACCGACCACTGGGTGCACTCGTGGTCTGGAACGACGACGAGATCGCTCCGGGTACAGGGTTCGGCCGTCACTCGCATGCCGACATGGAGATCATCACCTACGTTCGCCAAGGTGCCGTCACGCATGAAGACAGTGCCGGCAACGTCGGCTATACCGTTGAGGGTGACGTGCAGGTTATGAGTGCCGGGACGGGAATCAGTCACTCTGAACGCAATCGTGGCGAGGTCCCATTGAAGCTGTTTCAGATATGGCTGCTTCCAGGGCAGCGTGGAGGAACACCACGCTGGGAGAGCAGGCGCTTCCCCAAAACTGATCGCGCTGGCCAACTAGTGACGTTGGCCAGCGGTGATCCCTGGGACGTGGATGCACTGCAGATACGCGCCGACGCACGGGTTATGGGCGCCACGCTGCTGGCGGGGACGACGCTCACGCATCGCCTTGGCGCCCACCGCCATGCCTATCTCGCGCCAGCCAAGGGTGCGGTCTTCGTCAATGGGGAGCGTGTTGTCCTCGATGATGGCATTGCCGCGACCGACGAGGCCAGCCTCACGATCACGGCCGAGGAGGATGCGGAGCTCATCCTTGTCACCACTTCCTGATCTCGCAGCCGGGATAGGAGTGAGCACAACGAAATAGATATGCGGCCTGAACTCAGCTATGGGTCGGAATCGAGTTCTCGTCCAATCCAGGATCGAATGTAGCCTGGACAATGGCGAAGCTCGATCCCTTGACGCTCGCAATCCCGAAGAAAGCAGACCACCCGGCGGTCGGCGAGAATCAAATCTTTCAGGTCCAGCACAACCGCTTGATCAGTCGCCTCCACGGCGAGCAGTGCCGACAACTCGCCCACGTCGTCGGCCTGAAGTTGGCCGATCACAACCCATACGATGTCGCCGTTTGCGATGCGCAGCATCTTGAACACGAGTCACCTCCTGGTGCTGGCAAAGCAACCACCAGGCCAACATCTAAGCCACTGAATCCATGCACGTTCATCGGCCATATGCATGGCGAGATATCGCCAATGGCGATATGCTGAACAACACATGCGAGTCTCCGGCAGGCGTCCTATGAATGCTTCTACCCAGGAATCGCTTCAAGCCACCCTGAATCTGATTCCGGCGCACACGTGGTACACAGACCCATCAGGTGCGCTGGTATTCGTGAACGAGCGATGCGCAAACTACCTGGGTCTCGCGAATGACGATCCGCTACGGTTCGGCAAGGTGAGAGGCGCAGCGTGGGACTCGCATATCGCATTACTTCACCCCGATGATCACGACGAGACACGCAAAGCATGGTCGGCGTGCATCGACTCCGGCATCGCCGGTGAAGTGACTTTCCGAGTGCGCAGTGCCGAAGGCGGATACCGCTGGTTTCTCAGTCGCGCCGAACCGCTTATGAGCGCGACTGGGGCGATTCAGGGATGGATCGGTATCAACATCAATATCGAAGAGCGCAAGCAGGCCGAGTTCTATCTCGCGGAAGGTCAGCGACTTGGGCGATCGGGCAGCTGGGCATTCAACGAGACGGGCTTTCAGTACTGGTCCTCTGGCCTATTCCAGATCTACGGACTTGAGCCTGGAGGAAAGGCGCCGAGCATTTCGGAATACATGGGGCTCGTGCACCCCGAAGATCAGGGTTTTGTAGCGAATCACATTGAAAAAGTGCTGGCCGAGCAAAAGGCCTTCGACTTTATGAAGCGAGTTGTCCGCCCGGATGGGGGCATTCGCTTCATACGTTGCGTTGGCGTGCCGGTGAGCGATGGTGTCGCTGGGCGTGGATTCGTGGGGACAGGAATAGATGTAACAGAGCAGGAGCTGTTGATGCAGGAACTCCGGAAGAGCGAAGAGGAGTTCAGGCAGATTGTGGATCTCACGCCCCAGCTCGTGGCGGTATTGGGCCCTGGAGGTGAGCGACTTTACGCAAACCGCATGGCGCTTTCCTATGTTGGCATCAGCTTGGATGAGTGGTTGCGCGGAACGCTGGGGGCCCAGATCCACCCTGACGATCGCGAACGGCAAGCCACTTTCTTCGCCGAACGGCTTTTGGATGAATCCGCTGCCGAAATAGAAGTACGCCTGCCGAACACCGACGGTTACTATCGTTGGTTCCTCGCGCGTTTCAGTCCCGTCCGAGATGATCAAGGCCATTTGCACCGCTGGTACATCGCATGCACCGATATCGACGAACGCAAGAAGGCGGAGGAGCGACTTCAGCATGAAAATGTCGCGCTTCGCGAGGAAATCGAAAAGACCTCCATGTTCGAAGAGATTGTCGGTACGTCACGGGCGTTGGCCGACGTACTTGGACGCGTTTCCAAGGTGGCTGCGAGCGATTCGACCGTTCTGATCACAGGCGAGACCGGGACCGGCAAGGAGCTCGTGGCTCGCGCGATTCATCGACAATCGCGGCGCTCGTCGAGGGCATTCGTGGCTGTGAACTGTGCAGCCATTCCGCGCGAACTGGTGGCCTCGGAATTGTTTGGCCATGAGAAGGGGGCGTTCACGGGCGCCCTGCAGCGACGCCTTGGCCGTTTTGAGCTCGCTGATGGCGGAACGATTTTCCTGGATGAAGTTGGAGAGCTTTCGCCTGAAACGCAGGCTTCGCTGCTGAGAATGCTGCAGGAGCGGGAGTTCGAGCGAGTAGGTGGCGGGGAAACTATCCAGGTCGATGTCCGCGTTATTACGGCGACGAATCGGGATTTGGAAGAGGCTGTCGCTGATGGATTCTTCCGGAGAGATCTCTTCTATCGCCTGAACGTTTTTCCTGTCGAGGTTCCCCCATTGCGGGAGCGGGCAGATGATATTCCGTTGCTCGTGGAGTACTTCATTGATCGCTATGCCCGGAAGATGGGCAAGGCATTCCGGCATATCAACAGGCGGACGCTCGATCGCCTGAAGTCCTACCCTTGGCCGGGAAACGTTCGCGAACTACAGAACGTCATCGAGAGATCCGCCATCGTCTGTGATTCCGAAGAATTCACGATTGATGATAGTTGGCTGTCGACAAGCCCCAAATTTGACAGTCGAATCGTGTTGCCCACCACGCTCGCCACTCACGAGAAGGTGATCATTGAAGATGCGCTGCGTGAATGCGGTGGGCGGGTGTTCGGGCACGGAGGCGCGGCGGCACGGTTGGGCATTCCACGCTCCACGCTGGAGTCGAAGATCCGTTCTTTGAGGATAGATAAGAGTCGTTACCGGCAAGGAACGGTGAAGAGTTAGATGGCCCGCTGGAGAATCCTTCTGTACAGAAAACAGGCTTCTTACTGGATGGCTCCAGGATCGACTCTCTATTAGGGGCGCTTACTTGCCGGGCTTCTTCCACATGCTTCATTGCCAATGATCATGCGTTGAAGAGCGGTTCGCTGATGGGTTTTGCGGCCACTAGTACAAAATGTGCACCTTCGTTGGCCTCCAGCGCGATTTGGGTTGCCGATCCCACGCCTATCGTCGTGGCTCTGCCAGCACAAAGGGCGCGCTTGTTATCCTCGCAGCGTACACACAGTGCCCCTGATACGACATAGATCCACGCCTGCAGGTCATCGCTGAGCTTGTGGTCGAAAATGCCGCCGCTCTCCAAGATTCCGTCCAGCATCACTATCTCGTCTGGCATGCCACCCGTGCCACGTATCTCGTTACTTTGCGCCAATAAGTCCCGAACGCGATGCTTGGGTCCCTTCACGGTGATGACGTCATCGGCTCGCACATGAATCGCCCTGGCGGGCTGGGTCTTCAGTCGATTTGGCAGGTTGACGAAGATCTGGAGTGCGTGAATTCGTGCACCTTCACCTGGCGTCTCTTCGTGCGCGGCGCCGCTGGCTGCCGCGAGCCAATATAAATCACCGGCTCGCAATTCGACGTCCAAGCCCAAGGTGTCGCGACTGAGAAACTCGCCTACCGAATCCTCGAATAGAACGGTCACCACCGATATGCCGGCATGGAGGTGTGGTGCGAAAGTAGGGCCGGTCATGACAAAGTCGTCCACCATGAGAAGTGGATCCATGCGGCCACCAAACATCTCTTCAGAGAAATGGCGAGCTGAGAAGGAGTCTCCAACGGTGCGATGACATCCCTCTACGACGGGACCCAGGCGAGTGGCGGGCGCTTGAGTTCGTGTTGAATGGGGGTGGCTGCACACTATCCACGCCCTTTAAAGGCTCGCCAAATGGCGTCGAATCCAGAAGCCATTGCTTTCCTTAACCACTCGCCTTCATCCGAATACAGGCCAAGCTCGCCCAACATGCTCAGGCGCTCACGGGGTTTGAACGGGTAGGCCGATATCTCAGCCATCGTTGGGCTCCAGCCTGACTCAGGTCGTGGGCCCACGTTACGGAATGTACTGCCGGCCGATAAGACGCCTCGTCTTAGACAAAGCGTCCAATCGGTTGGACGATCTACATCAACACGGCTTTCGGCAGCTCCGCCGAGAGATGGTCGATAAATGCGCGCACGGACGGTAGTAGGCCTTGGCGATAAGGCAGCAGGGCCGTGATAGTGGAATCACCGGCGATCCAGTCGAGCAACACGCGCCGCAACGCACCCGAGTGCACGGCCTTTCGACAGACATATCCTGGAAGGGCGACGACACCCAGCCCTTGGATGGCCGCTTGCTGGAGGCCAACCATATCGTTGCCCCAGAGCCTGGGCGCCAGCGGTATCACCACTTCATCCCTCTGTTGGCCACTGTGCCGAAGACGCCACATGGGCGCGACACCGGTCCGCAGCATATAGAGCGACGGAAAATCCTGAAGGTCTTGGGGTGTAGATGGTTCCCCGCGTAATGCGAGGTATTCCGTGCCCGCGAAAAGATACCAAGGCGCCGGCGCAAGGTGCGTTGCACGAGATTGGAGTCGGGGAGGGGGCCTGAATGCGCGCGGATAGCCAGGTCAAAATTTTCACTGACAATATCGACGGTGCGATCCAGCGCGTGCGCCTCAATGCTGACCTTGGGGAATTGCACCAAGAAACCTGCAATGGCCTCTGCGAGCGCGAACTGCATGGTTGCGACGCCCGCCGTGCATCGAATGGTTCCGCTCGGTTCCCCCAGGCGTTGCCGGATCACGCTTTCAGCTAGCTCGGCTTCGCGAAGCATGGAGACGGCGTGTCGGTAGAAGTCTTGGCCGGCGTCAGTCACGCCAAAATGCCGTGACGTCCGGTTGAGGAGTCGTACCCCCAGATGGGCTTCCAGCGCTTGCATGCGGTGGCTGATCGTTGACTTGGGCATGCGTAGCGTCCTGCCGGCCGACGTGATGCCCCCGCGGTCGACCACCTGCACGAACAAGAAGAAGTCGTTGAGATCGAGCATGGCCTCACCCGCATCGTCCAACCAGTGGGACGCTGGGTTCGCAGTCTGGCGACTTCTGGGCGGATGATCCAGTGCGTAGCTTTGTCTCCACCACGACACCTGATCGTGATCCGGGATTTCCCCGGTTACCTAGGCACTACCCACGCCATTGGAGACTGTTATGACGCAGCGCACCTACGAGCCGCTCACCCGCGACAATGCCGCCCTTGTCCTGGTCGACCACCAGGTTGGCCTTCTGTCAGGCGTTCGCGACTACTCGATCGCGGAGCTCAAGCACAACGTTGTCGCACTGGCCAAGGCCGCCAAGGCGCTCGGCCTGCCGATCGTCGTGACGACCACTGCACGCGACAGCATGTGGGGTCCGACGTTCCCCGAGCTGGTTGAAGCACTGCCGGGGGTGCAGATCATTGATCGCATGTCCGTCAATGCGTACGACGACGATAAGGTCGCCAAGGCCATCGACGCTACGGGCCGCAAAAAGCTGATCTTCGCTGGCGTGTCGCTGGAAGTCTGTGCCGCTCTTCCGGCCATGACGGCGGCAGCGCGTGGATACGACGCATACGTGGCCGTCGACGCTTCAGGCACCTTCAACAAGACCAAGCACGATGTGAACCTTCTGCGCATGCAGCAGGCCGGCGTCATTCTGTCGGACTACAGCACCTTGATGGTCGAGATTCTGAAGTTCAACAGCAGCCCGGAAGCGGGTGCAGTTTATGGCGCGCTCGACATGGATTGGGCGACGCTCGTCGGTCAAATCGCGGCCAGCTACAAGAAGTAGGCGTAGGTGGGGCGGCCTGACTTCTCGCGAACCGTCAGGCCGCCCTAGCAGACGCTGCGCCAGCCTGACCGTTGACGATATCGGTCGACCGATCCTGTTGTCATGGCTCTCTCACGAGTGGCAGAGCCGTTGTTGTAGCGGGCGCAATACCGCGCGCCTCCATCATCCATTTGGGGAAGCCACCATGTTGTCGCCGCGCTTCAAGAGCCTCGGACGAACGGACCCGATATGGGTCGACGCCATACTGGATTGGCGTTGGACATGGTTGATCGCCCGACTCGCGTTGACCGCACCGTTTGTCGTCGGCGCACTGATGAAGCTGAGTAACTTGCCAGCGGCAATTCTTGAGCAAGAGCATTTCGGGCTTCATCCAGGCCTTCCGTGGGCGCTGGCCACGATCGTCGTGGAGGTTGTCGGCCCTCTGATGATTCTCACTGGGCGATTCATTTGGGTGGGGGCCGGAGCGCTGGCCGTGTTCACGTTTATCGCCAACCTCCTGGCTAATAGGTTCTGGGAGATGTCAGGCGCAGAACGCTTCATGGCAACGAATGGATTCTTCGAGCACATTGCTCTGATCGGTGGTTTTGTCCTCGCTGCACTGGCGGCAGAGTTTGAGCAGAGAAAGTACAACGCCAAGCGTGAAGTATCGGAAGGCGAGCGTGTAACCGATCCGAAGTGGTGGCATTGATGGGGAAGGGCGGAGATTCCCTTTCTCGTGTCAAACCCGAAGGTGGTGGCCTCGATTATCGAACAAGCGGCCAAGAGCGTGGAAATGTCTTCCAAGTGATTGAGGCGCTCAGCGCTGGAAGGCCCCTATCGGGGCCTTCTTTTCACGACTCGCTACTTGGTAGCCAGAGGGTTGGTTGGATCCCGTCCCAGACCTAAAGGCCAATAATGGTTTTCGGTTCCAGGTAGGCCTCCAGGCCGAAGACGCCATATTCGCGACCGATGCCGGATTGCTTGAAGCCGCCGAAAGGCGCCTTGGGCTCATGAGTGAGCGTATTGACCATGACCCGGCCGGCATCGATGCGGGCCGCCACGCGCGCACCGCGTTCAGCGCTTGTGGTAGCTACGTAGGCTGACAAACCATAGGGCGTGTCGTTCGCAATGGCGATGGCTTCGTCTTCGTCGTCATAGGCGATGATCGACAGCACCGGCCCGAAGATTTCCTCGCGGGCGATAGTCATGTCGTTACGCACGCCCGTGAACAATGTGGGGCGTACTAGCCAGCCACGCGTGTAGCCATCTGGACGGCCCTCGCCACCAGCCAGCAGCCGGGCGCCTTCGTCGATGCCTTTGCGTATATAGCCCTGCACGCGCTCCCACTGTTTGCGGCTGACCATGGGGCCGACGTTGGTGTCGGCATTCGCCGGATCACCGGCCACCGTGGTTTCGACGACAGCCTGCGCAAGCGCTTCGAATTCCGCCAGGCGAGCCCGCGGCACCAGGATGCGCGTGCCGGCGATGCACGCCTGTCCGCTGTTCATGAAACCCGCCTGGATCGCCATGGGTACGGCAGTGGCGAAGTCGGCATCGTCCAGGATGATGGTGGGCGATTTGCCGCCGAGTTCCAGCGTCACACGTTTCACGTCATTGCTGGCAGCGCGCAGGATGCGCTTGCCCACGGCGGTGGAGCCGGTGAAAGAGATCTTGCGTACGTCCGGGCTTTCGACGATGGCCGCGCCCACGACATCGCCACGACCCGTCACGATATTGAACACGCCAGCGGGAGCGTTGGCCTCGTGCAGCGCCTCCGTCACGATGCGAGTCTGCAGCGCGCTCATCTCGCTGGGCTTGATCACCGCTGTGCATCCGGCAGCCAGCGCCGTGGAGAGTTTGCTGCCGATAAAGCCGGCATTGCTGTTCCACGGCGTGATCATGCCCACGACGCCTACCGGCTGCATCACCACGCGCGCTGTCCCAAGTTGGCGCTTGAAGTCGTACGCCTCCATGGCGTCGATGGCGTCGAGAAACACCTGGGCCGCATATCGGGACGTCCAGCGCGCAAAAGCGACGGGAGCACCGTATTCCTGTACCACGGCGGCAAATAGCTCATCCTCTCGGGCAGCCATGGCTGCATGCATTCGACGCAACAGGGCGGCCCGTTCGGCCAGCGTAGTGTGCGACCAGGCGGGCAAGGCGCGCTTGGCCGCCGCGATGGCGCGGCGTGCGTCATCGGCGTCGGCAAGGCGGACGGTTCCGATCACGTTTTCGGTGGTCGGATTGAACAGTTCAAAGCGCTCCTCGCCGTGCGGGGTAACGAAGGCGCCGTCGATATAGATCTGGTCGATGCTGAACATGGCAGTTCTCCTGAAAGGGTGACCTTCCAAGGATGCGGGCTGCCCATTGCCTTGATAAGCTGCACAAAAGGGGATGGGTTGTTAAGCAGGAGCGGATAATGCGTAGCGGCCTGACTGAACTCGAGGCGGTGCTGGCGGTGGCCCAGCGCGGCAGTTTTCGTGCCGCCGCAGCCGAGCTGGAGATGTCCACATCCGCGCTGAGCCAATCGGTGGCAGCGCTGGAAGCCCGACTCGGGACGCGATTGTTCCATCGCACCACGCGCAGCGTGCGCCTGACCGAGGCAGGGGAGCGTTTCGTGGCCGAGGTGGCTCCGGCGATTGCTGGCATCCGCGGCGCGATGGAGCGGGCCGGCGAATCGGCCGGCGCGCCTACCGGCACCCTGCGCTTGAACACATCGGTCGGCGCAGCTAGGCGTCTGATGAAGCCGCTGTTGATCCCTTACATGCAGCGCTATCCCCAAGTGCAACTGGAGCTGGCCACCGAAGCTCGCCTGATTGATATTGTGCGGGAAGGCTACGACGCCGGCTTCCGCACGCTGGATATCGTGCCGGGCGATATGGTGGCCGTACCTGTCGGGCCACCCATTCGCCATGCGGTGGTCGGGTCTCCCGCTTACTTCGCAAAGCACGGCCGACCCAGTCATCCCGGTGATCTGGCTCGCCATGTCGCGATCCGTGCGCGCTTGCCCTCGGGCCACATCTACCATTGGGAGTTCGAGCGCCGAGGGGAAACCTTGGCTGTCGACGTGCCCGGCGTCGTTACGTTGGACGAGCCTCACTTGTTGCGCGAGGCAGCGCTGGCCGGACTGGGCCTGATTTACGTGAGCGAATACGACGCTGAAGCCGACCTCACAGCAGGACGACTGGAGCGGGTGCTGGATGACTGGACACCACCTTTCGACCGATTGGCGCTGTACTACCCCGGGCGCCTGCATTTACCTGCGCCGCTGCGGGCGTTGGTCAACTTGATCAAGGAAGCCGGCTAAACGGTGACTCGATGAGTCCCGTGAATCTCTGTCGCAAGCGACGTAACGACGTCACTTCATACACACCGTTGCTTTTTCTGGAAGGCAATGGCTTGAAGCTTCAGTTGAGCCAGGGGCTTCACGTAGGGCGACGCAAATGGTGAACGGCATGGCGGTGACGTGAAAATTTCACATGCGATGCCCGCAGAGCGAGTAGCGTCTAGATTCACCACGCCCGGGATTTCGTAGCCATGACCGACTGCGTCGGAACTACTAGCAATGGCTTCAATTACACCGCGCAATACGAGCTGGCGGTGATGAGTAGCGTGACTTGGGCTGCAACATTTCGAAAAGATGGGATCTATCGAGGCATGCGTCATGGACGCGTGTTCGCCATTAGTGAACTGTCTGATCCGGACTTGAAGCGGGCCGTGATGGATGACATCGAGGAAACGTGGGTCGGAATGCATTGAGGTAGCCATCAGTCCGCCTCATGCGGAATGGGATTCTGCATGGCGCGTTGACTGGTAGCGGTGCCACTAGCCACCGCGAGACACCTTGGCCACCTTCATTCGTCTGAAGAACTCCGCGCCGGAATGTGGCGATGAACTCCGGCGCGGGAGCCTCAATCAGTCGTCGACATCATCTCCTGCATGCATTATTGCAATGCCGTTCGTGGTGCCACTATTGAGGGTGACGCTGCTCTTCAGGTCGAAGTTTCCATCGCCATCGACATGGAAGATGGATACATGGGATGCCGATCCGTTGCCATCCACCACGGCGGCGAGGTTGTCACGGTACGTTATGTCGGTTGGATTGCCGTTGAATGTGGCGACGACGGCCGCGTCCTGGACAATCTTGCGGTTGTAGACGGAGTAACGCGATACGGAGTGGCTCGGTGAATTCGCCGAGAATAAGAACGAGCCATCGAGCGCAACCCAGCAGGGTGCCATCTGTGTGCCGGAGCCGGTCACCGTCAACACGGCATTATCCCGTACCAGGCTGATCTCGTTGGCATGGGCGATGGTGACGTAGGCATCGCGACCACGCGTGGCCAGCCCGAAGGGCGCATTGACGTTGGCAGGGATGTTGGCCACCAGCTTGGTTTGGCCCGTGACGGCTCCTTGGTCTGTCAGATGCACGGTTTCGATGGCGTTGCTCTTCTCGGTGACGACGAGTTCTCCATCGATCACGCCTACCTGGGCGGCGGAGCCATCGGCAATCACCAGCTGCGCCGAGCCATCAGCCGTAGGCTCCACGCCGTAGCGGTCAATCGGATGCGATTCGATATGTGTGGTCGTGAGGATATAGAGGTGGTCGCGACCGAAGGCGACGCTGACGGGATTGGTGATGGCGGGCACGACCTTCATCCGTTGCAACGGAACGCCGCCATCGATTTTTCGAAAGATCGATACGTTGCCGGATCCAAAATTCACCACAGCAAGCAGGCGACGGTTTTGAGCAATGCCACCGGCATTGCCGGCCACTCCGCCTGTTCCTCCGGTTTCGGATTGTTCCACCAGCACGCCGCGTGTGTTGTAGACAAGTAGCTCGTTGCTGGCAGTGTTTGATGAGGTGACAACAAGATCGCCGTCGTTCCATGCCGGGTCGGTTTGGGCATAAGCCGTTCCGACTACCATCAATCCCAGTAGCGCTGACCCACAGATAGTTCTTTTCATGACCAATCCTTGATGTGATCGTAGGTAATTGCGGCATCGTGTGTCGCC
This sequence comes from Dyella sp. AD56, assembly GCF_002878475.1. NCBI lineage: Bacteria > Pseudomonadati > Pseudomonadota > Gammaproteobacteria > Lysobacterales > Rhodanobacteraceae > Dyella > Dyella sp. AD56. The sequence goes on from NZ_NRDP01000020.1 coordinate 111,143, forward strand.
ACGACGCGCTCCCAACAGCGACCGTGCGCATCGGTCTTTAGGTATTCGAACGTTGCGTTCGCGGGGTTACATCGCTCGTCTCCCGGAAAGGAGGCGCGGCTGTCGCGATGTAACCGGCGTACGTCCATGCACGAAATAGTCAGTAGCTTCGACGCGAAGCATCAGCATCGAAGCAGACACGTTGGGTTGAAACGCAAATCTTGCCCGGCTGGTTTTAAGCGCTATCCGGGTTCTTTCCAGCGATCGTGTGTGGTCAGTTCGCCGGCACCGGTGCGCGAGTAAACTAATCGCCAAACCGTTCAGTTCGCCTTGCTTCCCTGGAGTATGGCCATGAGTACGGAAAGCCTTGATGCTGGCGCATCTCCTCCGGTTACCTTGGTGGTTCCGGAACCGCGCAGGCTCGTCTATCGGCACCCGCTGCCGATCCGGATCATGCACTGGATCAATGTAGTTGCGCTGACGTTGATGTTCTTCAGCGGGTTGCAGATATTCAACGCGCATCCACGTCTTTACTGGGGCAATCGATCCGACGAAGGCACGGCCATCTTTGCGTTGGGCGCTCACCAGGATCCGGCAGGCAACCTGCAGGGCGTCACGCGCATCGGAACGCGTGAGTTCAACACGACCGGCGTCCTTGGTGTATCGAACGGGAAGGATGGCAGTCCCCAGGTACGCGGGTTCCCGCCATGGCTCACTGTGCCAGGCTCGCAGTGGCTGTCGATGGGACGTCGCTGGCATTTCTTCTTCGCGTGGGTGTTTGTACTCAACGGGCTGTGCTACGTCGGCTACGCACTGGTCACCCGGCACCTGCAACGGGACTTGTGGCCCACGGGTGCGGACTGGCGCGGCATCGGGCGATCCGTCATCGATCATCTGCGTTTCAAGCACCCGCACGGTGAAGCGGCGCTGCGCTACAACATCCTGCAGCGGTTGGCGTACTTGACTGTCATCTTCGTGTTCGGTGTGGGCATCGTGCTTATGGGGCTGGCCATGTCACCACGCATGGATGCGGTGCTTTCGCCCATGGTCGAAGCTGTTGGCGGCCGGCAATCGGCGCGGACTATTCATTTCATCATCGCCTGGGGCTTCGTGGCCTTTGTGCTGATTCACCTGTTCGAAGTGTTGATCACCGGCGTGTTCAACCAGCTTCGGGGCATGATCACCGGCTATTACGCGATCGACCCCGCGCCAGTCGAGACACAGCCACAGGTCGAGGAAGCACCGAGTGATTTCGAGCCATCGGAGGACCGCTCTCATGAGTAATCGCAGATCGTTCCTGCGCATAACGATGGTGGGGGCGGCGGGAGTGCTCGTCGCCGGTTGTGACCGCATCTCGCAGACGCTGTGGGGCCCCATTGTGCTGAGCAAGGCGGAGGGTTTGAATCGCCGCGTGCAGGCCTTGTTGTCGCCATCGAGCAGCATGGCGAAGGAGTATGCCGAAGCTGATATATCGCCGGTATTCCATCCCAATGGCACCACCATGCCCACCACGCCTGCCTATCAGACCCTGATGGCTGACAACTTTCGAGGCTACAAACTGCAAGTGGATGGGTTGGTGACCCGCCCGGCGATGCTCTCCATTGACGACCTGAAACACCTGGACCTGCGCACGCAGATTACGAGGCACGATTGTGTGGAGGGTTGGAGCGCCATTGGGAAATGGCAGGGAACGTTACTGTCTGCCGTACTCGATTATGTCGGCGTCGATCCGAGGGCACGGTTCGTCATGTTCCACTGCTTTGACGACATGGAAGAAGACACGCCTTACTACGAGAGCATTGATCTTGCGGAGGCCAGGCATCCGCAGACGCTCTTGGCTTTCGCCTTGAACGACCAGCCGCTACCCGTGCCGAACGGTGCGCCCTTGCGCGTGCGGATTGGGCGTCAGCTCGGCTATAAGCAGGCGAAATACCTGGCACGCATCGAACTGGTCAGCTCGTTCGAGGATATCGGGGATGGCCAGGGCGGCTACTGGGAGGATCAAGGCTACGAATGGTACGCCGGCATCTAGTGCCAGGAGTCCGTCGCGCCGCCCGCAGCCGTGAGAATGGAGTCGATCGCCGCACGTAAGGCGGCCGGGATGATCAGGGATGGCTATCGGGGGTAGGGCAGCGATCTATTCGCTAAGGTGTCTAATGTTTGCTCCGACCCTAAGCAGACTCTCCTCCTTCAACGTGAACGCTCACGTCCAACTCAGAATGAGTCCACCACCGAATCCTCTTCGTGGAGCTCACGCCGCGCTTCGTGTGGGCCTTCAACAGTCTTGCGATACCTGCCTGGGGCGATTCCCATGCTGCGCTTGAAGGCATGACTGAAGGCGCTTTCCGATGTATAGCCAATCGCATCTGCCACCTCGGCTACCGTCGCGCCAGCGAGTAGTTGCCGCTCGGCGACGTGCATGCGCCAGTTGGTGAGGTAAGTCAGCGGAGGCATTCCCATAACCTCACGGAATCGAACAGCAAACGATGTGCGTGACATGCCCGCCACCTGGGCAAGATCCTCCAAGCTCCAGGCGCGTCCGGGCTCTGCGTGCATTCGACTAAGCACGCACGCAAGTCGTTTGTCGCCAAGACCTTTCAGCCATCCTGTGTCATCTTCCGGCGCGTGCGCAAGGTAGGCGCGAAGCGTGTTGACGAATAGGAGTTGTGAAAGCTCAGCAAGGATAACGGTTCGGCCAGGGCGCTCCGCTGGCTCCATCTCGCGCACAAGCTGCTTGAGCAGCCAGGCGATGATGGCCGCGTCGGGCATGCTGCCGTGTACATGGAGCATGGGTGGCAACCCATCCAGAAGCAGCGACTGGCGTCTGTCGTCGATGTGCACGAACCCAGCCAGCATCGCAAGGTCGCTCCCGGCTCCAAGGCGGTAGATGCCGTCTTGATCCGCGACAAGCGGCGTGTTTACGGCGGTTGCTATCAAGGCTGGATCGCTAGCCAGAATCAGAGACCGCGTGCCGTTCGTCACCAGGACATCGCCCGCGTCAAAACGGACTGGTGCGACCATCCCGTCCATGTAGCACCAGCAACCCCCTTCAATCGCCGCACAGAACTTGATGGCATCCAGATTGGAGCAGCGTCGGCCCCACGCGCCGCCAGCGAGAAGGCGGCCGGACACGATGCAACGCGCCTGGACGAGTTCGAGTACGTCGGAGAGAGGGTCGGAAGCCATGTTTGAACTATCACGCATAAAAAGCGCATCAACAAGCATTCTTCATACGAGCTTCTGGGCCTACCTTGGCAGGCACCACTAGGGAGCCCCATTCATGCCCACACCTCAGAACGCTATCGGCTCTGGCTTTGGAGCCGCCTCGACGGCTCAAGATGTCATTCATGGAATCAACCTGCGCGGCAAGAACGTCGTTGTCACTGGCGGATACTCCGGCATCGGCCTGGAAACCGTTCGCGTTTTGCGCTCGGCCGGCGCAAAGATTTTTGTTCCCGCACGAGACATGGCGAAGGCTGAGCAAGCCTTGCGCGACATGCCTGATGTCGTTGTTCACGGCATGGATCTGCTCGACCCTGCATCCATCGAGCGCTTTGCCGAACGCGTACTCGACACCACGGACGCGCTCCATCTCCTGATCAACAATGCAGGCGTCATGGCGCCGCCACTCATGCGAGACGGCCGCGGCTACGAGTCGCAGTTTTCGGCCAATCATCTAGGCCATTTCCAACTGACCTGCCGCTTGTGGCCCGCGCTCGCTCGCAGCAGGGATGCGCGCGTCATCGCGCTCAGTTCCTACGGACATCGCCGAGGCGGCATCGATTTCTCCGATATCCATTTCGAGCGTCGCCCTTATGACCCTTGGCTGGCTTATGCGCAGTCAAAAACAGCAAATGCGTTGTTTGCCGTGGCGCTTGATTCTATCGGGCGACACCAGGGTGTCCGCGCATTCTCGGTGCACCCAGGCGCGATCATCACGGACCTTGTTCGCTACATGTCGCGAGAGCAGCTTGAAGCCGGCCAGATCATCGATAAGAACGGTGATCCCATCATTGATCCGGAGAACAACAAGAAGACCATCCCGCAGGGTGCATCAACCACAGTGTGGTGCGCGACGAGTCCGCAGCTTCTCGGTATGGGGGGCGTCTATTGCGCCGATTGCGATATTGCCGAGGCGTTGCCGAGCGACGACAGCGCGAATCTGCACGGCGTGCGACCGCGCGCCATCGATCCCGTGGCGGCCGGACGGCTCTGGCAGCTCAGCGAGCAACTGACCGGCGCAAGTCTCGATTGATTTGAAATCGCGTGGGCCATACCTCAGGCTCCGATGGCCTACCTGATATCGTTGCCCTAGCCCCGAGACAGACCCGCCCATGCGAGGGCCCTCAGCTGATCGATGCGGATCAACGCGTCGGTGAAAGCTCTACAGAATGTATGGATACCGGCAGACGGCTACCCTGCTCGAACGGCGATGGTGGTGTGATCTCCACCTGCATCGCATAGGGGTGCGCCACACTATCTCGGTGTACATGTATCGCCTGGCTGGTGATTTCCTTTGTGTCAGAGGCTGCGCCCGCCAGATCCAAGGAGTAACGCTGCCCATCGATCCATAGATCAATCCACGCCGTTTGTGGCCGCGGTATGTAGTGGACGGTGCACGTGTAATCGGATGCGTTGGCGTCGACCTTCCACGTCAGCTTGTAGAGCGTGGCGGGATCTTCATAGCCTTCACCGTTGTAGTTGAGATAGTGCGCGGCCTGCGCGGATGGCAGGTGAACGCTGCCGTTGCTTGCGGCGGCAATGGCCTTGGGGCGGACATGTAGCGTGCCTTTGAAAGGCAGTACAACGACCGGCATGAACGAATCCACGTTCGCGTCGCTGGAATCCGAGGCAGGCCAATGGGTGAAGCGATCCAGTGGGATGGTTACACCCTCGGCATCGTGACGTGCATCGATCGTGGTGTCGGGTGAGCCCAGTGGATAGGCGCGGCCCAGTTCAGTGTCGATCAGGCCCGGGAGGTGAAGCTGGTGATCTGCGGGGGTTTCCGCCACGAACAGGTAAATCGCGTGCGGACCCACCGTTGCATAGCCGAAGTCCAGTGCTTCAAACGGCTGCTTGCGCGTGCCGTAGATAGCGTCGCCGTTGCGCTTCAGCCATGTGCCGATGCCATGCAATACCTGCGCTTCATAGGGCACGACGGAGCCATCGCCTTCGGGCCCGATGTTGAGAATGTAGTTGCCGCCCTGACTGACGACGCGAACCAGTCGCGTGATGTTCTCGCGAATCTTGGCCGGTAGATCCGCTCTTGCTTGCCAGGAGCGATAGCCCCAGGTTTCTGGAAACATAGAGGCCGGCGCCTGCCAGGGCAGCTCCATCGCCACGTCGGGCTCGCTGTTGTCGCCCATAACGGCAAAGTTGCCGCGACTATTCCAGACACGACCGGAGATCATGGTTTGCGGCTGTAGTGCATGCACGGTCTGCGCGAAGTGCGTGCTCTGCGCCGGCGTCGGCTTGCCCATGTCAAACCAGATTTCCGAGATGGGGCCGTAGTGGCTCATCAACTCCTGCAGCTGCGCAACATTGAATGCCTCTTGCGCCGGCGTGATCGGGTTGCTGTTGCCTTCGATATACCTATTGCCACCGGGATGATGCCAGTCGATCGTCGAGTAATAGACGCCGAACTTAAGGCCTGCCCGCGCGCATGCATCCGCAAGCTTCTTGACGATGTCCTGGTGATAGGGCGTGCCATCCACCGCGTTGTACGGCGTTTGCGCCGTCTGGAACAGATTGAATCCATCGTGGTGCTTGGCCGTGACCACGACGAACTTCATGCCCGCGGCCTTGGCGAGGGCGGCGATGGCATCGGCGTCGAAATTCACGGGATCGAAGCTCTGGGCCAGCGCTTCGTATTGGTCAGGCGGAATCGGCGCATTGGCGAGAATCTGCTCGCTGTAGCCGTTATCCACGCGATGGCCGTCCCACATGCCGCCCGCCAGCGAATACAGGCCAAAGTGAATGAACATGCCGAACTTGCGGTCCTGCCACGCATCGATCGTGGTGGCGCCGGGGCCAGGACCTGACGGTGGTTGAGGTTCGTCCAACGGGCGTTGTGCCGGTACCGTGCGATCGGCCATCGGAGGGGACGCGGGTGCAGCCCCAATGCTTTGCGACAACACCAGCATGCCGGCCAACAGGCATCGCATGATTCCCGTCCTGTTAGAGCTGTTCACCATTCGCTTTGCACCTGTTGCCCCATCCCATGAATGTGTTCAGTGCCACGCGCACCCTGGTCGACGCCCTGCGAAGGGCATGCATTTAGATCGATCCACATTCGATGCCGAAAAAAGGGCCATGTTGTGATGGCCCCGATGTCCGGACACTTGTGATCCGTGCTCCGGCTGGACTCTAACCCGTTTTTGCAGCGCGACGCTTGTTGCATTGCAGAAGGGCGGGGGTTACTGACAAACGCATTCGCGCTTCGCTCGATGCTTGCCTTGCACATGAAAGGGAGCGGAGCGCCAGCTGCGCTCCGCTCCCTCGCAACGATTACTTCTTGCCGTAGGACGCCTGCTCGATGAGCTTGGCGACAACCTCCGGCTTGGAGACATAGATGGCATGGCTGCCGGCCACTTCGACCACCGTGGAGCCCGCGCGCTTAGCCATCATGTGCTGCGCTTGGGGCGGGATCATGTGGTCATCCTTGGTAACCAGATACCAGCTCGGCTTCGACTTCCAGGCAGGCACCGTCACCTGCCCACCCAAGGCCTGAACGCCCCACGGTACCTGCGAGTCCGCCATGAAATTGGCTTCGGCAGCGGGCACGTCGCCGGCAAAGGCGGCCGCGAACTTCGCGCGATCCAGGAACAGAAAACCATCCTGCGGCGGCAGGATCGGCGGCTGCGACGCACCCGGGGGCGGGTTGGCGATCAGGCTCTGCACCGACTCGCCGGTGTCCGGTGCAAACGCGGCGATGTAGACGAGGCGCTGGACCTTGGGATCGGTGCCGGCTTCGGAAATAACCACGCCGCCGTAAGAGTGGCCGACGAGCACTACGGGGCCATTCTGTTGCGCAATGGCGCGCTTGGTGAAGGCGACGTCATCGGCGAGCGTGGTCGTGGGGTTCTGGACGATGGTGACGTTGTAACCGTCCTTCTTGAGGATGTCGTACACCTTCTGCCAGCCGGAGCCATCTACGAAGCCGCCGTGCACGAGCACGATGTTCTTGATGGATTCCTGTGACTTGGGCGCCATGTCGGTGGCGGCGTGAGCGGCAGATGCGAGGGTCATGGCGGCCAGGGCGGCGAGACCGAAAGCTTTGATCTTCATCAGAATCTCCAAAGGTTATTTGACGGAACGAAGCAGGGACATACATCGCGGGGGAAGACAGGTCGTGCTGTCGACCTTGGAGCGCAGCTTGCGCGCCGGGGTTTGCGCAAACCATCGGATGAATGACCGAGGCCGTGGCGAGAACGGTGGCGCTATGCTCCCTGCCCATGAACATGTCCCGATCTGACGCAGAGGTGTCCGCTGTTGCCTTGCTCGACGTGATCCGCTCGATCGCGTTTGTGGGCGACCTCGCCATGGGGCAGCCGACCGATCACTCCCCGCGGGCCGCCTGGATTGCCGGGCAACTGGCCAAGGCCGCCGGCGCCGATGAGGTGGCCTGCACCGAGGCCGCTACCGTCGCATTGCTGCGCTGGTCCGGCTGTACCGCCAATGCGCCCGAATTCGCGCGACTGGTCGGTGACGACATAAGTGCGCGCAAGGCGCTGCTTGCCCTCCAGTCGCCCGGCAGCGGGTTTCGCGCGGGCACCAAGGGCAATGGCTCGGCATTCCACTCGTTGTCGCGCATCCATTGCGAAGTCTCCGGAGACATCGCCAAAGAACTGGGTTTGAGCGAGACGGCGCAGTTCGCGCTGCGCCATTTGTTTGAAAGCCACAACGGCGCTGGCGCCCCGGACGGCCTGCAAGGCGAACAGATCCCCGCTTCTGTTTACATGGCGTCGCTTGCCGGCGACCTCGACATCTTCCACCGCCTCTATGGCTTTGAGCAGGCGTGCCAACTGATCGGCCAACGCGCCGATGTGTTGTATCCCGTCGGCCTTGCGTCGCTGCTGATAGAAAACGCTTCGCGCTGGCTGGCCGAACTCGACAACGACCCGACCTTAAGCGGCCGGTGTTCGCTCGGCGAGGTGTTCGCCGGACGCACGACATCGCTAGAAATACTGGCCGACATCATCGACCTGAAATTACCCTGGATGACCGGGCATTCGCGGCGCGTGGCGCAGCTGGCCAAGAATACGGCCATCGCGCTAGAACTGGATGAAGCCCGCCAGCAGAAGTTATACCGGGCGGCCCTTATCCATGGCATCGGTCGCGCCGCCGTACCGAACATGGTCTGGGATACGCCGGGCAAACTGATGGAACCGGAGTGGGAGCGCGTACGCCTTGTTCCCTACTGGACCGGACGAGCGGCGCGGCAACTCGGCAGCCTGGCCGGCGAGGCGGACATTGCGTCCTACGCCTACGAAAGGCCGGATGGCTCCGGTTACTACCGGGAAGCCAGAACCGGAAACATTCCCATCGAAGGACGCATCCTCTCCGCTGCATCGGCATTGGCTGCCTTGCGTGCGGCGCGGCCCTGGCGAGAAGCCATGGACGAAAGCGCCGCGCAGGCTTTGATGACCGCCGAGGCCGTCGCTGGACGCCACGACGCCGACGTTGTCCGAGCATTGCTGAAGGAGCCACGGACAAACAGGAACAAGCCAGCTGTCGCCGCATTGACCAGCTTGCTTACGCAGCGCGAGCGTGACGTGCTGCGCTGGATCAGTCTAGGCGCCAGCAACAAGGAAGCGGCCAAAAAACTGGGAATCAGCCCAAGCACCGTACGCACTCACGTCGAGAGTGCGTTCCGCAAACTCGAGTGCACCACCCGCGCCGCAGCCACCCTGAAAGCAACGCAACTAGGTTTGCTGTAGACCGCCGACGCGTTCTTCCGGGCACTGGAAGACTCCGGCACCAGGTGGTGCATCGGTACACTGGCCAGGCTTGCTTTCGACCCGTGGCGGACATTCCCCTAGAGAGGGCTGCTGCCAAAAGAAGCCCGTTGCCTTGCCATCCCCCCGAGAGTAGCCACATGAATTATCCCCCGTCCACCCAACGACTGGAATTTCGCTGCTGGACTTCAGACGACCTGAGGTTGGCGTTAACGTTATGGGGCGATCCGCAGGTAACCGCATTGATCGGCGGCCCGTTTACCGAGGAAGCGGTAGCGCGACGCTTATCTACCGAGATGTCTTGCATGCAGGAACATCACGTTCAGTACTGGCCGATCTTCCTCTTGGAAAGCGGAGAGCACGCTGGATGCGCTGGATTGCGTCCCTATGACGTGGATCAGCAGGTCTACGAGTTGGGAGTACACCTGCGCCATAAGTTCTGGGGCCAGGGCCTGGCCATAGAAGCGGGCAGGGCGGTGATTAACTATGGCTTTGATTCACTGAACGCTTCGGCGCTTTTTGCAGGACATCACCCCCGGAACGAGATGTCGCGAAAGTTTCTTCTGAAGCTTGGTTTCACCTACACGCACGATGAACTTTATCCTCCGACCGGGTTGAATCATCCGTCGTACCGGCTATCGCGGCGCTAGCGCTGCTTCTGACCGAGGCGATGCTTGCTGCCTTGCGCTTCGATGGAATCAAGGACATGACCTGCCGCGCGATTAGGGCGCGTTATCGAGGGTAGCGTGGCCGTCCGCTCCCAAGGCAGGCGGCCTGCTTCATGGTGTGGATTGAGTGCTTTGCGCTCCGGCTGCAGCCTTGGACGTCCATTCGTCCAGCCACTTGAAGACCTCGTCGTACCATTGAATGCTGTCCACCGCCCTGGCTTCGTAGTGGCCTTCGTCCGGAAACACGAGCAGCCGGGAAGGAATGCTTCGCTCCTGCAGTGCAGTGAACGCTGCCACTGCCTGTCCGGTCGGGCTTCTGAAGTCCTTTTCGCCCGTGATCACAAGTTGAGGCGTTCGCCATTGGGCAACGGCATTGACAGGATTCCATCGCTCGTATTCGACGGGATCGACATAGTACGGTCTGTTTCCGAAATCCCAGTGATCCTGGGCGAGTTCGTCCGTCTCGTACGTCATGCCTCGCTCGTCGAAGATGCCGTCATGCTGGACGATGCAATTGAATCGGCCGGGCCAATGGCCTTCGATCCAATTCATCATGTATCCGCCGTAAGAAGCACCGACCGCGCAGGCGTTGTCCCCGTCGAGAAATGTGAAGCGCTCGATCGCCGTCGCGAGACCAAGCTGGAGGTCTTCAAGCGGCTTGCCACCCCAGTTGCGATTGACCGAGTCGGTGAACGCTTGGCCGTATCCCGTGCTTCCATGGAAGTCGACAGACACCACGCCGTACCCATGTTCCGCGTAGAGCGTCGGATTCAGTGGCCATCGCGGGTACCAGATGTCGCCGAGGGAGGATTGCGGGCCACCGTGGACAATGAGGACGACGGGGGCTTTCTTGCCTGGTGCCAGTCCGGGTGGGCGCAGCACGATGCCATTGACCTCGTCGCCTCCGGCACCGGCAAACTTGAAGCGCAGTACCTTCGGCCACTCGACACCGGCCAGCTTGGCAGCGTTGGCGTTTGTGAGCCTCGTGAGTTTGCCTCTGGCGCTGCGGCGCCACAGATTCGGAGGCTCCACCAGTCCATCCTTCTTGAGAATTAGCGACCCGTCGGGCTCGGCCGCGATAAGCACCAAGTGCCCAGCGGTCGTCAGTCGCCGAACGACCTCATCGGCAACGTCAATGCTGAAGACAGGATGGTCCAGCGTGTCGTTGGCCGTAGCGTAGAGCGTGGTTGAGTCCGGGGACCACAGAATTGCATCCGGCGATCGATCCCATGCTTGTGTGAGTGGGTGAGCCTTCCCGGTGGCGAGTTCGCGAAGCCAAACCACGCGCCTGTCATCGGCATATCCCGGCCGAGAGGTGGCAAGCCAGGCGAGCCACCGCCCGTCGGGCGATACCGCGGGCCATTGGTCCGCCGCCGCATTGGCTGCGGTCAGATCGATGGGTTCGTTCGCGCAGTCCGCTGACGCGGCGTAGATGTCGGTATTGGTGGAAAGCGGCTCGATGGGACCCGCGGCTCGCAACGAAAAGTAGATGGACTTTCCATCCGCGCCCCAGGCTGTCTCCTCCTTTCCTCCGCTTGGTTGTGACGGTACGTCGCCGACGAGCGTCGGCGCGACCGCGCACCCGGGTCCAATTGCCTGTCCGTCATGCAGAGGCAGCAGGAATAATTGGGATCGATTGCCATCCTCCCATTGATTCCAATGTCTTATGGGGAGCTGATCGAAGACGCGGGCGCCGCCGTTGGCTTGGACGATCCCAGTCTTGTCATCCAGGAATCGCGTATGCGGTGGTCTACGCGCCCAGACAAGCACTGCATCGCCACGCGGAGAGATCCTAAATCCTGCGAGATCTTCGGATGCCAGCACCGCAGTCGGCTTGGTGTCATCCATCGACATACGGAAGATCGTCGGCATCGACGACGTCCGTTCCGACAGGAAGTACAACATACCGTCAGCCGAGAACGCAGGGGCGGACGGTGCAGAGTCGTCGAGAAACGCCATCTTCTCCGGTTCGCTGCCGCTGTTGGCGAGATCGAGTCGCCACAGCACATGTTGCGTCCCTTTTATATGCGGATCATCCGTGGCCTGCTCCCATACCAGCCATTTGCCGTCGCTCGAGGCGGTGGCGTCGCCGATCTGACTTAGATAAGCCAGATCGGATTGCGTGAAATGACGAGCATAGGCCGGGGAAAAGGCCGTGATCATGAGCCAGAAAGCGAGGGCGCAGTTCTTCATCTCTTTCTCATCGAGGTGATCTCACCGACCAATGGATGACGATGTGATGCGTGCCCAACCCAAAAGGTTTCACCGAGGGGAGCGCCAGGGTGCCTCTAGTCCGACGGGGATCACGGGTGCGAAGCCGTCGAAAATTATGCGCTTGCCATGGAAGGGCAAGGTCAAGGGCAGGGCGATTAGACCGTGTTATCGGGGGTATGTAAGAACGTGGCCGAGATCAAAGCGACCCTCTAGAATCCTCACACCCGATCTTCAAGTTCCTTGATGACCAGCCTGGGATACTCGGCATCAACTAAGTCAGTCGCTGCCCGGATCAAGGGCATGATGTGATCCCCATTCACATGGCCAAATACGGCGGCGATCCAGGGCTCTGGGTGGTAGCGCGCATATGTACCAAGGAACGCGGACAGAAGATGGAGTCGCAGTAGTTTCGATAGCCGAATGCCATTTGGATATGGCGCGACGATGGCTGCCGACCCGTCGGAAAGACCTTCTACATGTGGAAGATGGTCATCAAGGACAGATCCCTGTGACAGCAGGAAACATTCACCGGCAAACATTCGTCCAATATGTGACCACTGATCCGTTAGGCAAAAGTCTCGGGCAAAAGCCTGATGATCGAACGGATGGTCGGTTTGAACGGAAAGCACCGTGCCGTTTAAATCCGTGACAGACAATGATGCTGGACGGGAGGCTGAGCCCTTGTCCGTGCACCGATTGTAGAGCGGGCCAAGTTCAGAGATGCGGGCCAAAGTTTGATCAAAAGTGAAGCAGGCCTGGGGAAGATTATCGGTGGGGAAACCGACGTCCCCCCGCTTTCAGTAGCGGGACGAATTAGAGCCCAGTGTCACTTTAGCTGCTTCGCATAGTCGGCGGGCGTGAGCCCGCCCAAAGCCTTCTTGGGTCGTTCTTCGTTGTATTCCCGGCGCCAGGTTTCGATCTCGGTGCGTGCGTGAAGCAGGCTGGGAAACCAGTGCTCGTTGAGGCATTCATCGCGCAAGCGCCCGTTGAACGATTCGATGTAAGCGTGCTGGTTGGGCTTGCCAGGCTCGATCAACCGCAGTTGCACGCCGCGCTCATGGGCCCACACCACCATGGCCTTCCCGCAAAACTCCTTGCCGTTATCACTGCGAATGATCTTCGGTAGGCCGCGTGTGAGCGCCAAGCGATCCATCACGCGAGCGACGCCGGCACCAGAAATGGCACGCTCTACTTCGATCACGACCGACTCGTGTGTGGCGTCGTCAACCACGGTGAGGCACTTGATCACACGGCCTTCGGCCGTGCGATCAAAT